>DJWR01000166.1 GCA_002441055.1 Caulobacteraceae bacterium UBA6225 | reverse complement strand
GGCGGTCTGGGCGTAGGCGGGGGTGGCGAACATGGCCTCTCCGGCTGCAGGTCAAGGGCCGGTGCGTCGGCCCCTCTCACAAGTCGGCGGAAGCTATGCGCTGGCGCCCCCTTTTGCAATGCGAGCCCGGAGGCTAAGCACCCAATCCATGGATCAAGACCTGCGCCCGCTCCTCGTCCGCATCGCCGAAGCCCTGGAAAGACTGGCGCCGGCCACCCCGCCCCGCCCCGACTTTTCGGCCGCGCGCCTGTTCCGCCACGACCCGGAAACCGGCGGCTTCCTTCCCGCCCCTGACTATCCCCTGAGCCTGGAAGCCCTGGTGGGCATCGAGCGGCAGAAAGCTCGTTTCCTGGAGAACCTGCAGCGCTTCGCCCGCGGCTTGCCGGCCAACCACGTCCTGCTGTGGGGCGTGCGCGGCACCGGCAAGAGCTCCATCGCCAAGGCCGCCTTCATGGCCGTGGCCGAGGGCCACGATGATCTGAAGCTGGTGGAGGTGGACCGGGACCAGGTCACCGCCCTGCCCGGCCTGTTCGACGCCCTGCGGGATCGGCCCGAACGCTTTGTCGTCCTGTGCGACGACCTGTCGTTCGAAGACGGGGCGGCGGCCGCCAAGGCGCTAAAGTCGGCGCTTGAGGGTGGGGTCTCCGGGCCGCCAGCCAATGTGCTGTTTGTCGCCACCTCAAACCGTCGCCACCTGATGCCCCGCGGTCATCAGGAAGATCGCGGCCTGATCGCCACGGCTGAGGACGCCGAGGAGGAGGTCAGCGTGTCGGACCGCTTTGGCCTGTGGATCGGCTTCCCGCCCATGGACCAGCCCACCTATCTGCAGGCCGTGCGCGCCTATGCCGAGCGCCATGGCTTGAGCGACCCGGACCTGGACCGCCACGCCCTGCAATGGGCGCAACTGCGCGGCGCCCGTTCGGGCCGGGTGGCCTGGCAGTTCATCCGCGACCTGGCGGGCGCGCAGGGCAAGAGCCTGCCCCTCTAACGGGGACAGGCGACGCTCGACAGCCTTACTGCGGCAGGACCAGCATGGGGTCGATAGGCCGGGCGCGGTCCTGCGGGGTCGGCGCAAACCGGACCTCGAAGTGCAGCTGCGGTTCGCCCACCTCGCCGGTGGCGCCGGCCTGGCCGATCTGCTGCCCCTGACTGATCTTGTCCTGCATCTTGACGTCGATGCGGGCCAGGTGGCCATAGGCCGTGACCCAGCCGTCGGCGTGCTTGATCAGCACCAGATTGCCGAACCCAGGCACCTGGTCGCCGGCATAGACCACATCGCCGGCAGCGGCGGCCCGGACAGTCTCGCCCGATCGCGCGCGGATGTTGACGCCGTCATTGCGCTGCCCCGTGCCCTTCGGACCGAAGGTCGACAGCATGTCTCCCCGTAGCGGCCAGATGAATCGTCCGCGACCGAGCTGAGCCACCTGCGCGTCGGCCGGCGTGCGAGTGCTGGGGATGATCGGAGCGGGCTGAGCGGGAGCCGGCGTCGGCGCTGGCGCTGGACGGGGGGCGGGCGTCGGAGCTGGCGGCCGCACTGCCGGCGGCGGCGGGGTCGTCACTGGCGGCGCCGCCGGAGCGGGCGCGCTCGGGACCGGAGCCGCAGGGGCCGAGCGGGTCACGGGCACCCGCACCGTGCTGGTCACGGGGCCGGTGTCGCGGAAACCTTCAGGCAGCAGCAGCCGCTGGCCGGGACGAATGACGTCGTTCAGCTCCATATCGTTGGCGTCGGCGATGGCCAGGCCATTCACGCTGAAGCGTCGGGCGATGGCGAACAGGGTATCGCCGCTGGCCACCACATAGGCCTTGGTCTTGCTGGACGGGCCCTTCAGCACCTGACCGGGCTGGATGACATAGTTGGGCGCGCTCAGATTGTTGTCCGTGGCCAACTGGTCGCGGGTGGTGGAGAGCTTGCGCGCGATCCCATAGACCGTGTCGCCGGCCGCCACCGTATAGGTCTGGGGCGGGCCATCGGCGTCGACGACCTGACCCGTGGCGGTCGTGCGCGTGATCGTCTCATATTCCTGAACAGGCGGCGGGGGCGGCGGCGGCGGCGCATAGCTGTCGCTCGGCCGCGGTTGAGCCTGCGGCAGGGGATCCAGGGGGCGGGACTCGATGGGGCTTGTCGGCTGAGCGGCTGGCGGCGGCGTCATGTCGCCAGGCGGCTGTGTAGCCGGCGACGGGCTCTGCATCGCCGGGCCCTGGCGCACCGGGAAATTGGGTCGAACCTGCTCGACCCCTTCAGCCTGATAGGTCGAACAGGCCACAAGCGCGCTGCTGGCGAGCAGGACCAGAGCCGTACGGGAAAGGAAGTGCGTCATGGCCGCTCCATGGGACAGGTTCTGACTCAGTCGGGGTCTTGAGGTTAACCGTGGGTTAAGGCCGACACCGAGACCGTCCCACACTTGACGCAAAACGCCGTCGCTCAGAGTTCCCGGGCGACGCCGTCCAGAAGGGGCACAAAGCGAACCTCGCCCAGATCCTCCACGGCGAACCCGCCCTTACCGTCGCCGCAATAGCGCCTCAGGATCTGGACAGGGCCACGCCCAATGGGCGCGACCAGAATGCCGTTGGGCTTGAGCTGGGCCAACAGGGCCGCAGGCTCATCTGGGGCTGCGGCTGTGACCATAATACGGTCGAAAGGCGCCTGTTCGGGCCATCCCAGGCCCCCGTCCCCAAACCGGGTGATCACATTGGTCAGGCCAAGGGCTTTGAACCGCGATTCAGCCTCGGCCAGCAGGGTGCGATAACGCTCCACCGTATAAACCAGCCTGGCCAGCCGCGAGAGGATCGCGGTCTGGTACCCAGACCCCGTGCCGATCTCCAGCACCCGGGCCCGGGGCTCGATCTTCAGGGCCTGGGTCATCAGGCCGACAATGAAGGGCTGGCTGATGGTCTGGCCACAGGCGATGGGCAGGGCCGAGTCCTCGAAGGCCCGCTCCTGGAACAGGTCCGGCGTGAACATCTGCCGCGGGGTGGCCTCAAGGGCCTGCAGCACCTTGGGATCACTGACGCCCTGGGAGCGCAGGGCCAGCACCAGGCGGGCCAGGCGGGTCTCGGGGCTGTCGTCGGGGTCCTGCGCCATCTCAGGCCTTCGGAGGAGCGCCGCCCAGCACCCCACGCATCTTGAAGACGGTTTCGGCGTGGGTCAGGTCGATGTGCAGGGGCGTGACCGAGATCTTGCCCTCATAGATGGCCCGCAGGTCGGTGCCCTCCTCCGGCTGGGAGCGCTCCTGGCGGAAACCCATCCAGTAATAGTCCCGACCGCGCAGATCGCTGCGCCGCTCGGCATGGCGGACCTGCACGTCGCGGAACCCCTGGCGGGTCACCTCCACCTCGGTGATCTCAGCGATCGGCCGATTGGGGAAGTTGAGGTTCATCACCACGTCGGTGGGCCAGCCGATCTCCAGCAGGCGCTTCACGATCCCCGGCGCGAAGACCTCGGCCGCCTCGAAGAAGGGCTCATGGGGCTTGGGTCCACCGGTCTGGGACAGGGCGATCGCCGGAACGCCCATGGCCATGCCCTCGATGGCGCCGGCCACCGTGCCGGACATGGTCACGTCTTCGGCGATATTGGCGCCGCGATTGACGCCGGACAGGACGAGATCGGGCTTGGCGCCCTTGATGAGCTCGCTCATGCCCAGCATCACGCAGTCGGTGGGCGTGCCGGTGACCGCGAAGCGCCGGTCATCCAGCTTCCGCACCCGCACCGGCTCAGACAGGGTCAGGGCCCGGGAGGCGCCGGACTGCTCGTACTCTGGCGCCACGGTCCAGATGTCGTCCGACAGTTGCCTGGCGATCCGCTCCAGGGCCTCCAGGCCCTCAGCGTGGATGCCGTCGTCATTGGTCAGCAACAGTCTCATGCGCCGGCCTCGATCCGGGTCAGCCCGCCCATATAGGGGTGCAGGGCCTGGGGAATGGCGATGGCGCCGTTTTCGTCCTGATAGTTCTCGATGATCGCCACCAGGGTGCGGCCGACCGCCAGCCCCGAGCCGTTCAGGGTGTGGACGATGCGGGTCGACTTCTCCCCGGCCGCCTTGGTCCGCGCATTCATGCGCCGCCCCTGGAAGTCCCCGCAGTTGGAGCAGGAGCTGATCTCGCGATAGCGCCCTTCCGAGGGGATCCAGACCTCCAGGTCATAGGTCTTGCGGGCCGAGAAACCCATGTCGCCCGCGCAAAGGAGCATGGTGCGGAAGGGCAGCTCCAGGGCTTTCAGCACGGCTTCGGCGCAGCCCACCATCCGCTCGTGCTCCTCGTCCGACTGGTCGGGCGTGGTGATGGAGACCAGCTCCACCTTCTGGAACTGATGCTGGCGGATCATCCCGCGGGTGTCGCGCCCCGAGGCCCCGGCCTCGGACCGGAAACAATGGGTCAGCGCCGTCAGCCGCAGGGGCAGCTCTTCGGTGGGCGTGATCTGGTCACGGACCAGGTTGGTCAGGGAAACCTCGGCGGTGGGGATCAGCCAGCGGCCGTCCTCTGTGTGGAACAGGTCCTCGGCGAACTTCGGCAGCTGGCCGGTGCCGAACACCGCCTCGTCGCGCACCAGCAGCGGCGGCGAAACCTCCAGATAGCCATGCTCGCGGGTCTGCAGGTCGAGCATGAACTGGCCCAGCGCCCGTTCCAACCGGGCGAGCTGGCCCTTGAGCACCACAAACCGCGAGCCGCTCATCCGGGCGGCGGCCTCGAAATCCATCAGGCCGAGCGTCTCGCCGAGATCCACATGGTCCTTGGGCGCGGTGATGGCGAAGGGCTCGCCCCAGCGGCGGACCACCTGGTTGTCATTCTCGTCGGCGCCGGGGGGCACATCCGGCGCTGGCAGGTTGGGCAGTCCCGCCAGCAGGTCGCGCAGGGCCTCGCCGGTCTCGCGCTCGATCGTCCCTTGGGTCTCAAGAACCCCCTTGAGAGTCTCGACCTCGGCCATCAGGCGCGTGGCTTCAGCCTCGTCCTTGCGGCCCTTGGCTTGGCCGATCTGCTTGGACAGGTCGTTGCGGCGGCTCTGGGCCTCCTGCAGGGCGGTCTGGGCGGCCCGCAGGGTCGTGTCGAGCTCCAGCGCCTGGGCGGCAGCCCCGGACCGACCCTTCGCGCTCCAGGCCTGTTCATAGAGGTCGGAATTGTCGCGAATGGCCTTGATGTCGTGCATGGGCGCGCCGGCGGTCTTTGGGGATTGAGCGGCCTTCTCTAGAGCGCGTCGGCCATGGGGCCAAGCCCCGCGCCGGGCCTGATCTCACCTGAAGGGGCCATATCTCGCCTAGACGGGAATGACGTCCTTGCCCTGGGCCTCGTCGTCCCGCTGACGGCGGCGCTCCATCAGGCGCACGCACCAGATGGAGATCTCGTAGAGCAGGATGATCGGGATGGCCAAGGACAGCTGGCTGATCGGGTCCGGCGGGGTGACGATGGCCGCCACGATGAAGACCCCCAGGATGGCGTAGCGCCGCCCGGTGCGCAGCATCTGGGCGTTCACAATGCCAGTCAGCGCCAGCAGGGTCAGCACCACCGGCAGCTGGAAGCAGAGGCCGAAGGCCAAGAGCAGGGTGGTCACCAGGGTCAGATAGTCCGAGACCTTGGGCAGGAGCTCCACAGTCACCGCGGCCTCGCCGACGATTTGCTGAGACAGGGAGAACCACAGCACGAACGGCAGGATCATGTAGTAGACGAGCGCCGCGCCCAGCAGGAACAGCCCAGGCGCTGCAGCCAGGAAGGGCAGGAAGGCCCGGCGTTCGCGCTTGTAGAGGCCCGGCGCCACGAAGGCGTAGACCTGCCAGGCCAGCACCGGGAAAGTGACGATCACCGCCCCGAAGGCCGCCAGCTTGAGCTTGGTGAAGAAGAATTCCAGCGGTGCGGTGAACACCAGTCGCAGCCCCTCCCCGCCTTCAGGGACCTCGGTGAGGCCGGCCATGGCCGACATCATCGAGAAGGGGCCGTGCCCACCACCGGCATTCTCGGCGGCCATCAGACGCGCAGCCACTTCGAACGGGTGCAGCAGGAAGATGTAGATCGGCTCGGAAAAGGCGAAGCAGAGGGCGAAGCCCGCCGCAAAGCCGACAATGCAGATGATCAGCCGCTTACGCAGCTCCACCAGATGGTCGAGCAGCGGGGCGCGGGAGGATTCGATCTCCCGCTCGTCGTCATCCTCAATAGTGCTCACGCCTTGTCTCCGGCCGGTTTGGCGGCGGCCTTGGCCCGGCTCGCCCGAGCCTTGGGTTCGGCCGTCTCGCCTGCGGGGCCCGCCGACTTGGGGGCGGGCCTGGCGCGCGGCGTCTTGGGCGCTGCCGCAGCTTCGGACGGGGCCGCGACCGGCGGAGCAGAAGTCGGCTTCGACGCATCCACCGGCTCCGGCTCGGCCAGGGACTGGCTGCTGGCATAGGGCGAGCCCATGGGCGGATGCATCTGGATGTCGCCCTGGGACAGCCCCGTCTCGATCTCGCGCATCACCGATTGGGCGTCGGTGCGGCCCATCTCGTCATCCAGCATCCGACCGCTGCGCAGGGCCTCAACCTCCTTGCGCAGTTCGTCCAGCTCGGACTGGCGGCCCATCTCGTCGAAGCTGGCCCGGAATTCGGCGGCCATACCCCGGAGGCGCGCGGTGAACTGGCCAAGCCGCCGCAGCAGCAGCGGCAGGTCCTTGGGCCCCACCACCACCAGGGCGACAATGGCGATAAGCAGGAGTTCTCCTGCGCCGATATCGGGAAGCATGACGGTTCTGGCCTAGAGCGCGTTGGGCGGAGGGGTGAGCAGCTCGCGTTCCGATGCGCTCATCAACCTGGAATCTAGAGCACGAAGGTCGGGGCCGATCGCGTCGGCCCCGGGCGCAATCAGCTGCGAACCTCGTCCTTTTCCCGCTCAGGGATAGTCTTGACCACCTCGGGCTTGGTCTCTTCAGACTCTTCATTCTTCAGGCCGTCGCGGAAAGCGCGAATGCCCTTGGCCGCGTCGCCCATGACCGACGAGATCTTACCGCGGCCCCCAAACAGGAGCGCGAAAACGACGAGAACGATCAGCCAATGCCAGATCGAGAACGAGCCCATAAGGCGAAACTCCTTTGTTGAGCGGCCATTGGCGACCGCGTCGCCACCCCTCAATGTCAGATCAATATAACGAGTAAGCCCCCATTGCGCCAAGGCGAGGGCAAAGGCTTTTGCAGGGGGCGGCTCACTTTCCGGTCAGGACCGGGACGAATCCTCTTCACCACCCAGAAAATCAGTGTGGAATTCGGGCGCCTCAACCGACATGTCGAGGGGATCGTCATCGTCCCGGGCGGTGGACGGATCGGGCACCGCGAAGTCCGGCGGCAGGTCGAGGCTGAGGAGTCCCGCCGCCTTCATCTCCGCCATGCCCGGCAGATCCGCCAGGCTCGCCAGGCCATAGTGCTCAAGAAAGGCGTCGGTGGTGCCATAGGTGACGGGTCTACCCGGCGTGCGCCGTCGGCCGCGCATGCGAACCAGGCCCAGCTCCAGCAGGACGTCCAGGGTCCCCTTGCTGGCCTGGACACCCCGCACCGCTTCGATCTCGGCCCGAGTCACCGGCTGGTGGTAGGCGATGATGGCCAAGGTTTCCTGGGCCGCCTTGGACAGGCGTCTGGGTTCCTCCCGCTCCTCGGTCATCAGATGGGCGAGGTCAGCGGCGGTCTGAAACCGCCAGCGCTCGGCGACGCAGACGAGCTCGACCCCACGACCAGCATAGCGCGCCTTCAGGGCCATCAGGGCGGCCCCCACATCGGTCTCGGGCGGAAGGCGCTGGGCCAGATCGGCGGCGCTCAAAGGCCCGGCGGCGGCGAACAGCAGCGCCTCGATGGCGCGTTCGACGGCCTCGCTCATGGGGCGGCCTCCCCATGGCGGGCCCTCAGATAGAGGTCGGCGAAGGCCTCCAGTTGGCGGGCCTCCAGGGCGCCTTCCTTCACCAGCTCCAGGCTGGCCGAGAGGGTCGAGGCGAGATAGGAGGCCCGGGAAGGCCCCTCGCCCGCCCCGCCCCGCATGGGNNGGGGGGACGTGGCGCGTAGCGACGGCTCTCGTCCCGCCGCCGCTGGTCAAGATAGGCGTCCATCAGGCTGTAGAGATCGCCTTCAATGCGCGTCGACGGAATGATGCGGATGGCCTCTGGGTCGCCCCGGGTGAAGACCTCTCGGCCGAGCTGCGGTCGGTCCTTAAGAGCTTCAGCGGCCTGCCGCATGGCGTCCAGCTTGGCGAGGCGATAGGCAAGCTGGGCGGCCATCTCCTCGGCCGGCGGCTCCTCGGCCTGGGGTCGTTCGGGCTTGGGCAGCAGAAGGCGAGACTTCAGGTAGGTCAGCCATGCGGCCATGACCAGATAGTCCGCCGCCAGGGAGAAGCGCAGCCGGCGCGCCTGATGGACAAAGGCCAAGTACTGTTCGGCGAGCTTCAGAACTGAGAGCTTGAGCAGGTCGACCTTCTGGGTGCGGGCCAGCGCCAGGAGGACGTGCAGCGGTCCTTCATAGCCGTCCACATCGATGATCAGGGCCTCGCCATCCTCGGCCGCCGTGGCTGCGGCCTCGAAGTCGAGATTGGGCTGGAAGCCTTGCCCGCTCATCAGCCGCCGTCGAAGGCCGATTTGAACCGGGCGCGGGCCTCGGCGAGATCGAGAGGCTCGGGCCGCTTGGCCAGTCGGGCGAGCGCGGCCTCGGCGCGCCGCTTGGCCTTGCCCGACAGCTTGCCACAGGCTTCGGCGATGGGGGCCATCTCAGCCATGTCGCCATTGCAGTGGAGGACTACGTCGCAGCCGGCGGCCAGGGAATCCTTGGTGCGAGCCTTGAAGTCGCCGGACAGGGCCTTCATCGACAGGTCATCGCTCATCAGCAGACCCTGGAAGCCGATGGAGTCGCGGATGACGTGCTTGATGGCCTTGCGCGACGTGGTGGCCGGGCGCTTCGCATCGATGGCCGAGTAGACCACGTGGGCGGTCATCGCCATGGGCATGTCCGACAGCACGCGGAACGGCGCGAAATCCACGGCGTCCAGGTCCTCAAGGGACGCATCCACCACCGGCAGGTCCAGATGGCTGTCGGCCATGGAGCGGCCATGGCCGGGAATGTGCTTGATGATCGGCAGGACCCCGCCGGCGATCAGCCCCTCCGCCGCGGCCCGACCCAGCAGGGCGACTTCCTCGGCCGTGTCTCCATAGGCGCGGTCGCCGATGACGTCGTGGGCGCCGGCCTGCGGCACATCCAGCACCGGGACGCAGTCGGCGTTGATGCCGAGCTCAGCCAGATCATAGGCCATCAGTCGGGCGCCCAGACGGGTGATCTCCCGGCGCAAGAGCGGGTCATTGCCCGGCAGCTGTCCATAGGCGCGGCCCGGCGGATAGACCGGCCAGTGGGGCGGCCCCAGGCGCTGCACCCGGCCGCCCTCCTGGTCGATCAGCACAGGAGCGTCGTCGCGGCCCACCGTGGCGCGCAGGGCGTCCACTAGGCGCCTGACCTGATCGGGGCTCTCCACATTGCGCTTGAAGAGGATGAAGCCCCACGGCTTCACGTCGGCGAAGAAGGCCGCCTCCTCGCGGGTCAGCTCCAGACCCGCGCAGCCGAAGATGCAGGCGCGCGGACTCACCGGACGAAACAGCTGCGGCCGGCCGCCTTCAGGCGGTCGCAATAGGCGGTGGCCTCGGCGCGGGAGGAGAAGCCCGTGACGTAGCCACGATAGAGGGTCTTGCCGTTACTCTGGACCGGCTCGACCCGCTTGCCCTTGCCGGCCGCGGAGTCCGGGAGCGCGCGCATGGCGTCGTTCCAACCGGCGTCGGCCAAAGCCTCGGAGGAGAAGGCGCCCACCTGCACCATGGCTCCGCCGCTGGCGACGGCCGGCGCGGCTGCGGGCGCTTTGGGTTCAGGTGCCTTCGGGGCAGGCGTCGCGGGAGCCTTGGGCGCCGGCGCAGGGGTCGGCGCTGCTTTGACGGCGGGCGCGGGCTGGCTGGTCACCGGCGCCGTGGGCCGCAGCTGAGGATCTGGCCTGGCCTGGGGCTCCTCCGGCGGCGGGACGAAATTCGGCTCGGCGGGCGCGGGCGCGCCGTCTTCGGAGCGATAAATCTGCAGACCCGTGGCCGGGTCGACGGGCTGATCCTCCGGCGCCGGCGCGGTCTTCATTTCGCCCACGGGGGTTCCGACGGTCTGCGGCGGCTCGCCGGCCTCCCGAGCGCCTGAGCGATAGATCAGGACGATCGCCACCACGAGCACCAACAGCACAATGGCGCTGATCACCAGCATCATCGGGGCCGGGCGCGAGCCGCGCACCGGCTGTCGCGCGTCGAAAGACAGCGGCGCATCGGTGGGAGGCGTGTAGGCGCCGCGATCATGGTCGGACATCGCGTAGGCTCCGCGGGCAGATGGGAAACTGGACCCGCTGCGAATCAGGCGAGTCCGGTCGTTAGTCTATCGAAGCCGCGCCGGCGATGCGGCCCCCAAAGCGGGCTAGTTCCAGACGTCGAGGTGGAAAAGCCGGCGATGCTCCTCAATGGCGTAGCGGTCGGTCATGCCGGCGATGTAGTCGCACACCACCCGCGCCCGACCCGACTCTCCCCGGTCCTTGACCTGAGCAAACCACTCGGTGGGCAGGACGTCGGGCTCCTGCATGAACAAGCCGAACATCTCGGCGAGAATGCGGCGCGCCTGGCTGCGCGTGCGATTGACCCGCCAGTGGCGATACATCCGCTCCATCAGGAAGGCGCGCAGCTGAGAGAGATCCTCGACCATGTCGGGGGAAAAGGCCACCAGGGCGCCGGACATCATCCGGACATCCTCGGGGCTGGCGAGCCCATTGACCTCGGCCCGGCGGCGGGTCTCGGTCAGGACGTCGCCGACCATGGCCCCTATCATACGCCGCACCGCCTCCAGGCGAGTGATGCCGGCGTCGAGGCCCGGGTGATCCTGATAGACCTGGTGCAGGATCGGCCCGATGAGCGGCACGTCCAGCAGTTCCTTCAGGTGGAACAGCCCCGCCTGCACCCCGTCGTCCACGTCATGATTGTTGTAGGCGATGTCGTCGGCCAGCGCCGCCACCTGGGCCTCGGCGGACGCCCAGGTCGACAGGCGCAGGGCGTATTCGGCGTCAAACTCGGCGATGGCGCTCCAGGACGGGCGGTCGAGCTTCGAGGCCACTGGCCCATTGTGCTTGATCACCCCCTCCAGGGTTTCCCAGGTCAGGTTCAGCCCGTCCCAGGCCGGATAGCGGCGCTCCAGCTTGGTCACCACCCGGAAGGTCTGGACGTTGTGGTCGAAGCCGCCATAGGCCTCCATGAGCAGTTGCAGCTCATCCTCGCCGGCATGGCCGAAGGGCGGATGGCCGAGGTCGTGGGCGAGCGCGATGGTTTCAGCCAGATCAGCATCCAGACCGAGGGCCGCGGCCAGAGACCGGGCGATCTGCGCCACTTCCAGCGAATGCGTCAGCCGCGTGCGAAAATGATCGCCTTCATGGGCCACAAAGACCTGGGTCTTCTCCTTCAGCCGGCGGAAGGCCGTGCAGTGGATGATGCGGTCCCGGTCCCGGGCGAAGGGGGTGCGGGTGGCGCTCTCAGCCTCTGCGAACTTGCGCCCCAGGGAGGCTGCGGGATCTTCGGCATAGGCGACGCGGGAAGGCAGGGAGGCGGCCATTGAACCCTTCATTTGGACCAGCCCCTTGGTCGAGGCCGCATAAGTCCTCATATAGTCCAGGCCACAGGTTGATTTAACAGGCCATGACCACACTCGATCTCACCCTCTCCGCCTCGGCCGCTGAACGGCTCAAGGCGATCAGCCAGGCCCAGGGCAAGCCAATCATGCTCCGCATCGCCGTCGAGGGCGGCGGCTGTTCGGGCTTCCAGTACCAGCTGGACCTGGTGGACGCCGCCGAGCCGGATGATCTGCGCATTGAGCGCGACGGCGCTGCGGCCCTGGTGGACGAAATCTCTCTGGTGATGCTCAAGGGCTCGGAGATCGACTTCGTGGATGAGCTGGTGGGCGCGGAGTTCAAGATCCGCAACCCCAACGCCAAGTCCAGCTGCGGCTGCGGGGTCAGCTTCTCGATCTGAGGTGGTCCTGGGCGCAAGGCCATTGAGCCGGCGCCAACGCCCCTCTAGCTTCGCGCTTCGCCGAACACCTGGAGACCGCGATGCGCCTGGCCACCTGGAACGTCAATTCCGTCAACGCCCGGCTGGAGACGGTGGTCCGCTGGTTTGAAGAGGCCGCCCCCGACGTCGCCTGCCTGCAGGAAATCAAGTGCGTCGAGGAGAAGTTTCCGGCCGAAGCCTTTGAACGGCTTGGCTATAATGTCGAGGTCCTCGGTCAGAAGACCTATAATGGCGTGGCCCTGCTGTCGAAGACCCCGCTGGAGGACGTGACCCGCGGCCTGCCCGGCGACGAGAGCGACGAACAGGCCCGCTATATCGAAGCCGTGGTGTCCGGCCCCCGCCCAGTTCGGGTGGCGTCGATCTATCTGCCCAATGGCAATCCGGTGACCACCGAGAAGTTCGACTACAAGCTCGGCTGGATGGCGCGCCTGCACCGTCACGCCCAGGGCCTGCTGGCGTTGGAAGAACCCCTGGCCCTGATGGGCGATTACAACGTCATTCCTGAGCCACGGGACGCGGAAAATCCCGAGAAGTGGCTGGATGACGCCCTATTCCAGCCCCGCTCGCGCGAGGCCTTCCGAGCCCTGAAGTGGCTCGGCCTGTCCGACGCCTACATGCAGGCCGACGGCACGCCGGGCGCCTACACCTTCTGGGACTATCAGGCCGGCGCCTGGCAGCGGAATCACGGCATCCGTATCGATCACGCCCTGCTGTCCCCCCAGGCGGCCGACCGGCTGCGAGGATGCGAGATCCATCGGGATGTCCGCGGTTGGGAAAAGCCGTCGGACCATGTGCCTCTGGTGATCGACCTCGACCTCTGAGCCGCTTTCCGGGCGAGGCGAACAGGGGTAGTTTTCACCTCCATGGATGAGACGGCGCGACTGCTCCTTTGGCTGGCCCTGGCGGGCACGGCGGTGACCTTCGCCGGCAGCGCAGCCATCTGGTTCATGGACGAAGACCGCCGCATCCGGCGGGCCTTCCGCAATGTCCTCAAGCTGCCCGCCGACGCGGTGCTGAGCGCCAATGGCCGGGGCGTGGGATTCAACTTCGCCCGCAGCCTCGCCGCGGTGGCCTGGGACCAGGGCGCCTGGTGTCTGGTCTATCGGATTGATGAACTGGTGGGCGCCGAACTGATTGTCGATGGCGAGGTGCGCGCCCGCGCCTATCGCGGCGAAGGCCGGCGGGCTCTGGAGCGCACCACGCCTGGGACTGGTCAGGTGACGCTCCGCTTCATCTTCGACGACGCCCGCTATCCAGATTTCGAAGTCGCCTTGTGGGCGCCCGGAGACGAGGCCAAGCGCAACGCCCCCTCCCCCGCCGAGGCCATCCAGGAGGCCAACCGCTGGATCGCCCGGGTGGAGGCCATCTTGCGACGGGCCAGCCCGCCCCGGCCGCCTGCTCCTCCATCGCCGCCCCCGCGCCCGCCCGAGATCGCCCCCTTACAGGCCGTCGCCCCCGCCTCGCCCGTTGCGGATAAAGACCCGCCGCCGTGGGATGAGACGCCGCCACCGGCCCGCCGCCAGCCAGGACGGTCCAGGCCCGATGAACCGCAGACCCGTGACCTGTTCGAGGGCGACGAGCCGGACGAAGCCTTATCTTGACGCTGTAAATTTATCGCGGGATGCTCTGGCCGCGCCTGCCTGGGCGCACCTTGGGGTGACAACCACATGATCCAGTTGACCGCTGCAGCGGCGTTTTTCGTCCTGATCCACCTTTTGATCTCCGGCACCCGCGTGCGCGACACCCTGGTCGGGCGCATGGGCGAAGGCGTCTATATGGGGCTGTTCTCGCTCCTGTCTGTCGCTGGCCTGACATGGATGATCATGGCCTATGGGGCGGCCCGCAGCGGCCCGGAGAACACGGTCTATTGGGGCGTGGGCGAGGCGACCCGCCACATCCAACTGCTGCTGCAGTTTATCGCCATGGTGTTCGTGGTGATCGGTTTGACCACCCCCAACCCGACCAGCGTCAAGCAGGAGGGCGTTCTGCAGCGGGAGGACGCGGTGAAGGGCGTCCTGCGCATCACGCGCCATCCGTTCCTGTGGGGCGTGGCGATCTGGGCCATGGGCCATCTGATCGTGAATGGGGACCGGGCGGGCATGACCCTGTTTGGCACCCTGCTGGCGCTCGCCATCGCCGGGACCACCAGCATCGACGCCAAGCGCCGCCGGGTGCTTGGCGCGGCCTGGGAGCCCTTCGCCAGCCAGACATCGAACATTCCCTTCGCCGCCATCCTGGCCGGTCGCCAGTCCCTGCGCCTGGGAGAGCTTGGCCTGTGGCGGCCCCTGGCGGCGATCGTGGTCTATGCGGTCCTGCTCGTGGGACATCCGCATATGTTCGGCGTCGTCGCCCTGCCCGGATGACTTGTCTTGGCTGAAGACGGACCCGATGATGGGGCCAACCTCCAGCAAGACGGATGCGGACATGCGAATTCCCCTGTCCATGACCCTGTTGGCGATGGTCGCGGTCGGCGGCGCCCAGGCCCAGACGCTACGGCTGCACCATCCTGCCGACGCCAACCGTGACGGCGTCGTCAGCGACGCCGAACGCGCCGACCATGAGGCGCAAAAGGCCGGACCTGCCCCCTGGGATCAGCCGAGCCCCTACGCCGTCACCGCGCCGCCGGCCAATGATCCTGCCGTCACCTTCGCCCCGGGCGCTCAGCCCGCAGGCGCGCCCAGCCCCGCACGGCTGGAGGATCGGGCCGTCAAGGCCAGCGGCTTTGAGGAATACATCAACGCAGAGGCCGACAAGGGCCGCCGGCGCGACTGATCAGGCCGCCTCCGCCAGGGCGAAGTCCAAGGCGGCGGTCACATGGGCGAGCGCTGAGTCGACCACCGGCAGGCCGACGGACTCTGGCTCCAGCAGCAGGCCTAGCTCAGTGCAGCCAAAGATGACGCTGTCAGCACCCTCAGCCCGACCGCGCTCAATCATCGCCATCACCGCGGTGCGGGACCCCACATCGATCACCCCCTGGCACAGTTCGTCATAGATGATGGCGTGCAGCCGCTCGCGCGCGCCCTCGCCGGGGATCATCGGCTCAAGACCAAAGGTCTCCAGGCGTTCGCGGTAAAAGCGCTCTTCCATGGTGAAGCGGGTGGCCAGCAGCAGCGGCCGCTTCACCCCCTGGTCCACCAGGGCGCTGGCGGTGGCGTCGCCAATATGGATCAGGGGCACGGAGATGGCCGCGGCGACCTCGTCGGCCACCAGGTGCATGGTGTTGG
>DJWR01000211.1 GCA_002441055.1 Caulobacteraceae bacterium UBA6225 | reverse complement strand
GATCTGCGACCAGGGCGGCGAGTGTGACCTGCAGGACCAGGCCATGGGCTATGGCCGCGACGATTCCCGCTATGGCGAGAACAAGCGCGCGGTCGAAGAGAAGTTCATGGGTCCGCTCATCAAGACGGTGATGACCCGCTGCATCCAGTGCACCCGGTGCGTCCGCTTTGTCACCGAGGTGGCCGGCGTGCCGGAGATNNTGAGCGCCAACGTCATCGATCTCTGCCCGGTCGGCGCGCTCACCTCCAAGCCCTATGCCTTCAACGCCCGGCCCTGGGAGCTGAAGAAGACCGAGAGCGTCGATGTCATGGACGCCCTGGGCTCGGCCATTCGGGTCGACGCCCGCGGACCGGCCGTGCTGCGCGTGCTCCCGCGCATCAATGACGACGTCAATGAAGAGTGGATCAGCGACAAGACCCGCTACGCCGTCGATGGCCTGGCGCGCCAGCGCCTGGACCGTCCCTATATCCGTGAGAACGGCAAGCTGCGTCCGGCCACTTGGGCCGAGGCCCTTCAGACCGTGGCCGCCAAGGTGAAGGCGACCGCGCCCGACCGCATGGGCGTCATTGCCGGCGACCTGCAGGACGCCGAGTCCATGAAAGCCGCGCTGGACCTGTTCGGCGGCCTGGGCGTCACGAGCCTCGACTGCCGCCAGGACGGCATGGCGCTGGGCGATGGACCCCGCGAAAGCTGGCTGCTCAACTCGACCATCGCCGGCATCGAAGATGCTGATGTCATTCTGCTGGTGGGGACCAATCCCCGCCTGGAAGCGCCGGTGTTCAATGCCCGTCTACGCAAGCGCTGGCTGGCCGGCGCCCTGCGGGTCGGCGTGATCGGCGAACAGGCCGATCTGAGCTTTGGCTATGACTATCTTGGAGCCGGCCCTGAAACGCTCAGCGGCCTATCGAAGTCCCGCAGCGATTTCGCCAAGGCGTTCAAGGGCGCCGAAAAGGCCGCGATCATCCTGGGCGTCGGCGCTCTGGCCCGCGCCGATGGCGCGGCGGTCGTCAAGGCCGCGGCGTCGGTGGCCAAGATCTTCAACGCGACCTGGAACGTGTTGCATACTGCGGCCGCGCGGGTCGGGGGCCTGGACCTGGGCTTCACGCCCAAGGCCGGCGGCAAACCGGCCCTGGAGCTGGTGGCCAAGGGCGGTGCGGACCTGCTGGTCCTGATGGGCGCCGACGAGATGGATCTGTCAGCCACCGACGCCTTCGTCGTTTATATGGGCACCCATGGGGACGCCGGCGCGCACCGGGCCGACGTGATCCTTCCGGGCGCGGCCTATACCGAGAAAAGCGGCCTCTATGTGAACACCGAGGGCCGGGTTCAGCGCGGCCAACGGGCGGTCTTCCCCAAGGGCGAGGCCAAGGAAGACTGGGCCATCCTGCGGGCCCTGTCCGAACTGCTGGACGCCAAGCTGCCCTATGACAGCCTCGACCAGCTGCGTGCGCGGCTGTTCGCCGATCACCCCACCTTCGGCCGAATCGACTATGTGCCGGACGCGCCCGGCGGGCTCGACCTGTCGGTTCTGGGCGGGGAGGGCGACCTCTCGGACGCGCCCTTCGCGAGTCCCGTGAAGGCCTTCTATCTGACCAACCCGATCGCACGCGCCAGCGTGACCATGGCCGAGTGCCAGGCGCTTGTTCCGGGCGCCGAAAAGATCGCCGCGGAGTAGGGCATGGACGCCACCACCAATTTCTGGGCGACGCCGGGCGGCTGGACGCTGATCACCGTGGGCCAGATCCTGGCCGTCATGATCTGGATCCTGCTGTCCCTGGCCTTCCTGCTGCTGGCCGACCGCAAGATCTGGGCGGGCGTACAGATGCGTAAAGGTCCCAATGTCGTGGGTCCCTTCGGCCTGCTGCAGTCCTTCGCCGACTTCCTGAAGTTCGTCCTGAAGGAGATCGTCATCCCCGACGGGGCCGACAAGGTGGTCTTCATCCTGGCCCCCCTCATCAGCTTCGTCCTGGCTTTCGCCGCCTGGGCCGTGGTGCCGCTGGCGCCGGGCTGGGTGGTGTCCGACATCAATGTCGGCGTCCTTTACCTGCTGGCGATCAGCTCGCTGGGGGTCTACGGCATCATCATGGGCGGTTGGGCGTCCAACTCGAAGTATCCCTTTTTGGGCAGCCTCAGGTCGGCCGCCCAGATGGTCAGCTACGAGGTCTCCATCGGCTTTGTGATCATCACGGTGATCCTTCTGGCTGGCACCATGAACCTGCAGACCATCGTCGAGCAGCAGGCGGGCGGATTCTGGAACTGGTACGTGTTCGGCGGCGGGCTTTCGAACCTGCCGATGATCCTGATCATGGTCCCCATGGCGGTCGTCTTCTTCATCTCGGCCCTGGCAGAAACCAACCGCCCGCCCTTCGACCTGCCGGAAGCTGAGTCCGAACTCGTGGCCGGCTATCAGGTCGAATATTCCTCGACCCCGTACCTGCTGTTCATGATCGGCGAGTACGCCAACATCGTCCTGATGTGCGCCATCATCACCATCCTGTTCTTTGGCGGGTGGCAGGCGCCGTTCCCGACGCCGTTCATCGAGAGCTGGCCGGCGACCGCCCAGAGCTTCTTCGGCTTCATGTGGTTCTTCGCCAAGACGGTCTTCTTCTTCTTCCTGATCGCCATGGTAAAGGCGATCGTGCCCCGCTACCGATATGACCAGCTGATGCGCCTGGGCTGGAAGGTCTTCCTGCCCTTCTCCCTGGTGGCTGTGGTGCTGGTCGCCGCCTGGCGGGTGTTCGGCCCGGCCCAAGGAGCGATCTGATGAGTTTCGCCGCCCGTCTCAGTCAGGCCGCCAAGGGCGCGGCCCTGATGGACTTCATCGGGGCCTTTGGCCTGGGCATGAAGTACATGATGCGTCCCAAGGCGACCGTCATCTACCCGAACGAGCGCAACCCGCAGTCGCCGCGATTCCGCGGCGAGCACGCCCTGCGCCGTTACCCCAACGGGGAAGAGCGCTGCATCGCNNTGCATCGCCTGCAAGCTCTGCGAGGCCATTTGCCCGGCCCAGGCCATCACCATCGAGGCTGAACCCCGGGACGACGGCAGCCGCCGCACGACCCGCTATGACATCGACATGGTGAAGTGCATCTACTGCGGCCTGTGCCAGGAGGCCTGCCCGGTGGACGCCATCGTCGAGGGGCCGAACCTGGAGTTCGCCACCGAGACGCGGGAAGAGCTGTATTACGAAAAGGATCGCCTGCTCGACAACGGGGACCGTTGGGAGCGGGAAATCGCGAAGAACCTGGAACTCGACGCGCCCTATCGCTAAGAGACAGGCGCGATTCCGGGGCTTTTGGACGTTGGCGTCCAGACCGGGCCATGCGCCCGGCGGGCGGACCAACCTGATGATTGAGGGGCGAAAGAAGAGCCGTCATGGCCTTGCAGGCGATCGCATTCTATCTGCTGGCGACAGTCACCATCGGCTCCGGCCTCGCCGTGGTGTCCGTCAGAAATCCCGTGCACTCGGTGCTCTTCCTCATCCTGACCTTCTTCTCGGCGGCGGGCCTCTTCCTGCTGCTCGGGGCGGAGTTCCTGGCGATGCTGCTGGTCGTTGTCTATGTGGGCGCGGTCGCGGTGCTGTTCCTCTTCGTCGTCATGATGCTCGACGTGGATTTTGGCGCGCTGAAGCAGGGCTTCGCCAAGTACGCCCCGGTGGGCGGCGCGGTCGGGCTGCTGCTGGCCTTCGAAATGATCATCGTCGCCACCGCCGTGGCGCGGGACGGGGCGGCCAGCGGGGCGCGGGAGCCCATGTCGGCCGTCGGCGGCCTGTCCAACACCGAATCCATCGGGCGGGTGCTCTACACAGACTATGTCTACTTCTTCCAGGCTGCGGGACTGGTGCTGCTGGTGGCCATGATTGGCGCCATCGTGCTGTCCCTGCGCCATAAGCCCGGCGTCCGCCGTCAGGTGATCGCCGACCAGGTGGCGCGCAACGCCCAGAGCGGCATGCGCACCGTTCAGATCAAGCCGGGCGAGGGGATGGGCGAATGACCATCGGGCTTAGTCACTATCTGGCGGTCGCCGCCATCCTGTTCACGATCGGGGTCTTCGGGATCTTCGTGAACCGCAAGAACATCATCGTCATCCTCATGTCGATTGAGCTGATCCTGCTGGCGGTGAACATCAATCTCGTCGCCTTCTCGGCCTATCTGAACGATGTGGTGGGGCAGATCTTCGCCATGTTCGTCCTGACTGTGGCCGCCGCAGAGGCGGCCGTGGGCCTGGCCATCCTTGTCACCTTCTTCCGTAACCGCGGCGGCATCGCTGTGGACGACGCCGCCGTGATGAAAGGCTGACGGACCCTATGACCCCTCAGTCTCTCGCCATCATCCTGGTCTTCGCGCCCCTGCTGGGCGCTCTGATCGCGGGCCTGTTCGGCCGCCGCATCGGCGACTTTGCCTCGCAAGCCGTGACCACGGGACTGCTTCTGCTCGCCTGCATCCTGTCCTGGACCCTGTTCATCCAGTGGACCTGGGGCGGGCTTGAAGCCTTCACCCTGACCCTGCTGCCCTTCATCAATGTGGGCGACTTCCAGTCGGCCTGGTCGATCCGGATCGACGGGCTGTCGGCCGTCATGCTGATCGTCGTCACTTCGGTCTCAGCGCTCGTCCACGTTTATTCGTGGGGCTACATGGCCGAGGACGACTCCCGGCCGCGCTTCTTCGCCTATCTGTCGCTCTTCACCTTCGCCATGCTGGCCCTGGTGACGGCGGCTGACTTCATGCAACTGTTCTTCGGCTGGGAAGGGGTGGGGCTGGCCAGCTACCTGCTGATCGGATTCTGGTTCAAGAAGCCCACAGCCAACGCCGCTTCGATCAAGGCCTTCGTGGTCAACCGGGTGGGCGACTTCGGCTTCGCGCTCGGCATCATCACCGTCTTCTGGATGTTCGGCACCATCGAGTTCGCCGAGATCTTCCCGCGGGTCGAGGAATTCGCCGCTGTCGGCTGGTCGTTCGCCGGCCAGACCTGGCACGCCATGGACCTGGCCTGCGCCCTGCTGTTCGTCGGCGCCATGGGTAAATCGGCCCAGTTCTTCCTGCACACCT
>DJWR01000062.1 GCA_002441055.1 Caulobacteraceae bacterium UBA6225 | reverse complement strand
TCGGTGGCCGTCGCGCCTTCCGGCATGGCGCCGGTCAGCTTGAAGCCGATGACCTCGGGGATCAGCATGGGGATCGGCTGGCCGAGCATGGCGGCCTCGGCCTCGATACCGCCCACGCCCCAGCCCAGGACCGACAGCCCGTTGATCATGGTGGTGTGGGAGTCGGTGCCGACGACGGTGTCGGGATAGGCGACCGTGCCGCCGTCCACATCGTTGGTCCAGACGGTCTGGGCCAGATATTCCAGGTTCACCTGGTGGCAGATGCCGGTGCCAGGGGGCACCACGCGGAAGTTATTGAAGGCCGAGGAGCCCCAGCGCAGGAAGCGGTAGCGCTCGATATTGCGCTCATATTCCCGCTCGACGTTCTCGCCGAAGGCCTTGGCGTTGCCGAAATAGTCCACCATCACCGAGTGGTCGATGACCAGGTCGACGGGGTTCAGCGGATTGATCTTTTCCGGATTGGCGCCGAGCTTGGTCATGGCGTCGCGCATGGCGGCCAGGTCGACCACGGCGGGCACGCCGGTGAAGTCCTGCATCAGGACCCGGGCCGGGCGGAAGCTGATCTCGTGCTCCTTGGCGCCCTTGTTGTCGAGCCAGGCGGCGACGGCCTTCAGGTCGTCCTCGCCCACCGACACCCCGTCCTCGTTGCGCAGCAGATTCTCCAGGAGAACCTTCATCGAAACGGGCAGGTTGGAAATTCCGTTCAGGCCGGCGTCTTCCGCAGCGGCCAGGCTGTAGTAGACGTAAGTCTTGTCGCCCACCGTCAATTCGCGGCGGGTCTTCAGGGTGTCGATAGACGCCATCCTAAAGGATCCTCTCTCTGTTCACGGCCGTTCATCAACCGCCCCCGGGATCGCGCGCTCAAAGGGAGGGACACACAGCGTCCGACCCCGCGCCGCGTACGCCCCCTCGGGTGGCGACGGCCGCGGCTGTCATAGACCCGGCCGCGAGACTCGTCCATGCGAGGTGTGAGGACATTTTGGGTCCTGATCTCGTGTTTTTGACGGTCCGCCCGTGATCCCAGAGGTTTCAATCCAGTCCCTGGCCCTCTCCCGCGGTGGCCGGCAGTTGTTTTCGCGACTTATTCTCAAGTTAAGCGCGGGGGAGGCCGTGGCCCTGACCGGCCGCAACGGCGCGGGAAAGACCAGTCTTTTGCGGGCCATAGCCGGTCTGATCGCCCCTGATGAGGGCCAGATCGCCTTTGGCGGCGTCGAGCCTGCTGAGGCCCGGGAAGCCATGCATCTGCTCGGTCATCTGGACGGGCTGAAGTCTTCGCGCACCGCCCGCGACGAACTGTCCTTCTGGACCGGTTTCGCCGGCGGGGCGGCCGACGCGCCGGAGGCCGCCGCCGCCCGCCTTGACCTCCTGCCCCTGCTGGATCTGGAGGTGCGCCGGCTCTCGGCGGGGCAGAGGCGTCGCCTGGCGCTGGCCCGGCTGCTGGCCGCGCCCCGGCCCCTCTGGCTGCTGGACGAGCCCCTCAGCCCCCTGGACGCGGAGTGGCGCGGCCGTTTTGGAGAGATCATGGGCGAGCACCTGGCCGGCGGCGGCATGATCCTGGCCGCCGTGCATGATCCCCTGCCGCTCAACGCCCGCACCGTGGAGATCGGCCGATGAGCCGGGTGAGGACTCTGCTCGCCCGGGAGACAGCGCTCGCCTGGGGCAAGGGCGGCGGGCCGATGGTGGCTGTGGGCTTCTATGCCGGAGTGGCCACCCTCTTGCCGCTGGCGGTGGGCTCGGAGCCCGAGCGGCTGGCGGCGGTGGCGCCGGGCGCAGCCTGGGTGGCCCTGGCTCTGGCGGCCCTGCTCTCCCTCGATCGCCTGTTCGAGCGGGACTTTGAGGACGGGTCCCTGGACCTGCTGACCCTCTCGCCCGTCCCGCTGGAGATCATCTGCGCGGTCAAGTGCCTGGCCCAGTGGCTGGCCACGGGCCTGCCTCTGGCCCTGGCCGCGCCGGTGGCGGCCATTGCGCTGGGCGCCTCGCCCCAGCTGAGCGGCCTGGTGATCGCCTGCGCGGTCCTGGGGGGGCTGGCCTTTTCCTTCATGGGCGGGATCGGCGCGGCGCTCAGCCTGGGCGCCCGGCGGGGCGGCCTGTTGACCGCCGTGATCGTCCTGCCGCTGTTCGTGCCGCCGGTGATCTTCGGGGGCGGGGCCCTGGCCAGCCTGGACTCAGGCCTGCCCTGGAAGGCCGGCTTCGCCCTGCTGGGCGCCTATACGGCCGCCGCCGTGGCCCTGGGCCCCCTGGCCATGGCCGCGGCCTGCCGCAACGCCCTGTCCTGAGACGGGAAAAAGAATCTGCGACGGAACATCGGTCCCCCGCCGTTGAAGTCCTCAGAGGGGCGCAACCGGAGACCACAGATGAAAACGATCAAGACCCTGGCGCTGACCAGCGCCCTGGCGAGCCTGACCTTCGCCACCGCCAGCTTCGCCCAGCAGCCCCAGGCGCCGGGCCAGGGACCGCGGGCGGCCATGGAAGGCCGCGAGCGCCCGAGCCCCGAACAGATGCGCAGCCATATGGCCGAGCGCCTGCGCGACACCCTGCAGCTGACCGCCCAGCAGGAGGCCGCGCTCAACACCTATGTCAGCGCGATCACCCCCAAGGCCGGCCAGCGTCAAGATCGACGCGGGGCGCGGGAAGCCATGCGCGACATGACCACGCCTGAGCGCCTGGACGCCATGGCCGCCCGCATGGCGGAGCGGCAGGAGGCCTTCGCCGCCCGGTCGGCGGCCACCAAGCGCTTCTACGCCCAGCTGACGCCGTCCCAGCAGAAGGCCTTTGACGCCCTGCGTCCGGCCGGTCGCGGCATGGGCGGCAGGGGTGGTCCCCACGGCATGGGCCATGGCGGCCACGGCGGCAGGTAAGCTCCCGCCACCTGAGCCTGCGTCGAGGGACGCAGGCTCACGGTTCCCGTCTCAGTCGGCCCCGGCGGCTGGCGCCATGACTGGCGTCGCCTGGCCGGTGTCGGCGACCGCGCCCCGGGGCGGGGGTGAAAGCGTCGCCTTTCGCCAGCCGCCCCAGACATAATAGCCCCCCGCCAGCACCACCGTGGTGAGACTGCCCAGCGGAAAGCTCCACCAGATGGCGTCGGCGCCGAGGGCGGGGGTGAGCAGCTGGGCGAAGGGGATGCGCACCACCCACAGCGACACCACCATGGCCAGCAGGGGGGCGATCACCGCGCCTGTGGCCCGCACGACGCCGGCGAAGATGAAGGCCACGCCGAAGGGGATGAAGCCCCACAGCGCGATGGCGTTGATATGTCGGGCGATAGGGATGGTCCCGCTCTCTTCGGACAGGAAAATCCGCAGGATCAGCGGCTCGGCCAGATAGATCAGGCCGATGGGCAGGGCGGTCATGATGATGGCGAAGATGACGCCGGTGCGGGCCACGGCCTCCACCCGGTCCATGCGCCCGGCCCCCACATTCTGGGCGGCCATGGAGGAGACGGCGGCCCCCAGCGCCATGGCCGGCATCTGCACATAGGTCCAGACCTGCATGGCTGCGGCGTAGGCCGCTGCGGTCTGTGAGCCATAGGCGTTGACGAAGGCCAGCATCACCACCGCCGCGCCGGAGACCACCAGCATATGCATGGCCATGGGCAGGCCCTTGAACACCAGGGTCTTGAGGATGGCGGGGTCGGGCCTGAGCATCCCCCACTCGCCCTTGCGCAGGACCAGCGGGCTGCCGGTCCGGTAGAGGAAGATGATCATGCCGGCGAGCGCGATCGTCTGGCTGAGCAGGGTGGCGGCCGCCGAGCCGGCGATGCCCAGGATTGGCGCGGGCCCAAGCCCCAGGATCAGCACCGGGTTCAGGATGATGTCCAGGGCCACTGCGGTCAGGGAGAAATAGAAGGGGGTGCGGGAGTCGCCGGTCCCGCGCATGGCCATCATCACGAACGAGAAGAAGTACATGAAGGGCAGGGCGGCGAAGATCACCCGCAGATAGATGACCGCATCGGCCCGGGCGTCGGCCGGCGTCCCCATGGCCGCCAGGATGGCGGGGGTGAGCGCCAGTCCAGCCAGACCCACGGCCAGCGACAGGAGCGCGAAGAAGAGCGTGCTGGTCCCGGCTACACGCTTGATCTCCTGCGGGGCGCCGGCGCCCACGGCCTGGGCGATCAAGAGGTTGGCGGCCATGGCCAGGCCAAACACCGCGCCCAGCAGCAGGAAGAGGATGTTGTTGGCGTTGGCCGTGGCCGTCAGCGCCGCCGGCCCCAGGATATGGCTGACCCAGGCGGCGTTGGCGGTGCCGTTCAGGGACTGGAGGAGATTGGCCCCCAGCATGGGCAGGGTGAAGACCAGCAGGCCGCGGGGAATGGGGCCGGTGGTCAGGTCTGGCGGGCGCCTGGGGCCCTTCGCGGCGGCCGGCGCCTGATCCGCAGGCGCAGTCTCAGAGGGTTCCAAACGACGCTCCTGGCCGCGTCCATGCGCAAACTGCGATCAAGTCTAGGCGGCGCGTGGGGACCCCACAACCCGGCTGCGGGGGCCCCTTCGTCTTGAGCCCGCCGCATTTCACTGTATGAGGCAGGACTAACCATTTGAACGGGCGCGCCCCTGGGGCGACCGCAGACGAAGTTCGGCATGAAAATTCTGATCACCGGCGGCGCCGGTTTCATCGGGTCGGCCGTGGTCCGCAGGGCGATCGCCCAGGGCCATGAGGTCGTCAATCTGGACGTGCTGGCCTATTCGGCCAACTTGGCCAATGTGGCGTCGGTGGCCGACGCCCCCGGCTACGCCTTCGAAGAGGCCGACATCTGCGACACGGCTAAGATGGCCGATATCTTCGCCCGCCATCGCCCCGACGCGGTGATGCACCTGGCGGCCGAAAGCCACAACGACCGGGCCATCGATGGTCCGCTGGACTTCGTGCGCACCAACGTCACCGGCACGGCGGTGTTGCTGGAAGCCGCCCGGGCCTATTGGAACAGCCTGGAGGGGGCGGCCAAGGCGGCGTTCCGCTTCCACCATGTGTCCACCGACGAGGTGTTCGGCGCCCTGGGCGAAGACGGCGCCTTCACCGAAGAGACGCCCTACGACCCCAACTCCCCCTATTCGGCCAGCAAGGCCGGCGCCGACCATCTGGTGCGCGCCTGGGGCCGGACCTATGGCCTGCCGGTGGTGATCACCAACTGCGCCAACAACTACGGCCCCTTCCAGTTTCCCGAAAAGCTGATCCCTACCGTGGTGGTCCGGGCCATGGAGGGCAAGACCATCCCCGTCTATGGCGACGGCCGGCAGGTCCGCGACTGGCTGCATGTGGATGATCACGCAGAGGCCCTGCTGCTGGTCCTGCAGAAGGGGCGGCTGGGGGAGACCTACTGCATCGGCGGCGACTCCACCCATCGCAATCTGGAGGTGATCCAGATGCTCTGCGCCGAGCTCGACCGCCTGGCGCCTGCCAATACGCCGCATGCCGACAAGATCACCTTCGTCGCCGACCGCCCGGGCCACGACTTCCGCTATTCCATCGACGCGGCCAAGCTGAAGGCCGAGCTCGGCTGGGAGCCGGCCACGCCGCTCAGCGAGGGCCTGGCCCAGACCGTGGCCTGGTATGTGGAGAACCGCGACTGGTGGCAGGCTATCCGCGACAAGGGCTTCCACTCCGAGCGCCTGGGCCTGGCCAAGGGATGAGCCTCAAGATTCTGCAGTTCGGCGCCACGGGCCAGCTCGCCCGGGAGATGCTGGAGCGCGCCGGTCCCGGCGTGGAGATCACCGCCCTGTCCCGGGCCGAGGTGGACCTGACCAACCCCGACGCCATTGCGCGGGCCATCGGCGAGGCCGGCGAGACCGATCTGGTGCTGAACGCGGCGGCCTATACCGCCGTCGACAAGGCCGAGGCTGAGCCGGACCTGGCCTATGCCGTCAACGCCTGGGCGCCGGCCGCCATGGCCAGGGCCTGTCAGGCCCGCGGCCTGCCCCTGCTGCAGATCTCCACTGACATGGTGTTTTCCGGCGACAAATCCGGCCCCTATGTAGAGACCGACTCGCCTGCCCCCCTGCACGTCTATGGCGCCTCCAAGCTGGCCGGCGAGCAGGCGGTGCTGAACGCCTGCGACCGGGCCCTGGTGATGCGGGTCTCCTGGTTGTTTTCGGCCTATGGCCAGAACTTCCTGCAGATGATGCTGCGTCTGGCCAAGACCCAGCCGGTGCTGAAGGTGGTGGCCGACCAGCGGGCCTGCCCCACCGCCAGCGGCGATCTGGCGGCCTTCATCCTCAGCCAGGGGGAGCGCCTGGCCAAGGCGCCGGCCGGAGCCCGGGAATGGGGTCTGCTGCATGTGGTCAACGCCGGCGCCGCCAGCCGCTACGACATGGCCCAGGCGATCTTCGCCCAGACTCAGCCGGAAAATCCGCCGGCCATGGAGCCGGTGCCCACCAGCGCCTTTCCGACGCCGGCCCGCCGGGCTCTGAACGCGGTGCTGGACACCGCCCGCATGCAGGAGGTCTTCTCCCTGCAGCTGCGCCCCTGGCAGGAGGCGCTGGAGGACGTGGTGGCTCAGTTGACGACCCAGAAGGAGACGGCGTGAGACGCGGAATCATCCTGGCGGGGGGCTCGGGCACCCGGTTGCACCCGCTGACCCTGGCGGTCTCCAAGCAGCTGCTGCCNNGACAAGCCGATGATCTACTACCCCCTGTCGGTCCTGCTGCTGGCCGGGGTCCGCGAGATCCTGATCATCACCACGCCGGAGGATCAGGCCGGCTTCAAGCGGCTGCTGGGCGACGGCTCGCAGCTCGGCGTGCGCTTTGAATTCATCGTCCAGCCCAAGCCTGAGGGCCTGGCCCAGGCCTATCTCCTGGGCGAAGAGTTCGTCGGCGGCGAGCCCAGCATCATGGTGCTTGGCGACAACATCTTCTTTGGCCAGAACTTCGGCCAGATGCTCCGCGCCGCCGATGAGCGGACCACCGGCGCCACCGTCTTCGGCTATCCGGTCAACGACCCCGAGCGCTACGGCGTCGTCGAGCTGGGCGAAGGCGGCAAGGTGCTGGGCATCGAGGAGAAGCCCGCCGAGCCCAAGTCCAACTATGCGGTGACCGGCCTCTATTTCTATGACGGCAAGGCCAGCGAATACGCCAAGACGCTCAAGCCCTCCCACCGGGGCGAGCTGGAGATCACCGCGCTCAATCAGGTCTATCTGGACGCCGGCGAACTGAATGTGGAGCTGCTGGGCCGCGGCTTCGCCTGGCTGGACACCGGCACCCATGACAGCCTGATCCAGGCTGGCGAACTGATCCGGACGCTCGAGCTGCGCCAGGGCCTGCGCATCGGCTGTATCGAGGAAGTGGCCTATTCCAAGGGCTTCATCGACCGCCACCAGCTGGCCGATCTGGGCCGCGCCCAGGCCAAGGGCGAATACGGCCAGTACCTGATCCGCCTGGCCGAACGCATGGCGCCCGGCGCTGAGCCGGCGGAGTAGGTGTAAGCCTCAGTCGACCCAGAGGTCCTGGGCCTCGCCCTTGCGGTTCAGGGCGCGGACGGCGCGCTTGACCACCGCGATCAGGCGTTCGCGCCGGGCGATCTCGTCATAGGTGAGCGAGCCCCTCGCCAGGCCCTCCAGCAGGAAGCGGCCAACGTCGCGGCTGGTCTGGAAGCGCGGGTCGCTGCCGGCCTGGGTCAGCGCCAGGAACCGTTCGCCCACCTGATTACGGTCAAAGGCGCTCTGGGCGTTGGCCAGGCGAGAGCGCAGCATGGGATCGGTGCGGGCGGCGGCCTCCAGCTCGGCGAAGGCCACGAACGGCGTCTCGTGCAGCAGGGCCCAATAGGCGTCGATGGCGTGCTCGGCGGCGTCCACGCCCGGACCAGCGGGGCTGGAGGCGGCCTGCTCGAACAGGCGGGCGCGCTCGACCTCGATATGGGCCACGGCGGCCTCCACCAACTCTTCCCGGCTGGAGAAGTGGTAGAGCATGGCCCCGCGGGTCAGATTGGCCGCCTCGGCGATAAGGGCGTTGGTGGCCGCGTGATAGCCGACCTCGGCGAACAGGCGCATGGCCGCGTCCAGAATCCGGGCGCGGGTCCGGCGAGACTTCGGGGTCTCCTTGGCGGGATAGGTTCGAGCGTCCATCTGCACAGGCAAGGCTTCAATCAAAGTGCGGCCGACATATGGCGAGCTATGCTGCGGCGCCAGTGTTGCAGTGCGGTTTCATCAAAGCGACATGCAATCAGCCTACCGGACGGTCAAATAGAGGCGCTTCGGAGGCGTTCGTGACCGATCTGGGAATCCGACGTTATCGGACCGTCTTCGTTTCCGA
>DJWR01000118.1 GCA_002441055.1 Caulobacteraceae bacterium UBA6225 | reverse complement strand
CGGACATTGGCTTCAGTCGCCGTGGTCATGAAGCGCCGCTGCACTTCGGAGATCCGCCCTTCGGGGAAGAGCGCGCAGACCCGCACATGGGCCCGGCCACGGAAGGCCTCCACCGCCGCCCCGCCTGTGTCGCCGGAGGTGGCGCAGAGGATGGTCTGGGTGCGGTTCTGATCGGCCAGAACGTGCTCGTAGAGGCGGGCCAGCAGCTGCATGGCCACGTCCTTGAAGGCCAGGCTCGGGCCATGAAACAGCTCGGCCACAAAGGCGTCGGGGCTGATCTGGACGAGAGGGACTACGGCGGCGTGGGCGAAGGTGGCGTAGGCCTCCTCGCACATGGCGTTGACCGCATCACGCGGAAGCTCCTCGCCAGCGAAGCGAGCCAGAACCTCGGCGGCCACATGGGCGTAGGGCTTGCCGCGGAAACCGGCGATCTCCGCCTGGGTGAAGGTCGGCCAGATCTCGGGCACATAGAGGCCGCCATCGGGGGCGAGGCCAGCCAGAACCGCATCCACAAAGCCAACCGCCGGGGCCTGGCCCCGGGTGGAGACATACCGCATCAACTCTTCCATCTACGCCAGATCACGGCGGCATAGACGGCGATCAGGGCGCCGGCAAGGCCGAACCAGGTCAGGGCGTATTCCAGGTGCCGGTTGGCGATCTCGCCAGGGAGCGGCGTGGGCTCAAGGGCCGGGAAGTCTGGATTGGTGGGGGTTTCCGCCAGGAGGAACACTGGCGCAGGGGCGCTGGCCCCCAGGGTGGCGGCCATGGCCTCCACGTCGCGGGAGTACCAGATGTTGGCGTCAGGCTGGTTATCGGGCGTCACGAAGTTGGCCGGGTCCGGATTGCGCAGCAGGCCGATCACCTCCACAGGCGCCGTCGCTGCGACGTCGACCAGGGGGCGCTCGGCCACCGTGTCTGGCACGAAGCCACGGTCGACCAGGATCGCCTGGTAGCCGCCCCCAGAGACAGGACAGGCCGAGATCAGCCTCTGGCCGGCCTGTCCGTCCTTGATGGCGTAGAGCTGGACATAGGGGGCCGTGGCGAGGCCCGGACAAGTCAGGCTGACGCGATAAAAGCCAAGATCCTCCCCATCGGCGGCTTCTGCCAGGATGTCCCCGGCCGGTCTCGGCGGCGCCTCTGAGCGATTTTCGATCTGAGCCAGTAGGTCCGACTTCCAGGCCAGGCGTTGCATCTGCCAGACGCCCAGGGCGATCAGGATGCCCAGGGCGATCAGGGTCGCCATGGTGAGGCCGATGGGAAGTTTGCGGATCTTGGCGGGCTCAGTCATCGGAGCGGGCCTCCGCCGCCCGGTTGGTGAACTGCGCCGCCAGCATGATCCCCTTAAGCGGGCGCAGAAGGCCCACAGAGACGATCACGGTTAGGGGCAGCCACAGGAGCAGGTGGAGCCAGATAGGGGGAGTGAAGGCCAACTCCACATAGAGGGCGGCGAAGGCCACCAGGAAGCCGGCGATCAGGATGACGAACACCGCCGGGCCGTCCCCGGAATCTGCCTTGCCCAGGTCATAGCCGCAGGCCGAGCACTGAGGCGCGACCTTCAGGAAACCGGCGAAGAGGGGCCCCTCGCCACAGTTTGGGCAGCGCCCCCGAAGACCCGACAAAAGGGGATTGGTCTGGGCCATGGGTCAGGCCCCTACCAGCCTAAGCCCGTCGGACCGAACTGGGAGGATGCGGGCCAGCGCTGGCGGGACGCCCATGTCATCCCGCCGCGCCCAGGGCCCGGCATCGGCCTAATGACCAGCGCCGCCGAACACCACATAGATGAAGGCGAACAGGAACAGCCACACCACGTCGACGAAGTGCCAGTACCAGGCGGCCGCCTCGAAGCCGAAATGCTTCTGCGGGGTGAAGCCGCCACGCATCAGGCGGATCAGGCAGACCAGCAGGAAGATGGTTCCCACCAGAACGTGGAACCCGTGGAAGCCGGTCGCCATGAAGAAGGACGACCCATAGAGGCCCGAGTTCAGCGCCGCGTCGTTGTAGAAGTACTCGTGGGACAGGATGTGGTGATATTCGTAGGCCTGGATGGCGCTGAAGATCACCCCGAGGAGCACGGTGAGGATCAGGGCGAACTGGGCGCCCTTGCGGTCACCCTGCTGCAGGGCGTGGTGGGCCCAGGTCACCGTGGTGCCAGACAGCAGCAGGGTCAGGGTGTTCACCAGGGGCAGGTTCCAGGCGGGCACGGTCTCGATGCCGGCAGGCGGCCAGGTGGCCCAGGCCTGACGAACCTCTTCGATGCTCGAGAGGGTCCGCGAGTCGTGAAACAGGGCCATTTCGAAGAAGATCCAGAACCACGCGACGAAGAACATCACTTCGGACGCGATGAACAGGATCATGCCGTAGCGCAGGCCCAGGGAGACCACCGGGGTATGATCGCCGGCGTTGGCTTCCTTGGTGACGTCGATCCACCAGCCGGCCATGGTGATCAGCACCAGGGTCAGGCCGGCGGCGAACAGCCACCAGGTGCCCGCGGGCATGCCGAAGAGGCCCTTCAGCCACATCACCAGGCCGACGGCCATGACGGTGGCGCCCACCGAGGCCACCAGGGGCCACGGGCTGGGATTGACCAGGTGGTAGTCGTGCTTGACGCCTGCTTGGGCCATTTCGGTCCTAACCCCTCATAATATCGTCCCGCCGGCTGGACTCGGTGTCACCGCCGGCGGGGAGTCTTGATGGTGCTATAGTCCCGCCCCTTACGATCCGCCACGAGGGGAAGCCACGGGGCTGGCCGGCGCATGGGCGATCGGCTGGACCGAGGCGTCCTCATCGGACGGATAGAAGGTGTAGGACAGGGTGATCTCTGCCTTGTTCCGGGTCTCGAAATCGTCGGCGTATTCAGGGTCCACGAAGTAGACCATGGGGAACTTGATGGTCTCGCCAGGCCCGATGGTCTGGTCGGAGAAGCAGAAGCATTCCAGCTTCCGGAAGTAGGCGCCGGCCGCGGCGGGCACCACGTTGTACACCGCCCGCCCCGTCATCGGCGTCGCGGCGTTATTGGTGACCTCGAAGAAGGCCAGGCCGATCTCGCCGATCTTGAGCTTCTGGGCCACCTGTTCGGACCGGAAGGTCCAGGGCAGGGTCCGGACATTGGTGTCGAAGCGGACGTTGATGGTCTTGTTGAGGACCTGGGTCGGGGCGGCCTCGGCCTGGCTTACCGTGCCGCCAAAACCCGTCACCTGGCAGAAGGCCCGATAGAGCGGCACGGAGGCATAGGCCAGCCCGATCATGCCGACAAAGACGCCGGTGCAGATCAACCCCAGCCGCAGATTGCGGCGGGCCTGATCAGGCGCAGGGCGCAGGGGTTCAGAGAGGTCTGTCGAGGACATTGGCTCCCAATCGAACAACGGTGACGAGGAAAACGAGAACAGCAAAGACGATGAGGCCCACGGCCAGGGCGATATTGCGCCCCCGGCGGGCCTGGAAACGAGGATCTGGGCGATCCTGCGCGGGGGTCTCGGCAGGCGCGACGTCGCGCGGCGCTTCAGGCTCGCTCATCAGACGCCTCCGGGGATGAGGTTCAGGAAGGTGGGCAGGCCCAGGCTCGCCTCAACCAGCAGGGTCGCGAAGATCAGGGTCAAATAGAGGATCGAGAAGGCGAACAGGTTGCGGGCGTCCCGGGCCCCGGCGCGCACGTCATAGAGCCGACCATCGAGCCGCGGGTCGGCGCTGTCGCCGGCCCGGCTGCGCATCACCCGCCAGGCCAGGATCAGGAACACCAGTCCGCCAGCGCCGGAGACCGCCAGATAGGGCAGGCCCCCAAGCCCGGTGAAGGCGGGCAGCAGGCAGATCGGCACGAAGAGCAGGCTGTAGATGAAGATCTGTCGGCGGGTGGAGGCCGCGCCGGCCACCACCGGCATCATGGGCACGCCGGCCTTCTCGTAATCCTCGCTGGAATAGAGGGCCAGCGCCCAGAAGTGGGGCGGCGTCCACATGAAGATGATGGCGCAGAGCAGCCAGGCGTTGAGGGGTGCTTCTCCGGCCGCCGCCGCCCAGCCGATCACCGGGGGCAAGGCCCCCGCGAGGCCGCCGATGACGATGTTCTGCGCCGTCCAGCGCTTGAGCCACATGGTGTAGACGACGGCGTAGAAGAAGATGGTGAAGGCCAGCAGGCCGGCGGCCAGCCAGTTGACGGCCACCCCCATGAACATCACCGACAAGAGGGAGAGGATCACCCCCATGGAGAGGGCCTCGGCCCCCTTGATGCGGCCGGCCGGCACGGGACGGCCGCGGGTCCGGCGCATCTGGGCGTCGATGTCGGCGTCGTACCACATGTTCAGGGCGCCCGACGCGCCTGCACCGACGGCGATGCACAGGACCGCCACCGCGCCGAGCAGCGGATGGATCGGCGCCTTGGCGCAGATCAGGCCTGTGGCGCCGGTGAACACCACCAGCGACATCACCCGCGGCTTCAGCAGCTGGACATAGTCCTGCCAGCGGGCCGGTGAGGCCTGGGCGTCGGTCGGGGCGGTGATGGCGCTCGTCATGGTCGCCAAAGGGATACTCCTAAACGGGTCGCCTACAAGACGAAGGGGCGCGGCTCAGCTGTGACCGAACCGCGCCCCCCAGGTCCTGGCCGGGCCGGCCGGTCAGTGGTGGCTGTCAGCCTTGATGACCGGCGGCTCGTTGAACTGGTGGAACGGCGGCGGCGACGGCAGGGTCCATTCCAGGGTGGTGGCGCCTTCACCCCACGGATTGGCCTCGGCCTTGCGGCGCATGATGGCGGCTTCCAGCAGGATCAGCAGGAAGACCAGCACGCCCACCGCGGTGATCGCGTAGCCCACCGACGAGATGTAGTTCCAGTAGGTGTAGGCTTCCGGATAATCCACGTACCGGCGCGGCATGCCCTGGAGACCCAGGAAGTGCTGCGGGAAGAAGATCAGGTTCACGCCGATGAAGGTGATCCAGAAGTGGAGCGCGCCGGCCCATTCACGGTACTTCACGCCGAAGATCTTCTCGAACCAGTAGTAGAAGCCCGCGAAGATCGCGAACACGGCGCCCAGGCTCAGCACATAGTGGAAGTGGGCGACCACGTAGTAGGTGTCGTGCAGGCTGTAGTCGATGCCGGCATTGGCCAGGACCACGCCGGTGACGCCGCCCACGGTGAACAGGAAGATGAAGCCGANNACAGCATGGGCGTCTTGAAGCTGATCGACCCGCCCCACATGGTGGCGATCCAGGAGAAGATCTTCACGCCGGTGGGCACCGCGATCACCATCGTCGCGGCCACGAAGTAGGCGCGCAGATTGATGTTCATGCCCACGGTGTACATGTGGTGCGCCCACACGATGAAGCCGACGAAGCCGATGGCGACCATGGCGTAGGCCATGGCGAGGTAGCCGAAGACAGGCTTGCGCGAGAAGGTCGACACGATGTGGCTGATGATGCCGAAGCCCGGCAGGATCAGGATGTACACCTCGGGGTGACCGAAGAACCAGAACAGGTGCTGGAACATCACCGGGTCACCGCCGCCGGCGGCGTTGAAGAAGCTGGTGCCGAAGTTACGGTCGGTCAGCAGCATGGTGATGGCGCCCGCCAGAACCGGCAGGGACAGCAGCAGCATGAATGCGGTGATCAGCACCGACCAGGCGAACAGCGGCATCCGGTGCAGGGTCATGCCCGGGGCGCGCATGTTGAAGATGGTGGTGATGAAGTTGATCGCGCCAAGGATGGAGCTGGCGCCGGCCACGTGCAGAGACAGGATGGCCAGGTCCATGGACGGGCCGGTATGGCCCAGCGTCGAGAGCGGCGGATAGACGGTCCAACCGCCGCCGAAGCCGCGGCCCGGGCCGCCATCGACGAACATGGAGAGCAGCAGCAGCACCCAGGCGGCCACCAGCAGCCAGAACGAGATGTTGTTCAGTCGGGGGAAGGCCATGTCCGGCGCACCGATCATGATCGGCACGAACCAGTTGCCGAAACCGCCGATCATGGCGGGCATGACCATGAAGAAGATCATGACCAGGGCGTGGGCGGTGACGACCACGTTATAGCCGTGCTTGGAGGCGTCGATCCAGCCCAGCTGGTCGAGGAGCGAGCCCTCGATGAACACCTGCAGACCCGGCTCAGCCAGTTCCCAGCGGATCAGGCCCGACAGGGCGCCGCCGACGATGCCCGCCATGATGGCGAACAGCAGGTACAGCGTGCCGATATCCTTGTGGTTGGTGGAGAAAAACCAGCGGGTGAAGAAACCCGGCTTGTGATCGTGGTCGTCGTGACCGTGTGCGGCGGCGTGAGCCATCTTACTCTACCCCTGGTCAGTTCGCGGCCGCTGCAGCGGCGGGCGCAGCGGTCTCTGGCGGCGGCGAAACAGCCGCATCTTCGGTGACGCCTTCGGTCGCCGAGGCGTCCGTGGCGGTCTCATCGGCGGCAGGCGCGGTCGCCTCGGCCTCGGTGCTGGCCGCAAGTCCAGCCGGATTGCCACCCTTGGAGGCGACCCAGGCGTCGAACTCGGCCTGACTGACGACCCGGATCTCGATGGGCATATAGGCGTGGTCGACGCCGCACAGCTCCGAGCACTGGCCGTAATAGACGCCTTCCTTCTCGGCGGTGAACCAGGTCTCGTTCACGCGGCCGGGGATGGCGTCGGTCTTGAGGCCGAAGGCGGGCATGGCGAAGGAATGGATCACGTCCGCAGCGGTCACCAGCACGCGGACCGTCTTGCCCACCGGAACCACCATGGGTTCGTTGGCGGCCAGCAGATAGGGGACGCCAGCGGCGCGGGCTTCCTCTTCCGGCAGCATGTTGGAGATGAATTCGCCGACCTCGTGGTCGGGGTACTCGTAGCCCCAGTACCACTGATAGCCCACCGCCTTCACCGTCAGGTCGGGGCGGGGCATGTCGTGATAGGTGAACAGCACCCGGAACGAGAAGATGGCGATGAACACCAGGATCAGCACCGGCACCAGGGTCCAGATGACCTCGATGGTGGTGTTGTGGCTGAACTTGGCCGGGACCGGATTGGCGCGGGCGTTGAACCGCACGATGACCCAGATCAGCAGCGCCGCGACGAACAGAGTGATGACCGTGATGATCGGCATCAGAATCGCGTCGTGGAAGAAGATCGCGTCATGTTTCAGCGGCGCAGCCGCCGGCTGAAGCGCAATCCCCTTGGGCGTGGGCTGGCCCATCAGGTCCTGGGCAAGCGCCTGGACGCCCCAGAACGCCGTCATTGCGCCCGCTGCGGCGCCTGCCGCCAACGTCCGCATCCCCTGCAAGCTCGACTTCATATCCCCTCGGTCTCTTTGGCGGGCTCAGCGATCGGAAAAGCGCCTGAGCTTCACCGCAGCTGAAAACGAAGTTCACGCAGCGAAAAACCTTCGCCGCTAGGCCTTTGAGCCGCGTCCATACGCGCTCTCCCGAAATTTGCCAAGGCGATTGCCCAAATTTGCGAAGCCCGGCGCAGGCGAAGGTCAAGCCTTCGGCCCGGCGGCCGGGGTTCCCATGGCCGACGGCTTTGGGGGCCGACAATTTGCCGCACAGGATGACCAGGCCGAGGGATCATCATCCGGCGCCCGTGACGGGGGGCTCATCAGTCCCTATGTCTTGCGGGACAACCCTTTGGCGGCTGGTCGCCCCGGCTGAGAAAGCGCACTGATGAACGCTCACATTTCCGCGCCATCCATCCTGGACTCCTGCGGCGTGGCCCCCGAACGGGCCCGGGAAATCCTTGGCGAGGCCCTGGCCGGGGCCGATGACGGCGAGATCTTCGCCGAGCGATCGGAGAGCGAATCCTTTCTGTTCGACGATGGTCGGCTGAAGTCGGCGGCCTATGATTCGACCGAGGGCTTCGGCCTGCGGGTGGTGGCGGGCGAGACCGCCGGCTACGCCCATTCCAGCGAAATCTCCGAAGCCGCCCTGCGCCGCGCCGCCTCGTCGGCCGCCCTGGCCAAGCGCGGCTATGAAGGCGTCGCCGCCGAAGGGCCCCGGGCCACCAATATCCGCCACTATGGCGACGATGATCCGCTGGCCCAGCCAGACTTCGCCGAAAAGGTCGCCCTGCTACAGGAGATCGACGCTTGGGCGAGGGCTCGCGATCCAAGGGTCGTCCAAGTGATGGCCAGCCTCACGGGCGAGCGGCGCATCGTGGAAATCCTGCGGGCCGACGGCCGGCTGATCCGAGATGTGCGCCCCCTGTCACGCATCAATATCCAGGTGACTGTGGAAAAGGACGGCCGCCGCGAGGCGGGGTTCGCCGGTGCGGGCGGTCGGGCCGGCTACGACGCCTGGATCTCCCCTGAGGCCTGGCGCGAACAGGGCGAGGAGGCCCTGCGCCAGGCGCTCGTGAACCTGGACGCCGTCGCCTGCCCGGCCGGCGAAATGGACGTGGTGCTGGGCCCTGGTTGGAACGGGGTGCTGCTGCATGAGGCCGTCGGCCACGGGCTGGAGGGCGACTTCAACCGCAAGGGCACCTCCGCCTTTTCCGGTCGGATCGGCCAGCGGGTGGCCGCGCCTGGCGTCACCGTGTTCGACGATGGCGCCCTGGCTGGCCGCCGCGGCTCGCTGACCGTGGATGATGAGGGAACCCCCACCGAGCGTACGGTGCTGATCGAGGACGGAATCCTGGTGGGCTATATGCATGACCGCATGAGCGCGCGGCTCATGGGCCTGACCGCCACGGGCAATGGCCGCCGGCAGTCCTACGCCCACATGCCCATGCCTCGGATGACCAATACGGCCATGGAGGCCGGCTCCAGTTCGCAGGCCGAGATGATCGCGTCCACCAAGCGCGGGCTCTACTGCGCCAATTTCGGCGGCGGACAGGTGGACATCACCA
>DJWR01000012.1 GCA_002441055.1 Caulobacteraceae bacterium UBA6225 | reverse complement strand
GCTTGCGATGGGCGATCGCCGCGGCAGGATCTTCCTTGCGCTCGATGAAGGCGCCCTCGCGGCAGAGCTTGCGATAGCTCTCCAGCCGCTCAGCCGACAACTCGCCGGTGGCCAGGGCGGCCTGCACCGCACAGCCTGGCTCGGCCGCATGGCCGCAATCGCGGAACCTGCACTGGCGGGCCAGGGCCTCGATATCCTCGAAGGTCTGGGCGTTGGCCTCACCGGGATCCCAAAGCCCCAGTTCCCGCATGCCAGGTGTGTCCAGGATCAGGGCGCCGCCGGGCAGCAGGATCAGTTCCCGATGGGTGGTGGTGTGGCGGCCCCGGCCGTCGGTGGCGCGCACCTCCCCCACCGCCTGGCGGTCCTCACCGACCAGGGCGTTGACCAGGGTCGACTTGCCGACCCCTGACATGCCCAGCATCACCGCCGTCGTCCCGGGCGTCAGATAGGTGTGCAGGGCTTCCAGCCCCCGCCCTGTGGGCGCCGACACGGCCAGAACCGGCGCGCCCAGGGCCACCGCTTCGACCTGCGCGACCATGGCGGCTACATCGTCAACGAGGTCAGCCTTGGTCAGCACCACCACCGGCTGGGCGCCGGTGCCCCAAGCCGCGGTGAGATAACGCTCGATCCGTCGCAGGTTGAAATCGGTGTCCAGGCCCGTGGTCAGCAGCACCACGTCGAAATTGGCCGCCACCACCTGGGGCTTGTCCACTACGCCAGCCGCCTTGCGGACGAACTGGCTGGTTCTGGGCAGGACCGCATGAATGGTTGAGACACCTTCGCCAGCCTGCTGCGCGACGGCCACCCAGTCACCCACCACCGGCAGACCCGTGGTGGAGGCGTTGTGGAGGAACCGCCCCGCGGTCTCGGCGGAGAATTCCCCGCCCTCCCCCATCAGCACGAACCGGGCGCGGTGCTGGATCACCACCCGCGCCGGGACGAGGCCCTCCTGCGCATGGGCGGCGAAATCGCGCTCCAGCGCCTGGGTCCAGCCGTAGGAGGTCAGCAAATGGGCAGGTCCTTAGAGGCGTCAAGCCAGGGGCGAGCGCGGGAGGGCCTCACCCCCGTCGCGCCTCGATCTCGTGGTCCGGCCAGGCCAGTTTCACCGCGATCGCCAGAAACAGCACCCAGCGAAAATCATTATAGGTCACCGCGATGCTCTCGGTGATGGTCATCAGGCTGTAGACGATCAGAAAGGGCGCAGCGAGATAGGCCCCCTTGTCCCGGAACAGGGCGACCAGGGCCAGCAGCACCGTTTGAGCATAAAACAGGGCGAAGGCCGCCAGTCCCAGAATCCCCATGCCAAGCCACTGCTCAATCCAGGAATTGTGCGCATGCTGCGGGGTGAAGCCCGCATCCTTGGTCATCTGGGCCAGGGGCGCCCAGGGGCCCAGGTCATCCCACACCACGCCGAACCCAAACCCCGTCCAGGGTCGGCTTTGAATCTGCGTCATGGCCGCGGCCCAGATCTCGGTGCGTCCCGTCAGGGTGGCGTCCTTGCCCAGGAGATCGAAGATCACGTCAGCGGCGAACAGCACGATCCCGAACCCCATCCCGGCCCCCACAATGGCCAGCCACAGGATAGCCACCCGCGTCGCCGGCCCACGCCGGACGATCGCCACGAAGACCAGACCGCCCAGCCCGAGGATAAGCGCCACGAGCGAGGTCTTGGAGGTCGACATCAGGGTCAGCAGCAGGGCCAGGGCGGCAAAGCCCCACCACATCAGCCGTCGTCTGGGATTGAGCATGGCCGCGGCGCCCATGATCGCAAACCCCAGGGCCATGTTCCCACCCAGCGCGTTCTTCTCCGACCAGACCCCACGCCAGGCGCCAGGGAAGATTTCCTGCATCACGCCCACGGACGGCAGGACCAGAGGCGTCACGAACGAGATCACCGCCAGGATGGCGAAGGCTGCGCCAGCCACCTCGGCCAGTTCCGACCACTTCAGCCGCGAGGCCAGCACGACGCCCCCCAGGGCCGAGCAATAGGCGGCGAACACCCGGCGCAGGGTCTGGTCCGGCGCGATCGACCACAGGGTCGAGGCCGCCACCAGCAGCATCAGGGCCACAAGGAAGGGTTGCCGCAGCAGGGCCTGGAAGGTCGCCCCAGGCGACACCGCCAGGAGCAGGAAGCCCGCCGCATAGGCCGGCAGATAGAGGGCCCGGATCAGGCCGCCCTGGCTGGTGTCAGCCTGCTCCCCCATCAGCGGAAAGACCCAGGCCTGGCTATAGACAAGCAGGAGAAAAACCGACGCGCCTGCCAGCAACAGCCGCCAGGCCGTCAAGGGCGGCGTCGCCGCCGGCGCCAGGGCCGGCGCATAGGCGTAACCGGTCACCGCAGGAAGGCGCGGGCGAACGGCGGCTGCTCCACCGTCGCCCGGTTGAAGAACAGACCGACCACATCGGCGCCGGCGCTGACCAGGGCGTCCCGTGTCAGGGCCGGAGCGCGCACATCGGTCTCATCTGCGGCCACCACCATCAGGGTCTGATCCATGAACGGCGCCACCGTCATGGCCGCCTGGGAGCGATCGGCAGAGGGGCAATCCACAATGATCAGGTCGGCGAAACGGCGCAGGGCGCTCCAATAATCGCCCTCCCCCACAATGTGGACGCTCTGGCGACCCCGCAGGGCCTCCCGGCGGAACCGGGTGACCCACCAGCGAGCCGCCCCCACCCGGTGGGCGGCCAGGTAGCGGGCGTCCGCCCAGGGCTTGCCATCCGGTCCCTGGGCCGGCGGCTGGATGGAGAAGAAGATCGAGCCGTCCGGACTGGCCGCCGCGGCCTGGCCCAGTAGGCCGTATCGGTCGCTCTCGGCGGCCACCGCTGCATGCTGTGGCGAGGCCATCAGGTCCAGGTCGACAAGCCAGACCGACCGGCCGGCCCGGCGGGCGGCGAAGAAGGCCAACTCCCGCGCCACCGTTGAGGCGCCCTCGCCCCGCCGCGCCGAAACAATCTGAATGGCGCGCGCACGACCAGCCGCAGGCGCCCCGAGGGACGCCCAAAGCTCAGCCATCTCGGCGTTGAGGTTCACCATGACTCGAATCGCCGCGCACACACCGGCAATAGCCTATCGGAAAGCGTCATCGCCGCGCAGAGGTCATTGGTCAGGACGCCTTTAAGGGCGCCACCCCCAGGACCGGCAGATCCAGCGTCCGCGACGCTGAGGCGGGCGTCGGAAGCCCCGGTCGCAGGAACATGCGCAGCAGGCCCGCGCAGAGCGCCGTAAAGCCGGCGAACAGGAAGGCCAGCACCAGGACCGGCTTCTTCAGGCTCGATCCCCGGGCCGGCGGCGTCGCGCGCTGGACGATCCGAATATTGTCGTTGGACGCCGCGGCGATTTCGCGAGCGGCCCGGTTTTGCTCCTCCCGAACGGCGAAGTCGCGGACATTGGCCTGCAGCACGTCCCGGTCCAGGCTGAGGGCCTGAAAACGGGGCTCAAGCTCAGCGAGCTTCAGGCGGCGCTCAAGCAACTGGCCCATCTGGGCGTTCAGGGCTTCCAGGGACTGGCGCAGGGCCGCCACCTCGGCCTGGAGCTGAATGCGCTCTGTCTGCAGGGTCTGATAGACGGGATTGATGCCGATCCGGCGAGCGCCGTCGCCGGTGGTCCGCCCCTCGGCGATCCCGGCCTCCAGCCGCGCGATCTGGGCGTCGAGCTCGCGCACTGGCTGGGCGTCGGCGCGGTAACGGCCCAGCAGGTCCTCCCGCTGCAATTTCAGCGTGATCAGCTTGTCAGAGGCGGCATTGTTCACATCGCGGTAGAGGCCGACCTCAGGCTCAACCTGCCCCATCTGCGCCTGCAGGGCCGCCAGACGGCCGCTCCGGTCCTGCAGTTGGGCTTCTGTCAGGTATTTCTGCTGTTCAATCTGCGACTGCAGCTGCGACAGGGCCGCCTTCTCGGCGACGAAGTCAGCGATCCGGTTGCTGGTGAGGAACGCCTCATAGGCCGCATCGGCTTCCTCCAGCCGGGTCTCAAAGGCCTGCCGCTGCAGGGCCATGGCCGGTCCGTTCGCCTCAACCAGCACGGTGCGGCGAAAGATCAGGTACTCTTCCAGCAAGGTGTTGAGGACCAGGGCCGCGGTCTTGGGGTCTTCATGGGTGAAGACTAGCCGGACGATGGGGGTGTCTGGCGCCGTCTGGATCTTCAGGCTGGTCTCCATCCCCCGGATGGCCTGTCCCATGATCACGCGCTTCTCAGCAGCGGAGGCCTCGGCGAACTTCTTGGCCAGCTCCGGATAGATACGCATCAGGCCAAGCCGGTCGATCACCCGTTGTTTCAGCTCGGTGGATCCGATGATCTCGGTCTCGGACTGGATCACCTGGTCGGAGTCGGGAACCGCGCCGCGCCCGGCGTCGCCAGCCCGGGGTTCATAGACATATTCCTGGCCCAGACGCACCAGGATGCTGGAACTGGCCGGATAGGTGGTCTTCAGCGTCAGGGCCAGGGCCGCGCCGATGACGAACAGGATCGCGAACACGGCCAGCATGAGGAACCGCTCGCGCCACAACAGGACGATGAAATCCGACGGCGCATAGCGAGGCCGCGCCACCCACTCAGAGCGTGGCGCGGCGTCGTACGATCTGACGGTCCAGGCGCTCGTGGCGGCCATAGCGAATCCGGTGATCCCTTGGGAGACTTGAGGCGACCCTGGCGGCCTGCGCTTAAGACTTCGTTACCCATTCCTGTTAACCCTGGAGCCATGCTGATCCGACGCCGATACCGCGCCCTCACCAGCCTCATGGCCGTCCTTTTGGTCGCCGGTTGCGGCGGGGTGAGCGCCATTCCGGGCGCCGAGCGGGTGGGCCTGGCCCCGCCGGCCCATGAGGCCCGGTTCGCCAACATCCCCTACGCCCAGTGGACCGACGCAGAGCCCGCCTATCGATTCTATCCAGGCGACGAGATCGAGGTCGCCGTCCCTTCGGCGCCGGAACTCACCAAGACGGTGACGGTTCAGCCAGACGGCCGCATAACGGTTCCTCTGATCCCGCCGGTGATGGCGGCTGATCGCACGACTCTGCAGCTGGAAGCGGCCCTGTCCCAGGCCTATGGGGCCCATCTGCTCAGGCCCGACGTCTTCGTCACCGCCAAGGCTGCGCCGCTGAAGGTGTTTGTCGGGGGCGAGGTGGGGGCGCCGGGCATCTACGACATGCAAGGCGACGCCGACGCCCTGCGGGCTGTGATCCAGGCTGGGGGTTTCCGTCCCACCGCCGACCGCAGCAAGGTCATCATCATCCGTCGGGGGGGCGATGGGCAGGGCATGATGCGAACCGCCGACCTGCTGGCTGGGCTGCGACAGCCCGCCACCGATCTGGTGCCTCTGCGCCGCTTCGACATCGTCTATGTGCCGCGCAGCGGGGTCGCCAACGCCGGCCTCTTCGTCCAGCAGTACTTCCGGGACCTGTCACCGATCCAGTTCGGGTTCAGCTACGCCCTGGGCGAAAACGGCGTCAACTGAGGCCGCCGAAAGAGGCTCAGCCCTGGGCCAGCCACTCCCGGGCGGCCCGCTGGGCCTCGGCGACCTCTTCCGAAGCCATCTCCTGGGAAAGCTCCTTGCGGTACACCTTGGCCTCAATCGAGCCTTTCATGGCCGCGAGGTTGAACAGCATATGGGCCGACACATAGTCGAGCGGCGCGCCGCCCTGCCCTGTCGAATACAGCATGCCCAGCCGGAACAGTTCGTCCCCCGAGGCGTCGGGGCCCGGCAGGGGAAGGCCTTCGGCTTGTCCCACTTCCACGTTCGCAAACATGACTTCCACGTCCTCATCCGGCGGCGGGCGGCGTTCTGACGCCCCAACTCCGCTATCCATGCGGCTAGAAAAGTCGAGATCGACTGAACATATGGTTAAGTCCGAAGAGAACCCGAATTCATGCGACATTCTGGCAGATTTCGGCCTGCTTACTGCTGCGAAACCTTTATCTACGGGGACTTAACAAAGCGGTGGCATGCCGCCTGGCTCACGGGCGCCCCAAGGGCCCCATGCGCGTTAATCCTGACCGATCTGTTCAGCCTGGGTTCACGGGCGGTCGCCGAAGCTTTCTGTGATCGGGGGATGTGGCGGCCCGCTCTGGCGGTCCCGCAGAAAACGGAGGCGTAGAATGAAGCGTCTGATCTTGAGTCTGGCGGCCATCGCCGCGGTTGCGGGGCCCATGGCGGCGTCAGCCACATCGGCCCAGGCGCAGTCCTGGGATCGCCGGGAAAGTCATGATGATCGCCGAGGCGATCGCTGGGACCGGCGCGAGGATCGTCGCGATCATCGCCATGACCGGCGCGATCATCGTTACGACAATCGCTACTATCAACCGCCCCGGGCCCAATCCTGGGATCACCGCCGCTATAACGGCTACTACTATCAGAACCGCTGGGCCTATGGCCCGCCGCCGGCGGTCTATTACGGCCATCCGCAGTACCGACCCGGCTATGTCGCCTGGCGGCGCGGGGCGGTCCTGCCCCCGCATTATCGCGGCTATGTGGTGCACGACTATCACCGCTATCGCCTGCGGCCCCCGCCGCGGGGCTATGCCTGGCACCAGGTGGGTAACGACTATCTGCTCGCCGCCGTGGCCACCGGCATCATCTTCGAGATCATCAGCGGTCGCTGAGTCTCCTGAACGGCAAGGGCCCCGGATCATTGATCCGGGGCCCTCCTCGTATTGATCAAGTCGCCTGTGGCTTAGATCCCCAGCTTGGCCTTCAGCAGCTGGTTCACCGTGCCCGGATTGGCCTTGCCGCCGGTCGCCTTCATCACCTGGCCGACAAACCAGCCGATGGCCTGAGGCTTTTCCTTCACCGACTCGGCCTGGGCCGGGTTGCCAGCGATCAGGCCATCAATGATGGCCTCCAGCTCGCCGGTGTCGGAAACCTGCATCAGGCCCTGCTTCTCGACGATCTCCGCCGGCGCGCCCTCGCCAGCCCACATGCGTTCAAAGACGTCCTTGGCGATCTTGGACGAGATCACCCCGTCCTCGATCAGCTTGACCAGATCGGCGATTTCAGCGGCGCTGATGGGGCTGTTTTCGATATCCAGACCTGCGGCGGTCAACCGGGCGGCCAGGTCGTTGGTCACCCAGTTGGCCACCAGCTTGGCGTCCCGCCCCTGGGCCGCGGCCTCGAAGAAGTCCGCCCTGGCCTGTTCGCCCACCAGCACGCCCGCATCATAGGCCGACAGGCCATACTGGCTCTGCAACCGCGCCTTCTTCGGGTCGGGCAGTTCGGGCAGGCTCTCCTCAATGGCTTTCACCCAGGCCTCGTCCAGCACCAACGGCAGGAGGTCCGGATCAGGGAAGTAGCGATAGTCGTGCGCCTCTTCCTTGGAGCGCATGGAGCGGGTTTCACCCTTGCCGGGGTCGAACAGGCGGGTCTCCTGATCGATCTTGCCGCCGTCCTCCAGAATCTCGATCTGCCGGCGGGCCTCGTACTCGATGGCCTGCTGGATGAAGCGATAGGAATTGACGTTCTTGATCTCGCAGCGGGTGCCCAGGTGGCTGAAGTCCCCCGTGGCGCGGAACTTCTCATAGCCGCCTTCGCGACAGACCGAGACGTTCACGTCGGCGCGCAGGTTGCCCTTCTCCATGTCCCCGTCGCAGGTGCCCAGATAGACGAGGATGGTCCGCAGCTTCTTCACATAGGCCGCAGCTTCCGGCGCACTACGCATGTCCGGGCGTGAGACGATCTCCATCAGGGCGGTGCCCGAACGGTTCAGGTCCACATAGGTGGAGTCCGGATCCTGGTCGTGCAGGGACTTGCCGGCGTCCTGCTCCAGGTGCAGCCGCTCGATCCGAACGGTGATGGCCTCACCATCGTCCAGCTCCACCAGGACCTCGCCCTCGCCGACGATGGGCTCCTTGAACTGGCTGATCTGGTAGCCCTGCGGCAGGTCCGGATAGAAGTAGTTCTTCCGGTCAAAGGTCGACTTCAGATTGATCTGCGCCTTCAGGCCAAGCCCCGTGCGCACCGCCTGCTCCACGCAGCGGCGGTTGATCACCGGCAGCATGCCGGGCATGGCGGCGTCCACCAGGCTGACCTGGGCGTTAGGGCCAGCCCCAAAGCCGACGGCCGCGCCAGAGAAGAGCTTGGCGTTGGAGGCGACCTGGGCGTGAACTTCCAGCCCCAGGACCACTTCCCAGGCGCCGGTGCGGCCCTGGATCAACTTGGTGTTCTCAGTCATGCGCTCTTCCTAATCCCAGCCGCCGCCCTGCGGAAGCGGCCAAGTTAAACCCCTTGCGAAACGCCCGCGCCTGCCGCTCACTCCGCCTCGGCAACAACGCCGTTCCAGGGAGGAACTCCATCCATGCGCAAGGCTCTTATGACGGGCGCCCTCGCCCTTTCGCTGACCCTCGCCGCCGTCTCCGGCGCCGCGGCTTCCGCGCTCAGCATTGAAACCAACTCCGTGGCCGAACTAGTCGCGGACGAAAAGGCCAAGGCCGTGCTTGAAAAGCACATCCCCGGCATCAGCACCCATCCTTCCTACGACATGTTCAAGGGCATGACCCTGATCGAGCTTAAGCCCCTCTCCGAGGGTGTGATCACCGACGACGCCCTGGCGGCCATCAAGAGCGAACTGGCCACCGACTAAGGCCTGCGTAACCGCTTCCGCCCGGCGCGCTTTCGACCGGGCGGAGGCGCCTACCACCAGCGGTTTGGTCGCGCCGTAAAGCCGGCCGCCTGTTCGATCACCCCGCCCAGGGAGAACAGAGACCCCTCGTCCAGGGCCCGTCCGATCAGCTGAAGACCAAGCGGCAGGCCCTTGGAATCGACCCCGGCCGGAACGCTCATGCCCGGCAGACCGGCCAGGTTCACCGTCACGGTGAAGATGTCGTTCAGATACATGGCCACCGGATCGTCGGCGTTCTCCCCAAGGGGGAAGGCCGCCGAGGGCGCGGTCGGCGTCAGCAGGGCGTCCACCCGTTCGAAGGCCTGGTCGAAGTCATCGGAAATGCGCCGGCGGACCTTTTGAGCCTTCAAATAATAAGCGTCGTAATAGCCGGCTGAGAGCACATAGGTGCCGATCAGAATACGGCGCTTGACCTCCTCGCCGAAGCCCGCCGCGCGGGTCTGCTCATAGGTCTCGGTCAGATTGGCGCCGTCCACCCGCAGGCCGTAGCGCATGCCGTCATAGCGGGCGAGGTTGGACGAGGCCTCGGCCGGGGCCACGATATAATAGGCCGGCAGGGCGTATTTGGTGTGCGGCAGGGACACCTCGACGATCTCACACCCGGCCTCCTTCAGCCAGGCGATCCCCTGTTCCCAGAGCTGCTCGATCTCGGCGGGCATGCCGTCGACCCGGTATTCCTTGGGAATGCCCACCCGCATGCCCTTGACCGACTTACCGACGAAGCTGGCGAAGTCAGGGGTGGCCACGTCCAGGCTGGTGGAGTCCCGGGCGTCGTGCCCGGCCATGGAGGTCAGCAGTAGAGCCGCATCCTCCACCGTGCGGGCGATCGGGCCGGCCTGGTCCAGGGACGAAGCGAAAGCCACCACACCCCAGCGAGAGCACCGGCCATAGGTCGGCTTGATTCCCACCGTGCCGGTCAGGGCGGCGGGCTGACGGATGGAGCCGCCGGTGTCGGTCGCCGTCGCGCCCAGGCACAGCTGGGCGGCCACAGCGGCCGCCGAGCCCCCGGACGAGCCCCCCGGCGTCAGGGCCGTGGTCTCGCCCCGAGCTCGCCAGGGATTGATCACCGGACCAAAGGCGCTGGTCTCGTTGGACGAGCCCATGGCGAACTCATCCATATTGAGCTTGCCGAGCATCACCGCCCCGTCCCGCCAAAGGTTGGCGGTGACGCTGGACTCATAGGTCGGCTTGAAGTCGCCCAGGATCTTGGAGCAGGCCGTGGAGCGCACACCCTCGGTGCAGAACAGGTCCTTGATCCCCAGGGGTGCGCCGTCCAGGGCGCCAGCCTGGCCCTGGGCGCGACGGGCGTCGCTGGCCTGGGCCATCTCCAGGGCCTTTTCCGGAGTCTCCAGAACATAGGCGTTCAGCGCCCGGGCCGACTCCACCGCCTCGATATGGGCACGGGTCAGTTCCACCGAGGAAAACGCTTTCGACTCAAGACCTTCCAGGGCGGACTTGAGGGTGAGCTTGGTAAGATCGCTCATCTATTCCACCACCTTGGGCACAACAAAGAAGTCCTTGGCCGCCTTGGGCGCATTGGCCAGCACCTTGGCCGGGTCACCGCCTTCGGTGACCACGTCCTCACGCATGGGCAGGCCCTGGTGAACCACCGACGTCATGGGCTCGACCCCGTCAGTGTCCACCTCGTTCAGCATCTCGATCCAGGTCAGGATGCCATTCAGTTCGCGGGCGAGCGGCTCGATGCGCTCTTCCGGTTCGGCGATGCGCGCCAGCTTGGCGACCTTGCGCACGGTCGCCGCGTCGATGGCCATGGGGGCCTCCTTGCAATCTGAACCGTGGGTTAGCCGTGCAGGTCGGCTCCTGGCAAGCCGCCAGCGCGCAATGGCGGGGGTGAGACTGAAATTCTAGCGCTTTGGCGCGTCCTCGAGCAGGGCTATGCAGGGCTATGGCTGTGATCGATCTGAACGAACTCCCCGCCCAGCTGCCTCGCCTGGGCGCCATTGCGGGGCTCGACCTTGGGGAAAAGACCATCGGCGTGGCGATCTCCGATCCCACCCGGATGGTCGCCTCGCCGCTCGCCCTGATCCGCAAGTCCAAATTCACAGCAGACGCCGAGCAGCTGTTCTCCCTGATGGAAGGTCGCGGCGCCCTGGCCGTCGTCATCGGCCTGCCGGTCAATATGGACGGCACAGAGGGCCCGCGGTGCCAGTCCAGCCGCGCCTTCGCCCGCAATCTGCTGCGCCTGCGCGACCTGCCCATCGCCTTCTGGGACGAGCGGATGTCCTCGGTGGCGGTCAACCGCATGCTCGTCGATGAGGCCGACATGAGCCGGGCCCGCCGGGGCGAGGTGGTGGACAAGACGGCCGCGGCCTGGATCCTCCAGGGTGCCCTGGAGCGCCTGCGCAACCTGCCGACGGCGGAGGCCCGGGGCGAATGAGCCGGCGCAGCGCCGACATCTTGGCGAGACCGCCCAGCCCCCTTAAGAGGACGGCCCCATGAGCGCCCCCGATTCCGGTCTGATCGACGTCCTGGGAAAGACCTTCCCCTTCCCCAAGCGCCACTTCCTGTCGGTCCTGGACCTGAATCCGGTCGAAGTAACCGACCTGCTGAACCTGGCCGACGGCTTCGTCGCCCTCAACCGCCAGACCTCGAAGAAGCTCGACCTGCTCAAGGGTCGCACGCTGATGAACCTGTTCTTCGAGAACTCCACCCGCACCCAGAGCTCCTTCGAGCTGGCCGGCAAACGGCTGGGCGCCGATGTGGTCAATATGAGCCCGCGGGCCTCGTCCATCTCCAAGGGCGAGACCCTGATCGACACCGCCGTGACGCTGAACGCCATGCAGCCGGACCTGCTGGTGGTGCGCCACGCCTCGTCCGGCGCGGCCTCGCTCCTGTCGCAGAAGGTGTCATGTTCGGTGATCAACGCCGGCGATGGGCAGCATGAGCACCCCACCCAGGC
>DJWR01000011.1 GCA_002441055.1 Caulobacteraceae bacterium UBA6225 | reverse complement strand
CGCAGATCGGGCAGTCGAGCGGGTGATTGATCAGCAGGAACTCCATCACCCCGTGACGGGCCTTCTTGACCATCGGCGTGTCGGTGAAAATCTCCTGACCTTCAGCCGCTGGCAGGGCGCAGGAGGCCTGCGGCTTGGGCGGGCCAGGTTTCACCTCAACCAGACACATGCGGCAGTTGCCGGCGATGGACAGGCGCTCGTGATAGCAGAAGCGCGGGATTTCCTTCCCGGCCAGCTCCGCCACCTGCAGAACCGTCATGCCGGGTTCGAACTCGACCTCGACGCCGTCGACCTTTGCGATGGGCATGTCTTTTACTCCGCAGCCACGAGCGTGGCGCCCTGCACGTGCGGGCGTCCGGCGCGGTACTGGGTGATGCGATCCTCCACCTCATGGCGGAAGTGACGGAAGAGACCCTGGATCGGCCAGGCCGCAGCGTCGCCCAGGCCGCAGATGGTGTGGCCTTCCACCTGCGAGGCGACGTCGAGCAGCATGTCGATCTCGGTCATCTCGGCTTCGCCGGTGACCATCCGCTCCATGACCCGCCACATCCAGCCAGTGCCTTCTCGGCACGGCGTGCACTGGCCACAGCTCTCATGCTTGTAGAAGTAGGACAGGCGGGCGATCGACTTCACCACGTCGGCGTCCTTGTCCATGACAATGACCGCCGCGGTGCCGAGGCCCGAACGCATCTCGCGCAGGGAATCGAAGTCCATCAGCGCGCTCTCGGCCATTTCGGCGGTGATCATCGGCACCGACGAGCCGCCGGGAATGACCGCCTTCAGATTGCCCCAACCGCCGCGGACCCCGCCGCAATGCTCTTCCAGCAGCTGACGCAGCGGGATCGACATAGTCTCTTCGACCACGCAGGGACGGTTCACATGGCCGGAGATGGCCATCAGCTTGGTGCCGGTGTTGTTGGGACGACCAAAGCCCGCGAACCACTCGGCCCCGCGGCGCAGGATCGATCCCACCGTGGCGATGGTCTCGACGTTGTTGATGGTGGTCGGGCAGCCATAGATGCCGGCGCCAGCCGGGAACGGGGGCTTCAGGCGGGGCTGGCCCTTCTTGCCTTCCAGGCTCTCCATCAGGGCGGTCTCGTCGCCGCAGATATAGGCCCCGCCCCCGTGGGTCACATATAGGTCGAAGTCCCAGCCGTGGACATTGTCCTTGCCGATCAGCTTGGCCTCATAGGCCTGCTTTATGGCGGCCTCCAGGCGCTCGCGCTCGAAGACGTATTCACCGCGGATGTAGATGTAACAGGCGTGCGCCCGGATCGCGTAGCTGGCGATCAGGCAGCCTTCGATCAGCAGATGCGGATCATTACGCAGGATCTCGCGGTCCTTGCAGGTGCCAGGCTCGGACTCATCGGCGTTGACCACCAGATAGTGCGGCCGCTCGCTCTCCTGCTTGGGCATGAAGGTCCACTTCAGGCCGGTGCCGAAGCCCGCCCCGCCGCGGCCCCGCAGCCCGGAATTCTTGACCTGATCGCAGATCCATTCCGGCGTCTGCGACAGGATTTCCCGCACGCCATTCCAGGCGCCGCGCCGCTTCGCGCCCTCGAGCCCGAAGTCGTGCAGGCCATAGAGGTTCGTGAAGATGCGGTCCTTGTCTTCGAGAATCCCGACCACGCCCCTCAAACTCCTTCTTTCGCGCGCCGGAAGGCGGCGATGAACCAGATCTGCGCCGCAAACCCTGCGGCCAGGGCGACACCGAAGATGGCGAACAGCCAGTCCTGCCCCGAAACCAGCGCGCCGATCACCGCGGCGATCGCCGCAGCGAGACACAGGCCGTTGATCACCGCCATGCGCAGGAAACGCGCCTTGATGCCCGTCTCTCCGCTCACGCCGTCGGCTCCGCCTTGGCCTTCGCCTTGGGCGCGGCATTGGGGATTTTCTTCAACGGCTTGGCGGCCGAACCGTCATAGAGGGCCGGATCCGACAGGGTCAGCGGCCCACCTTCGGGCGCCGATCCCTGCCGCTTGGTCGCCGACCCCGGCGCGGGCGCCTTTCCGGCGGCGAAATCGTCCAGCAGGGCGTCGAAGCTCTCCGGCGTCAGGTCTTCGTAATAGTAATCATTGATCGCGGCCATCGGGGCGTTGGCGCAGGCGCCCAGACACTCGACCTCCTGCCAGTAGAATTTGCCGTCAGCCGACAGGTGGTCCTTCGGTCCGATCTTGCTCTTGCAGACCGCCATCAGGCTCTCGGATCCCCGCAGCTGACAGGGCGTGGTGCCGCAGACCTGGACCAGGGCGACGCTGCCCACCGGCTCGAGCATGAACATGGTGTAGAAGGTCGCGACCTCCAGCACCCGGATACGGGCCATGCCGAGCATCTCGGCCACGGTGCGGATGGCGGGTTCGCTGACCCAGCCGTCCTGCTTCTGGATCAACCACAGGATCGGGATCACCGCCGACTGCTGGCGCCCTTGCGGGAACTTGGCGATCCACCACTTGGCCTTTTCCAGCGTCTCGGGCTGGAAGGTGAAGCTGGCGGGCTGGTTGGGCGAAAGACGACGAACGCTCACATGCCCCTCACTTGACGAAGTCGATGCGGGCGATCTTGCCGCCGGCGATGGTGTAGATGGCGGCCACCTCGAAGCTCACAGGCCCGGGCTTGCGATAGACCCGCTCGTGATCGATCACCCGGTCGCCGATCACCACCCGATGGGCGAGTTCAGCGCGGTTCTGCGGATGCTCGGCGAACAGCGCAACATGCTTGGCGCGAAAGGCCTCGAGCCCCTCGACCGTCACCGCGCCGTTGAAGTCGGCGACGATCAGGTCTTCGGCGAAGAAACCGCAAAGGGCGTCCACGTCCTGGGCGTTGTAGGCGTCGAGCTGACCTTGGGCCAGGTCCGCCGGGGCGGGGGACGTCACCGCGTTCATCGGTCGATCTCCCCGAACACGATGTCAAGAGACCCCAGGATGGCCGAGACGTCGGCCAGCATGTGGCCGCGGTTAATCCAGTCCATGGCCTGCAGGTGCGGATAGCCGGGCGCGCGGATCTTGCACTTGTAGGGCTTGTTGGAGCCGTTTGAGACGAGGAACACGCCGAACTCGCCCTTGGGCGCCTCGACGCAGGCATAGACCTCGCCGGGCGGGGTCCGATAGCCTTCGGTGAACAGCTTGAAGTGATGGATGAGCGCCTCCATCGAGCGCTTCATCTCGCCGCGACGGGGCGCGCCGATCTTGTTGTCCTCAATGAGCACCGGGCCCGGGGTCTTCTCCAGGCGGTCGCAGCACTGCTTCATGATCCGGACTGACTGGCGCATCTCTTCCATGCGGCAGAGATATCGGTCGTAGCAGTCGCCGTTCACGCCGATCGGAATGTCGAACTCCAGCTCGTTGTAGCACTCATAGGGCTGGTTGCGGCGGAGGTCCCAGGCGATGCCCGAGCCGCGGACCATCACGCCGGAGAAACCCCAGTCCAGGGCCTCCTGCTTGCTGACCACGCCGATATCGACATTGCGCTGCTTGAAGATCCGGTTGCCGGTGATCAGGCCATCGATGTCCTTCAAAGCCTTGGGGAAGGCGTCGCACCAGGCCGAAATATCCGACACCAGGGCCGGGGGCAGATCCTGACGGACGCCGCCGACGCGGAAATAGTTGGCGTGCAGCCGCGCGCCCGAAGCCCGCTCATAGAAGACCATGAGCTTTTCGCGCTCCTCGAAGCCCCACAGCGGCGGGGTGAGCGCACCCACGTCCATGGCCTGGGTCGTGACGTTGAGCAGGTGGTTCAGGATGCGGCCGATTTCCGAATAGAGCACCCGGATCAGCTGGGCCCGGTAGGGAACCTCGACGGCCAGCAGCTTCTCGATGGCGAGCACATAGGCGTGCTCCTGGTTCATCGGGGCCACATAGTCCAGGCGATCGAAATAGGGGATCGTCTGCTGATAGGGCCGGTACTCCATCAGCTTCTCGGTGCCACGATGGAGCAGACCCACATGCGGGTCCACCCGCTCCACAACTTCGCCGTCCAGCTCCAGGATCAGGCGCAGCACGCCGTGCGCGGCTGGATGCTGGGGACCGAAGTTGATCGTGAACTTGCGGATCTCGGTTTCGGTGGAGGGGCTGTGGGCCAGCTGGACCTCGGACGCGGGGACGACTTCGCTGGTCATGCCTTGGGCTCCGCCTTTTCATCACCCGGAAGGGTGGTGAAGCCTCGCTCGACGCCTTCCCACGGGCTCAGGAAATCCCAGTTCCGCCACTCGGTCATCTTAATGGGCTCATAGACGACGCGCTTGAGCTCATCGTCATAGCGCAGCTCCACATAGCCGCTCATGGGGAAGTCCTTGCGCAGCGGATGACCATGGAAGCCATAGTCGGTGAGGATGCGGCGCAGATCAGGATGGCCTTCGAAGAAGACCCCGTACATGTCGAAGGTCTCGCGCTCATACCAATTTGCGCAAGGATAGGCTGGCGTCACCGTTGGCACCGGGGTGTCCTCGTCGGTCACCAGCTTGACCCGCACCCGCAGGTTCTTGCTCATCGACAGCAGATGATAGACCACCTCGAAACGCTTCTCGCGCTCAGGGTAATCCACTGCGGTCAGGTCAATCAGAACCTCGAACCGATAGTCGGGGTGATCGCGCAGGAAGGTCAGGGCCTCGACGATCCGCGGCAGCGGGGCGTTGAGCGACAGCTCGTCATAGGCCACGTTGGCGGCGGTCAGCGCGCCAGCGCTGTTGGCCACCATGGCCTGGCCGAGCGCCTGCAGGTCGACGGCGGAGACGGGCCAGCTCATCGTTCGATCGTCCCGGTTCGGCGGATCTTCTTCTGCAACTGCAGGACCCCATAGACCAGCGCCTCGGCCGTAGGCGGGCAGCCTGGCACATAGATGTCCACCGGCACAATGCGGTCGCAGCCGCGGACGACCGAATAGCTGAAATAGTAGTAGCCGCCGCCATTGGCGCAGGAGCCCATGGAGATGACGTAGCGCGGGTCCGGCATCTGGTCGTAGACCTTGCG
>DJWR01000192.1 GCA_002441055.1 Caulobacteraceae bacterium UBA6225 | reverse complement strand
TCAATGGCGGTGGCATCATCAATGTGGCCGGCGAGATCCGCGCCCTGGACGCCGGCGAAGGGTTCGACCCGGCCTGGGTGGAAGGCAAGCTCTCGCGCCTGATGCTGACCCTGGAGGAGGTGCTCGAGCGCTCCATCGCCGAGCGCCGTCCGACCCATGAGGTGGCCGGTGAGATGGCCCGCGAGCGGATCGCCCGCGGGCGCAGGTCAGCCTGACGGAGCAGGGGCCTCAGAGCGAGGCCAGCCTGTCCTTTCGGGGCTCGCGCACCATGAACAGCAGCAGGAGCAGGCCTGCCGTCAGGAAGGCGATCGAGGCGCCAAAGACGCTCTGATAGCCCAAGGTGGCGGCCATCAGGCCGCCTGCCAGAGGACCCGCCGAGGCCATGACGCCTGAGGCGGTGGACGACAGCGCGATCCGCATGGGCATGTCGTCCCGGTTCCCGAACTCCAGGATCATGGTCTGGGCGCTCATCATGTAGCCCGACTGCGAGGCTCCAAGGCCGCAGAAGGCCAGGAAGATGGCCCACACCTCGTGGACGTTCATGAGGAGGACTGTCGAGGTGATCCAGATCACCAGGGAGCTGATCAGCACCAGACGGAACCCGGTCCTGTCGCCCAGATACCCCCAGACGAGGTTGGCCAGGGTGTCGGCGCCCAGGAAGGCCAGGGTGAGCAGACCAATATTGGCCCCGGTCAGCTCGATCGTGGTGCTGACATAGAGGATGTAGAACGGTGTCGCCATCCGGCCGGTGATCGCCAGCATCTGCACGATCAGGAAGAACATGTAGCCCCGATCCTGGGAGACCAGACGGGGGAAGTCCTTGAGTCGCTCGAAGAATGGCGTCTGGGCCCGGGTGGTCGGGGGTTCGGGTTCGATCATCAGGGCCTGAAGCGCCCACAGGCCCATCGTGGTCAGGATGGTGGCGAACAGGAAGGTGGTGGCGTAGCCATTGCCCAGCATGTTGCCTTCGATGAAGTATTTGCCGGCCACCCAGGCCAGGGCCGCGGCGATCACCCCGCCGGTGGCGTTGCGCCAGGCCTGCAGCCGGCCCCGCCGACTGATGGGGATCACCTTGGCCATGAGCAGGGAGAAGACGACCCCCTGCGTGCCCATGAACAGGCCGAACATGAACATGAAGGACAGGATCGCCACCACCAGGGTCTGCCCCGACAGGAACCAGCCGGCGAGCGCCATGCCGAGAATCTGAATCCGCGCCAGACCGCCCATCCAGACGGCGGCGGGCATGACCCGCTTGCGGTGTTCGATCTGGGTGGCGCCGAAAATCGGCGACAGCATCCCGCCCACCTGCTGCAGCGCCAGGCCCAGGCCGACGATGAAGCTGGAGCCGGAAATCAGGTAGAGATAGGCCGGCAGGAAGGTGGGCGCATTGACCAGCCGGAAGCCGGTCATGCCCAGCATGCCATGCAGATAATGGGCGATATAATTGCGCTTCAGATGGGTCCAGACGAACTTTTCGTACTCGACCTCGCGTTCAGCGAGGGTCTTCCCATCGTCGTCAGCATGGATCACGACCGCCTCATCGCCGGGCGGCGTTTCCTCGTTGGTCTTTTCCAATAGCGTCCCTGCCGCGCGAGGGTCGCAAAGGGTCGCGCGGCGGCTCCCCAAAATTATGATCTGCTAAAACAATCCCTCCGTCCTATCAGAGTCCGTCGCCCTGAAAAGCCGATTTCTCGCCGGCGCCAAAACCAGGCCGGTCCGTAGGAAGCTTGGCTTTAGGTGGCGCTGGCCGAGGGGCTGGCCAGGGTGACGTCCACCTTGACCACCATCTGGCTCTGGCCTGGATCCCCCAGGATCGACCCGCTGATGGGCGCGGCCTCGGCCGGGGTGCGGCTTACGGCCACGGGGATCAGATCGGCAGCCTCGGCCAGGCCGTTGGTGGGGTCGAAATCCATCCAGCCGAAGGCCGGCAGGAAGACCTCGCACCAGGCATGGGTGGCGCCGGCGCCGCGCACGCTCTCCAGCCCTGGCGAATAGAGGTAGCCGCTGACAAAGCGGGTGGCGAAGCCCAGCCGGCGCAGGGTCTCGACCATCAGCCAGGCGAAGTCCCGGCAGGTTCCCTGGCCCATCGCCACGGTCTCGTGGGGCGCTTGGACGCCTTCTTCGTGGCGGGCCTGGTAGTCGAAATGCTGATGGATGGCGCGGTTCAGGCGTAGCACATACTCAATGGCCGGCTCGCCCACCGCTGGCGCCACCCCATGCAGCCAGCGCAGCAGCAGGCCCTCGGGGTCCAGGGTGGCCGGCTCGATATAGGGGCCAAGCACGGCCCGGTCGCTGGGGGGATAGACGATGGGGGTGGCCGTATGGGGATCGTCCACCTCCTGTGGTTCCAGGGGGGCGGGGAAGCGTTCAATCTCCAGCTCGCTGAGCACGAAGAACTCGTCGGACTCTTCGCTGAGGTTCAGCTGGCAGACGCAGTTGCCATGGGCGTCATAGCGCCAGCGGGTCTCGCCCCGGGGGGAGAAGGTCAGCGCGCCCTTGACCACCCGCAGGGCGTGGCCGCCCCGGGGACGAACCAAAAGTTCGTGTGGTCCGAAGGCGACGGGGCGCTCAAAGGCGTAGCGGGTTTCATGACGGATGATCAGGCGGGACATGGGGCCACCGCTAACACGCCCTGTGGGCGAAGGTTCCTCTTAGAGCCTCACGGCTTGGCCGGCAGCACCGCCATCAGGGCCCGGGTGAAACCCGCCGGGGCGACGGTGAGGTGGTCCTCGTCGGGCAGCACGGTGGAGCGGATGCTCAGGCTCGGATAGTTCCGGGACTTCAGGACCTGCTCCATCTTCTGCATGTCGCCGACCATGTCGTAGCGGGTGGCGTGGCGGGGGGTGGGGCCGGGAGTTTCGAAGGCGCCGATATACATGAAGACCTCGGCCGGCAGGTCGGTGTGGGTTCGCGCATAGTCGGCCTCCATCGTCATGATGTGCCGCTGGCCAAACCAGAAGGACGGACTGCCCAGCACATAGGCCTGGAACATCTCAGGATCGGTGAACAGGATCTGGGCGCCGAGAAGGCCGCCATAGGAGTGGCCCAGCAGCACGCGAGCGTCAGGATCGGCCCGGAACCGCCCCTCGATGAACGGCAATACGGCGTCCTTCAGATAGGCCTGATAGGCGCCGCCGCCCCCATGGGTCAGCTCACAGCGGCTTTCCGGCCGGCAGGGGATGGGAGTGTAGTCGCGGTTGCGCGAGGCCGTCCCGCCTTCATTCCTGGCGTACGACAGCCCCACCAGGATGAAGTCCTCGATGACGGGGCCATCCAGATTGACCCGTCGGGTGATCTGGCGAAGAATCGGAAAACTGTAGTCGGCGTCGGTGACGTAGAGGACCGGATAGCGTCGCTGCGGATCGGACTCATAGCTGGCCGGCAGACTGACAAACACCTCGTAGTCGCGACCAGAGACCGGATCGGGAACCGTCCAGACCTGGGTGCCCTTCAGGACGTAGGGGCCGCCCTCCGAGGCCGGCGCCGTCGCGGGCGGGGCCTGTCCCTGAGGTGGCGCCTTAGTTTGCGCTGTCTCGGTGCATGCGGCGGTGAGTATCGCCGCCGTCAGGCCGGCAGCCAGAATCTTTCGTCTCATCGTCGCCCCCCGAAGCGCTACTGAGCTCAGCTACGGGGGCAATGTGGCGGAACTCTGATGGGGCGGCGGGCGCCTATTGGCCTACGCCCACCGCAACGCTGGAGAGCAGGGCCGCCAACTCGGCCTGGCGGGTGCAGCCGGTCTTCTCCAGCACCCGCCGGAGTTGGTTGCGGACGGTGTTGATCGACACATCACCGGCGGCGGCCAGATCCTCCAGGGTCTTGCTGGCGGCGATGCCCTGGGCCACGCGGGCCTCGGCGGGCGTCAGGTCGAAGAGCGAGCGCATCAGGTCCAGGGACGGCGTTCGTTCGCCGCTGATCGGGGTCATCAGGAGAAGGGCGAAACTCTGCCCGAAGATGTCGTGGGCCGATCGTTTGACGGGGATCAGGTGCAGCACCATGGTCGCCTTGCCGAGCTCATCCCGGAGCGGGAAGGTGGTGGCGCCGACGCCCGGGGCGGTGTGGATGGTCTTCAGTCCGCTCGTCAGCAGGTCTTGCGCGGCCTTGTCGGCCAGGACCAGCCGGTTGCCCGCCCCAATCCGCACCTGCTCGGACAGGTCCTGCGCCCACGGATTGACCTCGATCACCACCCCAGAGTCGCTGAGCAACAGGGCCGGCAGCCGCAGCGCGCTCAGGGCTTCTGTCGCCCCCTGGGCCCGTTGCAGTCCCAGGCGGGCGCTGACCAGGGCGCTGCGGGCCAAATGCGGTCTCAGATCGTTGAGGGAGGCGACCTCCTGGGCCTCGAACGGACCGCGCTCCAGGTTTCGCTCGACGCTGAAGATGATGGAGTCCCCCGTCGGCACCTGCAGGCCAGTGCCGGCGGACCAGCCAAGGCCGCGGGGTCTGAAAAAGTCCCGATAGATTGGGTCGACCTCAATCTGATCTTCGCTCCAGAAATCCTGCTCGACGAAGAAGGACGGGGCGCCCTGGCTCATCAGGCAGGGGCGCCTGGGGCACCGCATGAACCAGCCCTCGTTGACGTAGTCCTCAAACACGTCGCGGATCGATCCCGAGGCCGTCCAGCAGAGGGTCTTGCGGGCGGAGAACAACAGGCCCCCCCGGGCTTCCGTCATTTCCGCCAGATCATCAAGGACCGATGGCCACAGTTCTGGCGCCACTGAGCACTCGTAAATCCGGTCGATCAGATCCCCGTCCATCGGGCCCCCTCTGGCTTGCCTGACGACTATCGCACCCCTGGCCCGGCAACCCAATTCCAAACGCCGCCGCGCTCCGCTTGCAGAACATAACAAGAACTCTAGTGTGGCCGGCATGGCCGTTCTCGATCTGAAGCAGAAGCTCTCCATCCTCGCCGACGCGGCCAAGTACGACGCCTCCTGCGCTTCATCGGGGGCCGGAAAACGGGACTCCCGAGGCGGCAAGGGGGTTGGCTCCACCGAGGGCATGGGGATCTGCCACGCCTATACGCCGGACG
>DJWR01000126.1:12448-22007 GCA_002441055.1 Caulobacteraceae bacterium UBA6225 | reverse complement strand
GACGCCAGGGCCAGGCGCTCCACGTCCTCATGGGTGTTGGCCCGGATCATGATGGCGTCGACCATCCGCGAGAGCACCTTGGCGGTGTCCTCGATGGGCTCGCCGCGGCCCAGCTGCATGTCGGCCGAGGTGGAGATGATCACGTCCCCGCCCAGCTGGCGCATGGCCGCGTCGAAGGAGAAGCGGGTGCGGGTGGAGTGCTTCTCGAAGATCATGGCCAGCACCCGCTCGCGGGCTGGGGCGTCGGCGTCGACGCGCCCCTGGGGCCAGCCGGCCCGGGCGGCCTTGCGGGTGCGCGCGTCATCCAGGATGGCGCGCAGGTCGGCGGATTCCATCCGCCAGAGGTCGAGAAAATGTCTCGGAGAAGAGGTCATCGACGGAAAATCCCATCGACCCCGCGCCTGCGCCGGTAAATGAAAATGGCGCGTGCTGAGCGCGGGGTCCTTGATTGATGAGTCCCGGCGCCGTGCCGGGCGTGAATACCTAGGCGGCCGCCTTGGCCTTGGCGCGGGCTCGCTCACAGGCGGCTTCGAACCGCTCGATCGCCTCGCGGGCCTCGTCCAGGGTGAGGGTGAGCGGCGGCAGCAGGCGCACGCAGTTGTCCCCGCCGCCGGCGATCAGCAGGTGCTCTTCGCGGGCGTGCTGCATGAACTCGCGGTTGGGGGTCACCAGCTTGACGCCGATCAGCAGGCCCTTGCCGCGCACATCGGCCACGACGTCGGGATAGCGGTCCTTGAGGCCTGCGATCTGCTGGTTGAAATAGCCGGCCACCTCGCGGACATGGGCCATCAGCTCGGGCTTGGCCAGCTCGTCCAGGGCCGCCTCGCCGACCGCCATGGCCAGCGGATTGCCGCCATAGGTCGAGCCGTGGGAGCCGACGCTCATGGCCGATCCGGCCGCGATGGTCGCCAGGCACGCGCCGACCGGGAAGCCGCCGCCCAGCGCCTTGGCCACGCACATGATGTCGGGGTTGCCCTCGCCCTCGGCCCAGTCATGGGCGAACAGGCGACCCGTGCGGCCGAGGCCGCACTGGATCTCGTCATAGATCAGCAGGATGCCCTGCTCGTCGCACAGCTGGCGCAGGCCCTTCATGCAGGCCACCGGCAGGGAGCGGGCGCCGCCCTCCCCCTGGACCGGCTCGATGATGATCGCCGCCGTGGTCGGGCCGATGGCCGCGCGCAGGGCGTCGTGGTCGCCGTAGGGCAGATGGACGAAGCCCGGCAGCGGCGGGCCAAAGCCCTCCAGATAGGCCGCATTGCCTGAGGCGTTGACCGCAGCCACCGTGCGCCCGTGGAACGAGCCCTCGAAGCCGATGATGTCCACCCGCTCCGGATTGCCCCGGGCCCAGTGATACTTCCGCGCCGTCTTGATGGCGCATTCCACGGCCTCAGCCCCGGAATTGGTGAAGAACACCACGTCGGCAAAGGTCTCGGCGCACAGCCGGCTGGCCAGGGCCTCCTGCCCCGGGATCTTGAAGATGTTGGAGACGTGCCAGAGCTTCTCGGCCTGGTCCTTCAGGGCCTGGACCAGCCGCGGATGGGCGTGGCCCAGCGCGTTGACCGCGATGCCGGCCATGCAGTCCAGATAGGCCTCGCCGTCCGCGGTGAACAGTCGCGCGCCCTCGCCTCGTTCGAACGCCAGCGGGGCGCGGTTGTACACGCCCATGATGTGGTCGCTGGGAACGGTCGCGGCGGACGTCGCGGTCTTTTCAGTCACGGGAGGAAGCCTCCAAAGGAAACGTCCCCGCACGCCGGGCGACGGGGACTGGAAGGCTCGATGTTTTCCGGCGCGAACCGCGCTCTGTCAATGATTTCGCGGGCTCAGGACAAGAGGACCTGAAGCCTGTGTCCCGGCCGCCAGCCTGTATTCCGCCCTTCGGCCTCAGGTCTTCAGCTTGTAGCCGCTCTCGAACATCCACAGGCAGACGCAGGCAAAGGCGATGGCGATGCCCGCCGTCATCCCCACGCCCGTCAGCAGCGAGCCCTCGGCCTGGCCGATGAAGCCATAGCGGAAGCCGTCGATCAGATAGAAGAACGGGTTGAAGTGGCTGGCCGTGCGGAACGGCTCGGGCAGGCGGTCGACCAGATAGAAGGTCCCCGACAGGAAGGTCATGGGCATGATGACGAAGTTGGTCACCGCGGCCATGTGGTCGAACTTCTCCGCCCACAGCCCGGCCATGATGCCCAGCATGCCCAGGATCATCGAGGCGGCGGCGGCGAAATAGAGCACCGCCCACAGGTTGCTCATCGGCAGGTCAGCAAACGGCAGGACCGCGATCCAGGTCACAGCGCCCACAGCCAAGCCCCGGGTGGCCGCGCCCAGCGCAAAGCCCGCCACATGCTCCAGCGGGGTCAGCGGCGGGGTCATGAAGTCGCCGACCAGGCCGTTGACCTTGGCCTGCAGCAGGCTGGACGAGGAATTGGCGAAGGCGTTGTTCAGGATGGTCATCATGATCAGGCCCGGCGCGATGAAGGTGGCGAAGGCCACCCCGCCCACATCCGGCCGCGCCCCGCCCACGGCCACCACAAAGACCATCATATAGAGCAGCGAGGTCACCACCGGCGCGCCCAGCGTCTGGGTGCCCACCTTCCAGAACCGCTTGACCTCCCGCAGATAGAGGGTCCGGAAGCCCGGCCAGTTGAACCCGTGATAGGCCCGGGGGGCCGGGGGCGTGGCGGTGGCGATCTCGGCGGCGCGGACGGGCGACATATCGTTCATGGCCCACATGTGCGCCGAGACGCGGCGGCAGGCAAGTGTGCGACCTTCCGACGCTATATGTAGTTCCTGTGGATGGAACCAGGGGCGCCTATTGTGGCCTTTAAGGAAGTCTTTACGATATCTGGTAGTCCGTGGGGTCAGGCAACGACCGGCCCCACAAGATATTGTTTCGGCCGGCCGCGCGGGGTGGCCACCGAGACAGGCGGCCGTTTTGGGAGGCTCTGATGGGTTGGACTGACGAGCGAGTCGATACACTCAAAAAGCTCTGGCAGGACGGCCTTTCGGCCAGCCAGATCGCGAAACAACTGGGCGGCGTCACCCGCAATGCGGTGATCGGCAAGGTCCACCGCCTCGGCTTATCTGGGCGCGCCATTCCGTCCAAGCCGGCCCGCCCGGTGTTCAAGGCGCCCCGGCCCCAGCGGGCCGCCGCGGCAGCCCCCTCGGCTCCGCGCCGGATCGCCGAACCGGTAGAGGCCGAAGCCGCCCCAGCGCCTGCCCCGGTGCGCTATGTGGACGAGGCCCCGGGCTCGGCCACCGTGCTGACGCTGGGCGCCCACATGTGCAAGTGGCCCATCGGCGATCCGTCCAGCGACGGCTTCACCTTCTGCGGCCGCCGCGCCAGCGACAGCCCCTACTGCACCGAACACGCCCGGGTGGCCTATCAGCCGGCCCAGTCCAAGAAGCGCGCCGGCGGCTCCGACCTGGCTCGCTCCCTGCGCCGCTACATCTGACGACGCTCTGAGATCGGCCCGGCGCGCGAGGGGTCCCAGACCCGCTTGGGCGCCGGGCGCTCAGAGAACGACGACCGCGCTCAGCCGGTCTGCCGTCGCGCGAACCTGCCCATCGGCCCGCTCCACCAGCCCAGCCCTCTCCAGAACGGTCACGTCCTCATGGACCCGGCGGTATTGCCGTTGAAGGGCCTGGGCGAGCGCGTTGATCGACTTCTCCGGATGCGCATGCAGATGCCGCAGCAGCCGGTAGCGCTCCCCCGTCATCACCGAGGCGAGACCTTCCCAGCTCTCGAAGGCGATCACCCGCGCCTGGCGGTCGTCGCCGGCCTCGGCCCGCTTCCACGCCTCCTTGAACGCGACGAGGTCGTCCCGAAGCGTTCCGCCGACCTGAACCTCCACGTCCTTCGTCATATCGCACCGCCTCCGACCCAGTTTAGCGCCGCTGCGCCCGGCGGGCGAGCGGACATGCGGAGCGTCTGAGAAGGGTGGGAAGCGGAAGTTGACCTTACTGGCGCAAGTGGACGCCGGATCGTGCTAGTGCATTGAGGCCCCGCCACCTTGAGACCAAACGAATCCCGCGTCTGGTCCAGCAAACGTGGCGATGGTGCTGATACCTTCGAGATTGATCTCCACGGGCTTCTTAGTGGCTGAGTGCAGCAACTTGACGAACCGGCACATGCAGTCGAACTCAGCGGCGCTGCGCACCGTCGGGCGCAACGAGAAGCTGAGCAAAGTCGGCGTCTGGATGAACCAGTCGTACTCGACTCCCTCTATTTTCACCCGCGCCACTACTGCTGCGCGGGAACCGTAGTCGAGCATCTGAGATGCATCTCGGGGCGCGGGAAGCGCAACAGCATCAACGCCGAACTGGATGACTGCACCGTCCCGGTGCAGCAGGTCTAGGACGTTCTGCTAGTCGCCCGGGGTGACCCGGTCAACTTCAATGTACCGGTATTGGCCATCATCCCCAAACTAGTCCGCTACAGACGACCAATTTTGTTCCTTTGTCATGAGATCATGAATGCCTAATCCGCCGAGGTAGGCAATGGGTCTGCTTCGGTCTTCCCTTCGAGCCAGAAGCGGACTTTCCGAAGGCGTGTTGAGGGTGGGAAGCGGACATTGCTAAGGTGGCGCGTTCTGGGTCAAATGCGGCATGTCAGCCGCTCAAGCTCTACTGCCGCTCGCCATCTTCATCTCGCACCCAGCAGCTGAGCCACGGCCTATCGCGGAGGTCGCCATTTCAGCGATCTTTGAGCTATGCGTTCCGCTCATTTCAGATGAGTCGTTCGATAAGACTGCGTGGCTCAAGCATTGGGGAGCTTCAAAAGGCACCGGGGCCGACGCTGACAGAGCCACATACGCGCTGCCGACGTCGGACGCCGGTTTAGTTGAAGTGATTATCCTTGCTGATCGCAGCGTCTGCGGCCTGCGCTATGTGGGCAACTACGGAGGTGTAGCTGCGGTAGCGGGTCAGCTAGCTAAAAGTGGGTGGGAAGGTCGATCTGCGTTGGCAGGCCAAGTATGGCGAAAGGAGCGCACTTTCGCGATCACCGCATGGGCACCAGAAAAGTCTGAAGGCGCACATGAAGGAACGGCGTCCGTTGTGCGTCCGGACAGTGAGGTCGCGCCTGAACTAGCCAAGTGGTTCTCCCCGGCCAACTAAGGTTGCACACGGTCTGCTGCATTCGAATGCGCCCCGAAAGCGGATATTCCGGGCGTCCCAGATGGGTCGGCAGCGGGCATTTCCACACGCTCCTAGAGCAGACTGACCCGTTGCGGACATCGATTTGAAGCAGCAAGCTCTGGCGATGATGCGACTAGCGCTCAGCCTTGTACTCGCAACCTCGATCCCGACTGCTGCGACGGGTGTGGAAGGCGCGGTCGATGATCCGACGATTGCGGACGTTGCGGCCTTGGAACGGGTCGTTCGGTTGCCGCCAGCTGCTGAACCGATCGATGCATACGCGCGATACTACAGCCTGGGCGCCGAGGACGACCGCGCGATTCTCGTCGGGACCTACGTGCTGAACGCCCCTGATCCGCCGGGTCGCTACATCCGATCCGTCCCCGTTTGGGTGTTGGACGGGGGATGCTCCGTCGTGAACGTGCGCTTTGACCTCGCGACGAGGCGAGTGGTCGGCGCCTTCTGCAACGGCGTCGCCTAACGCCGAAACGTCCCCGCGCTCTTCCTCAGTTTCGTGGTGCTTTCTGGTCTGGTCGCCGGATGATCAGCGGCGCTTGTCGACAGGCCACTCGGGCCGTTGCCGTTCAATCCGGCAGCTCCGCAAACGCTTCCTGGCACAGGAAAGCTGAGTCACCGAGCCGCACCAGATACCGGGCTTCCACATCTGGGACGGTCTGGACCACGTTGTGTGGCACGCGCTGGCGTTCCAGCTCAGCGCAGATCAGATCGCGGATGGGGGTCGGACCCTGACCGACCAATGCGGCGCTTGACCGGACCGTCGCGACAAACCGCGAAAGGTCTGTGGCCTGGTTCAGGAAGCGATCAGCTCCCAAGACGGCTTGTGTCTGTTGCAGGTAGTCGTGGACCTTCGCAAAGAGCGCCAGCGGTTCGGCGATAGGCCCTGAGCTATAGATCGACCACCGGCTGGCCTGCGCCCACGGCACATCTGAAACCGGCAGAACCTTGAAGCCCGCCAGGGCCCCGTCATCGTCCGGCTGAAGCTGGTCAGTGAAGAGGCGACCGTCTTCAAGGCCGTTGAACACCAGCGAGATGGCGCCCTCTGACAGCCGATCCTCGTATGGGCTCGCCCACCAACGGTGGCCGCGCAGATGTATGGTGAGCTGGCGGCCTCGCCAGACCACGGCGTCTATTCTTGTTGGATGGACGATCGGCTTGTCGGCCAACAGGTCCATCAGATTGCGGCGCTTCATGCAAAACGAACCTAGCCGTCGACCGAAGTTCCGCAACTGATGCTGCACGCTCCACTGGGGCCAGTTTTTCCCCGCGCCCGGTTTTGCCCCACCGCGAGACGGGCTAGCTTCGCGCCATGAGCGACGCCGCGCCTGACACTGACTCCAACGCCAAGCCCTATTCGGTCTCCGAGCTCGCCTTTGCGCTCAAGCGGACGCTGGAGGATCGGTACGGCTTTGTCCGCCTGCGCGGGGAGCTGTCCAAGGTCACCCACCATGGCAATGGCCACGTCTATCTGACCCTGAAGGACGAGCGCGCCGCCATTGACGGGGTGGTCTGGAAGGGCTCGGTGCGCGGCCTGTCCATCCGGCCCGAACAGGGTATAGAGGTGATCGTCACCGGCAAGATCACCACCTTCCCGGCGGGCTCGCGCTATCAGATCGTCATCGAGACCATGGAGGCCGCCGGCGTCGGCGCCCTGCTCGCCCAGCTGGAGCGGCTAAAGGCCAAGCTGGCGGCCGAGGGGCTGTTCGAACCGGCCCGCAAACGCCCCCTGCCGGGCATGCCCGCCGTGATCGGCGTGGTGACCAGCCCCACCGGGGCGGTGATCCGCGACATCCTGCACCGCATCCGCGACCGCTGGCCCTGCCGCGTCGTGGTCTGGCCCGTGGTGGTCCAGGGCGAGCAGGCGGCGTCCCAGGTGAGCGCAGCCATCCGCGGCTTCTGCGCCCTGCCGGCCGGCGGCGACCTGCCGCGGCCTGACATCATCATCGTCGCCCGGGGCGGCGGGTCGGTGGAGGATCTCTGGGCCTTCAATGACGAGGCCCTGGTCCGGGCCGTGGCGGCGGCCGATATTCCGATCATCTCGGCCGTGGGGCACGAGACCGACACCACCCTGATCGACTTCGTCTCCGACCGCCGGGCGCCGACGCCGACGGCGGCCGCCGAGATGGCCACGCCCGTGCTGGCCGAGCTGCGGGCGGGATTGAGCGATCTGCACGCCCGCCTGCACCGCTGCGGCGGCAAGGTGGTGGAGGACCGCCAGGGCCGGGTGCAGAGCGCCGGCCGCAGCCTGGCTAGGGTGCCCGACCTGGTGGAGATGGCCGCTCAGCGCTTTAACCTGGCCGCCGGCCGCCTGAGCGCGGCCCTGCAACGCAACGCCGCGGCCCATGAGCGCGATCTGGTCCGGGTCGCCTCGCGCCTGTCGGCCGGCCTGCTGCTGCGCCCGCAGGAGGCGCAGGCCCAGAAGGTTCAGCTGCTCGGCGGACGGCTGAGCAGTGGCCTGCAGCGCAACGCCGCCGACCATGGCCGCGACCTCGCCCGCATCTCAGCGCGGCTGACGCCGGCCTTGCTGGCCCGGCCCCAGGCGACCCAGCGCCAGCAGCTGGACGCGCTGAGCGCCCGGCTGAACCCGGCGCTGACCCGCACCACCGAACGCCTGGCCGAACGGCTGTCTGCGGTGGAGAAGCTGCGCCAGTCGCTGAACCCCGACCGCCCGCTTTCCCGGGGCTTTGCGCGGGTGCAGCGGGCTGATGGCCGTCTGGCCCTGCAAGGGGCCGCCCTGGAGGCCGGCGAGGCGGTCTCCCTGGTCTTCGCTGACGCCACCCGCAGCGCAGTGGTGGACGGGGACGCATCCTCCGTCAGCCGGCCGCCGCCGGAGCCCCGGCCCAAACCCCGCAAGCCGCCGGCGCCGCCGGCCTCCACCGTCCAGGGCGACCTCTTCTAGTCAGCCTGGCCCCTGGGTCTGTTCGCGGCTGTCCCCGCGCGCTACATTGGCGCCATGAACGCCCATGACCGAGACCTCTCCGGCAAGCCCGCCGAGCTTGCCGTGCTGCACTATGGCGACGGCGAGTTCGTCGTCCTCAAGCCCGGCCGCCATGTGGTGTGCGCCGTTTCGGGCGTGAAGATCCCCCTTCAGGCCCTGCGCTACTGGAGCCCGGCCCTGCAGGAGGCCTATGCCGGTCCGGCCGAGGCCTATGCCCGCTGGAAGGAAACCAGCAGCTGAGCCCCGCCCTGCGCCGTCGCACCGCTATCCTGAGCGGCCTGTCCGCCCTGGCCCTGCCGGGACTGGCGCGGTCTCAGGCCGCCGCCCTTCCCCTGCGCCTGGATGGCCGGTTCATGCAGGGCGGCGTGGCGGTGGGCCAGACGGTCCCAGGCGCGGCCCTCTATCTGGACGACACAGCCGTGGGCGCCGCCGGCCAGGACGGCTGGTTCGTCATCGGCTTTGACCGCGACGCCCCGTCCGCACAGATCCTGCGTGTGGTCGCGCAGGGCGGCGAGACCACCCGGCCGGTGACCCTGCAGCCCGGCGACTTCGACATTCAGCGGATCAACGGCCTGCCGCGCAATCAGGTCGCCCCGTCCGACCCCGAGCTTCTGGCCTGCATCCGCGCCGAGGCCGAGCGCAAGCGGGCGGGCTTCGCCAGCCAGGCGCCGCGCAGTGACTTCCGCGGCGGCTTCATCCCGCCCCTGGAGAGCTATCGCCTGTCGGGACGGTTCGGCGGCCAGCGGATCCTGAACGGCGTGCCGGCCAGGCCCCACTATGGCGTCGACATGGCCGCCCCGCGGGGTACGCCCATTGTGGCCCCGGCGGGCGCCCTGGTGTCCTTCGCCGAGACCGGTCTGCACTATGAGGGCGGGCTGATCATGCTCGACCATGGCCAGGGGCTGATCACCGCCTATCTGCACATGTCCCGCCTGGACGTGGCGGCTGGCCAGTCGGTGGTCCAGGGTCAGGTGATCGGGGCCGTGGGCGCCGAGGGCCGGGCGACGGGTCCGCACCTGTGCTGGCGGATGAAGTGGCGCGACCGCAACCTCAATCCCATGAGCCTGGTGGGTTTCAGCGCCGCCTGAGGCCAGGTCAGCGGCGCTTGCGGGCGTAGGTTTCGGCCGGCCAGCGCTTATGCACCCAGAACCATTCGGCCGGCCGCTCGGCGATGCGCTCTTCCATGAAGGTGTTGATCCGGTCCACCGAGCGGGCGATGTCGCCAGCCCGGTCGCCGGTGACCAGCGGCTTGATCGGCGGATGGACGATGACCCGGAAGCGAGCCTTGTCCAGGCGCTGGACCGACATGGGCTGCAACACCGTGTCGAACCGCAGGGCCAGACGCGAGGGGCCAGGCGCCGTATGGGCCAGCCGGCCAAAGAAGGGGGCGGCCACCCCACCATTGAACTTCTGGTCGTTCATCAGGGCCACCGATTCCCCGCGACCCAGGGCGTCCAGCAGCTCGCGCGC
>DJWR01000126.1:0-12435 GCA_002441055.1 Caulobacteraceae bacterium UBA6225 | reverse complement strand
GCCGCCCGATAGGTCATGTGACAGACCACGCCCGAATGGGCGATGACCGCGGGCATGATCTCCCAATTGGAGAGATGGCCAGAGACGAACACCACCGGCTCGCCTGTGCGGGCGATCTCGGCCAGACGTTCGGCGTTGACGATCTCGATCCGGTCCCCGGCCGCGACGATCCGGTCGATAATGGGAAATTCCGCAAAGGTCCGGCCGATCTGGCGCCACTGCTCGGCGGCCAGGGCGTCGATCTCGGCGGGCGTCAGGTCGGGGAAGGCGATCTGCAGGTTGCGCACCGCCACCCGGTGCGTGCTGGTCAGCGGCCCAAGCCAGCCCACCGCCGCCGCCCCGAAATCCGACACCGCATCAATGGGAAACAAGCGCGCCAACAGGGTGATGACGTCATAGGCCACAACCTCCAGCCGCCAGGCGAGGTCGCGGGCGAAGGTCTGGACCAGAGAGGATCGGGCGCGGGCCATCACCTCTACTAGTCTTGCGGCCCGGCTCTGTGCAACGCGAACCGCAGTCGCTTGGCGCGCGACTTGCCAAGTTTGGCCCATACCGTCCCCGATCGGGACGGCTCGGCTTCTTAACCACAAGGGGGCAAGAGACATGGGCAATGAGATTGACGTCCACCTGGGTAAGCGTCTCCGTCGTCGGCGCCGTCTGCTCGGCCTGACACAACAACAGCTGGCTGGCGCCTGCGGGGTCCGCTTTCAGCAGATCCAGAAGTATGAGTGCGGCGCCAACCGGATTTCCGCCGCCCGCCTGTGGCAGCTGTCCGAGGCCCTCGAGGTGCCGGTGGCCTATTTCTACGACGGTCTCTCGGCGGCGGCGCAGGAACGCGCGGCGGCCTGTGAGAGCGGCGGCGAAGTCCTGGCCAGCAAAGAGACCATGGACCTGATCCGGGCCTATTATCAGCTGGGCGAACGCCCCCGGCGCCGGCTGCTGGACCTGGCCAAGTCCCTCAATGGCGACAGCGAGCACGGCTGAACCGGCGATCCCGCCCACTGGCGGGATTTGACCGGGCGGCCGGGCGGGCTAAACGGGGCCTATGCTGACCCTTGATCGCCTGACCGCCCTTGAGGACGTGATCCTCGAGTTCAACCAAGCCGCCGCTGACGTGGCCCTGCCCCTGTTCCGGGCCGACCACGGCCTGGAGAACAAGGGCGGCAAGCCAGGGGGCCTGAACGCCTTTGACCCGGTGACGGCGGCCGACCGTGGAGCGGAGGCGGCGATCCGGCGGCTGATCGGCCAGCGCTTTCCTGACCATGGGGTGATCGGCGAGGAATATGGCGAGGATCGCCCCGACGCCGAGTTCGTCTGGGTGCTCGATCCCATCGACGGCACCCGTTCCTTCGTCGCCGGCCTGCCCCTCTGGTGCGTGCTGATCGGATTGCGTCACCAGGGCCGTCCCGTTCTGGGATCGATCGGCCAGCCCTATCTGGACGAGGTCTATCTCGGTCATGCGGGCGGCTCGCGGCTGGTGTCCCGAGGCGCCTCTCGCCCCCTGAAGGTGCGAGCCTGCCCCAAGCTGACCGACGCCGTCATCGCCACCACCGATCCCGAGGCCTGTTTCAACGGCGCCGAGCTGGGCGCCTGGACCCAGGTGCGGGCCGCCTCGCGCCTGGCGCGGCTTGGCCTCGACGCCTACGGCTACGCCATGGTGGCGGCTGGCACATTGGACATGGTCATCGAAGCCGGCCTCAAATCCTGGGACATTGAGGCCGCCATCCCCGTCATCGAAGGCGCTGGCGGCCTGGTCACCGACTGGCGCGGCCAGCCTGTGGGGGCGTCCGGCGGCCAGGTGGCGATCGTCGGCGACCGGGCCTGTCTGGATGAGGCCCTGGTGGCCCTTAGGCGCTCGGCGACGACGGCTTAGACACGCGCCCGGCCAGGGCGTCGAACTCGGCGAAGAACACCGCCCGCTTGTCCTCGGTCTCCATCAGGATCTCGTGCAGGGCGCCCTTGACCACCACCAGCCTGCCATCAGGCAGGCTGCGGGCCACCTGATCCTGGGCGGCGTTGTCCACCAGCTTCTCCTGCTCGGCCTGACAGATGATCACCGGTATGGTCACCGAAGCCAGGTTGGCGGGCTTGGCGAAAAAGTCCCCGGCGCGCAGGGCGAAGTCGAGCCAGCCCCAGGTCGGCGCCCCCAGCGCCAGATCCCGATGGGCGGCCACCTGGGCCCGGGCCCGGGAGAAGCGCACCCGGTCGTGGGTCAGGACATTGTCCTCGAAGGTGTCGTCAAAGGGCTTGCCGGGATCGCCCATGACATAGGTCCCGCTCCGCCGCGTCAGCCGGTTCCAGGCCGCCAGCAGCTTCACCGCCTTGGGATAGCGGCCGACCCGCACGCCTAGCATGGGCGCCGACAGCACCGCGCCTGAGAACCGCGCGGCCTGGCCCTTGGCCAGCGCCAGCAGGGTCAGGCAGCCGCCCATGGAATGGCCAATGGCGATCCAGGGCTTGGGCAAACGGGGCTCATAATGGGCCAAAAGGGCGTCAAAATCGGCCAAAAAGGGCTCATATCCGACCGCATGACCCTTCAGTCGGTCGTCCTCCAGGTCCCGGTGCGACAGCCCCTGACCCCGCCAGTCATGGGCCAGCACCACGAAGCCGCGCAGGGTCAGATCCTCGATGACTTCATAATATTTTTCAATCGGTTCGGTCCGCCCGCCGCTCAGCACCACCGAGCCTCGCACCGCCCCCCTGGCCGGGAACAGGGCCGCCCGCAGCCGCGCGCCACTTGCGCCCACATACCATTCCCCCGCCCCGCCGGCGGGGACCGGGGCGGCCGGGATATCGATGAGCGGCGCCGTTTGCGTCATGGCGGGTTCCTTCAGGCGGCCTGGGAGAAAAGGGTCTGGATCTGGGACTGCATGGACATGGCCAGACCCATGTTGGACATGCGCATACGTCGGCTCATCAAGGCGGTCATCGGATCGAGGCGACGGCGGCCCAGGGCGACAATGTCGTCCAGGCTGATGGTCACCACCAGATCAGCCGGCGCATCGCGATTGGTCACCTGGGTCCCATCAATATGGATAAACCCCGCCCCCTTGAGGTCGATCTTGACCACATGGGACAGGGGTTCGCCGGACTTCAGCGTGTCGGCGATGCGGGTGGTCAGCTGTTCTATCGTAGCCATCGGCGCTCCAAGGCCGGCGAGCTTGGCCTGCCGCCGGGGGGAAGTAAACAAACCCGGATTTCCCCGTGACAGGGACCTCGGGATCGATCATCATTTGCGACTGATTATCAAAATGAAGAGGTAGGCCATGCGGCGGCTCGCACTGGAGGATCTGGACCAGCTCTACCGGGCGCCGGGCAAGCTGGTCCTGGACAAGGCCCTCGATCATGTGGAGCGCCATGGCCGCGCCTTCATCGGCCACTCCCCCTTCTGCGTGGTGAGCTCGTCTGGCGCCGACGGCGCCCTGGATGTCTCGCCCCGGGGAGGCGAGCCGGGGTTCGTGCATGTGAGCGAGGACGGCAAAACCCTCTTCCTGCCCGACCGTCCCGGAAACAACCGCCTCGACACCCTGCGCAACCTGCTGGCCGGGACCGGCAGGGTCGGGATGATGTTCATGATCCCCGGCTTTGACGACGTCTATCGCGTCAATGGTCAGGCCAGCGCCACCGACGACGAGGCCCTGCTGGCGCAGTTCGAGGAGTTCGGCCGCCTGCCGCGACTGGTGCTCATCATCGCCGTGGAGGAGACCTTCCTGCACTGCCCCAAGGCGATCATGCGCGGTCGCCTCTGGGACCCCGAGGCGCGGCTGGACCGCAGCGTGCTGCCCAGCGGGGCGGAGATGATCTCCGACCAGCTGAACCTGGGCAAGCTGCCGGTGACCAACGAACAGATCATCGAAAGCTACCGCCAGCAGCTCTGAAGCGCCCTCAGGTCGGCTTGATGAACCGCAGGGTCATGCGATCGCTCTCGCCGATGGCCTCGTAGGGGCTGCTGTCAAAGGCCGGATCGGCCGGCTCCCCCCGGGCCGAGGTGCGACGGACCGGCGGCAGGGTCCAGACCCCAAAGGGATGGTCCTTGGTGTCCCGGGGATTGGCGTTGATCTCGCTGGCCTGGTCGAGAAGGAAGCCAGCCTCCTGGGCCAGGCGGATGACATAGGCCTGTTCCACATAGCCGTCGGCGGCAGTGGGATCCTGCACGCTCCCGGGAGCGGCGCGGTGCTCCACCACGCCGAAGACCCCGCCGGGCTTCAGGGCGGCGAAGGCGTCGGCGAAGGCCTTGTCGACAATGCCAGCCGCCATCCAGTTGTGAACATTGCGGGCGGTCAACACGAAATCCGCCGAACCGGCCGGCGCCATGGGTCCGCTGGTGGCGCCAAAAGCGGTGATCTCCACATCGCCGTAGAGCCTTGGCTTGGCCCGCAGCTTCTGGCGATAGGCCTCCACCACCTCGATGGCGATGGGATCATTGGGTTGCAGATTGGCCGCGTAGAGCTTGCCGCCCGAAGTCGCCAGAAAGGGCGCCAGGATGTCGGTGTACCAGCCCGCGCCGGGCCAGATCTCCACCACCGTCATGCCGGGCTTGAGCCCAAAGAAGCTGAGGGTCTCCACCGGATGACGCCAGACGTCCCGGGCCTTGTCCTGGGCCTCGCGCCAGTCGCCGGCCACGGCTTCTTCCAGGGTCATGGCGGCGGCTTGGGCGGCCGGGGCCGCCTCTTCCCCACGATTACAGCCGGTCAGGGCCGCCGCCCCGCCAGCCGCAAGGCTGGAGAGCAGCAGCCCCCGCCGGGTCAGTCTCGACAGTCCCACGGATTCAGGACGGCTTGACGAAGCGCAGAGTCATGCGGTCGCTTTCGCCGATCGCATCATACTTGGCCCGGTCGAAGTCCGGGCTGGCGGTCTCCCCCCGAGGCGCGCTCTGGCGAACCGGCGGCAGGGTCCAGACGCCGTAGGGGTGGTCCTTGGTGTCCTTAGGGTTGGCGTTGATCTCACTGGACTCCGCCAGCTTGAAGCCCGCCTTCTCGGCCGCAGCGACCACGACGGCCGTGGCCATGTAGCCGTCCCGGGCGCCTTCAACCTGGGGCCGCGGGTCGGAGCGATGCTCCTCCACCGCCAGCACGCCGCCCGGCTTGAGAACGGCGTAGAAGTCGGCCAGGGCCTTATCGAGCATCCCCTCGCGCCAGTACCAGTTGTGGAGGTTGCGGGCGGTCAGCACCATGTCGGCTGAGCCGGGTTCGCCCAGGGGCCCAGAGACCGCGCCAAAGCCTGCATAGGTGATGTCGCCGAACACCGCGGTGTCCGCATATTTGGCGGCGAAGGCTTCACGACCGCGGCGGCCCGCCTCGCTGACATTGGGATCGTTCAGATCGGTGACGCCGGCCACATAGGCCCCGTCGGTCGCCTTGGCGTAGGGCGCCAGGATTTCGGTCCAATAACCGCTGCCAGGCGAGATCTCGATCACCGTCTGGCCAGGCTTGAGCCCCCAGAAGACAAGGCTTTCATAGGGGTTGCGGGCCGTGTCGCGGGCCTGATGGGCCTCGCTTCGTTGGGGGCCGGCTACGGCCTCGCGCAGGGCGGCGTCTTCAGCCTGGGCGGCCGTACCGAGAATCAGCGCGCCCAGGGCGCCGGCGATAAGGGCGGGAAACTTGTCGTGAAACATGGTCTGGAGCTCCGGCAAGTCGTTGAGGCGGAGACCCTAGAGGCGCGAGCCGATCTGGCAAGAGCGCGGGGCGATCAAGGTCTTGAAACCGGCGAAACCCACCCCAAATTCCAATCGAAGGCGCTGGATCTCCGGGCCTTCCGATCGCTGGCGAGGCCACAATGGCTCGCCTCAGGTGGACAACCGCAACCTTGCTTAGACAAGAAGGATGTGACGCAAATGCGTACCCTCGACTTTTCTCCCCTGTACCGCTCCGTCGTCGGCTTCGACCGACTGGCTGGCCTGCTTGAGACCGCCGCGGCCGACGCCGCCTCGGGCTATCCCCCCTACAATATCGAGCGCACCGGCGAGAACGCCTACCGGATCGAGATCGCCGTCGCCGGCTTCCGGGCCGACGAACTGGCCATCGAGGTCAAGGAGAACCTGCTCACCGTGCAGGGCCGCAAGGCCGCCAACGAGGAAACCCGCAGCTTCCTGCATCGCGGCCTGGCCGAGCGCGATTTCGAACGCCGGTTCCAGCTGGCCGACTATGTGGTGGTGAGTGAGGCGGCCCTGGCCGATGGCCTCCTGTCCATCTCGCTGCGCCGTGAACTGCCCGAAGCGCTGAAGCCGCGTCGGATCCAGATCACCACCGGCGCCCCCACCAACCTGATTGAAGGCGAACAGGCCGCCTGAGATCCGAGGCGCTATTGAACTGCCGAAGGGCGACGCGGCGACGCGCCGCCCTTTTTCGTGGGCGAAGATCAGCTTCCGAGAGGTTCGAGACCCAGCGCCAGGGACATGTCGGCCCCCCGCAGGCTTGCGCCACGCATCATGGCGCCGGCGAAATTGCAGCCGCGCACGTCGGCTTCGTCCAGAATGGCGCCGGTGAGGTCAGCCCCTTGCGCCTTCACATAGCGCAGCTTGGCGCGATGCAGGTCACCGCGAGTGATCCGGTCGGCGCTGAGCGGCAGCGGCCCCAGGATGGCCTCACGAAGGTCGGCCTTGGTCAGTTTGGCGCCGGCGAGCTTCGCGCCCCGCAGATCAGCGCCCCGCAGACAGATGCCGCGCATGTCGGCGCCTTCGAGATTGGCGCCCTGAAGATGGACACCGGCCAGGTCCATGCCCACCAGAATTGCGCCGCGGGCGCTCATCACAGAGAGCCTGAGGCCGCGAAGCCGTTGATCAAGGGGACGCAGGTCGAGGCCGTCGAAATTGGCGGGCTTGCCCTCCTTGCCGCCCGTCTTGCACCAGGCCTGGTTGCCCAGGGCGTCCCTGTGCAGGGCGTCAGCCATATCCATGGCTTCCTGGGTCGGGGCTGAGAGACAGCCATCCATATTGGCGCCTGATATCCGCGCGCTACGGATCTCCACCCCCGTCAGGACCGCATCCACCAGACGCGCGCCCTCCAGATTGGCGCCGGCCACATCGGCCCAGTCCATGATGGCGCCTTCCAGATTGGCGTCCTTGAGGTTGGCGCGGTTGAGCTTTGCGCCGCGCATGGAACAGTCGGTGAAGTCGGTGGCGAAGGCCGAGACGTCCTCCAGCTGGGAGCCGTCCAGGTTGGCGCCATTGAGATTGGCGTAATCGAGTTCGCCGTTCCGCTGATGGTGCGTCAGGGAAGTGAGCCCCTTGGACGGGTGCGGCATGGCGACCTGTCCGACCCGGAAATCAGCCTGGGTCAGGTCGGCCTCGCTGAGGTCGGCCCCGCGCAGACACGCGCCGCGCAGATCAGCGCGGGTGAGATTGGCGCGGCGAAGATCGGCCTTGCGCAGATCGCAACCAAACAGGTTGGCCCGCGACAGATCGGCGCCCACGAGGATGGCGCTATCGAAGATGGAAGAGGAAAGATCGGCGTCCTGCAGGTTGCGGCCCGCCAGGTTCACTCCAGTGAAGTCGATGAACCGCATCGCCGCCAACTTGCCCCCCGGGCGCCCGCTGATGAAGCGCTCATGGGCGGCGAGGATCATCTCGATCTCGCCGCACGACAGCTTGCGACGGCCGGAAAGAGCGATGGCGGCTGACACGGGGCTGCTCCTGACTGTTCGGCGACCCGCGACTCTTAGACGCAGAACAGAGACTCAAGGGTTAAAAGACCGACGATATTTAAATCACCTCGGACAGGCCGCGGGCCCCGCCGCGACGGGCGCCGGTGATATTGACCTGTTTCAGCTGAGCGCCCGTGAAGTTGGCCCGCGACAGGTCAGCGTCCTGGAGGATCGCCTGGCGCAGGTCGGCCCGCGCGCAGTCAGTATTCTTCAGCTTGGCGCCCGTCATGTTGCAGGGCAGCAGCCGGTTGGAGCCAATCAGCAGGGGGCCCATCTGGGCGTCGCGCAAGTCGGCCCCAGAGAGCTTGGCGTTGATCAGCCGGGCGCCGCGCAGGTCGGCCCGGCGAAGATTGCAGGCTCGGAGATCGGCGCCGTCGAGCTGGGCGCCCTGGAGCTGAACCCCCTCCATGTCGAGGCCGTAGAACACCGCGCCCTTGGCCGACAGGGCCGTCAGATTGAAGCCGCGGATGGTCTCCAGGGCCCGCAGATCGGCGCCGTCGAACACCGAGGGACTACCCTCCCCGCCGCCGGTCTCGCACCAGCGGGCGTGTTCGCGGATCATGGTCTTGTAGGGCAGGTCGGAGACGGCGAGGCCAGAAGGCGCATCGGTGAGGACCCCCTCCATCTCAGCCTTGCTGACATTCCAAGAATAGGTCTTGGCGCCCACCAGGATGGCGTCGCGCAGGTCGGCGCCGGCGAGGTCAGCGCCGGAGAGGTCGGCGCCCTGCATGTTGGCGCCGGACATGTTGGCCTGTTTCAGGTTGGCCCGGACGAGCTTGGCGTCCTTGAGGATGGCGTCGGAGAAGTCAGCCCGGGCGGCCATCACGCCCGACAGGCGCGAGCGCTCCAGATTGGCGCCGGCCAGGACCGCGCCCTGGACTTCGCCTGGACGGGCGAGGTGCTCGAGAATTCTCAGGCCCTTGTCCCGGTCGGCCGCGGCGATGGAGCCTTCGCGCAGGTCGGCCTCGAATAGATCGGCGGCAGTGAGATTTGCGCCGCGCAGGCAGGCGCCGCGCAGATCGGCCCGGCGCAGGGACGCTTCGGTGAGATCGGCGTTCTGGAGGTCGCAGCCGAACAGATTGGCGTTGTCCAGCTTGACGCCCTGCAACTGGCAATCGTTCAGGCAGGCGCCGGTGAAGTCGGCGTCCGACAGATTTCGTCCCCGCAGGTCAAGGCCGGTGAGGTCTTTCCAGGCGAAGACCGCCCGGGCGCCCCCGGGGCGGGAGGTCCACAGGCGATCGTGCCGGGCGCATACCGCATCGACCTCGGCCTGGGTGAGGCGCCGGAGTTCGGGGATCGAGGCGGGACGGGGGGACAGCATCAGGCGCCATTGCGAGAGGGACGCCTCACGCTAACGCCGCAAGATTAACGAGGCCCTTCCGACAGTTATTCCCCGGCGGGGCCCATCGAGGGCGGCGTATAGTTCCGGTAGAGGACCAAGGCCTCTTCGGCCAGGTATCCAAGGCGGACATCCAGGCCAGCGGCGGACAGCTGGGCCAGGCCCTGGCCGTCGGCATAGGGCGAGGGGTCGCCACAGGCCACGACCACCTCGGTGACGCCAGCCTCGACCAGACGTCGGGCGCAGGAGGTCGCGCCCGACGAGCGCGCGCCGCAGGGCTCGAGGGTCACATAGGCCACCGCCCCGCGGGCGGCGGCGCCGGCCGCCTGAAGGGCGATCTCCTCGGCATGGGGGCGGCCGCCGATCCCGGTGGCGCCCTCGCCGACCACGAGCCCATCCCGGACAATGACGCAGCCCACAGAGGGATTTTCCGCGGTCTGACCCAGGTTTGGGCGCGCCAGGGCGATCGCCCGACGCATGTGGGCCTGATCGGCCTCGTCGGTCACGGAACCTGCGGCAGGGGCTGGGCGCGGTCCCCGTCCAGGTAGCGGGCGGACACTGGCGCGAGGCTGTCGGACAGCTGGATCAGCAGGGGGTTGCCGGTGGGAATTTCCACGTCGATGATCGCCTCATCGCTGAGCTGGAACAACAGCTTGACGATGGCCCGCAGGGAATTGCCGTGGGCGGCCACCAGCAGGGTTTCGCCCGCCTTCAGCCGCGGGGCGATCTCGCCCTCCCAGTAGGGCTGAACCCGATCAAGGGTGGTCTTGAGGCTTTCGGTGTCCGGCAGAACCGCGCCGGCGTAGCGGCGGTCGCCAGCGAAATCGAACTCGCTGTCATGGCTGAGCGGCGGCGGCGGCACGTCATAGGACCGGCGCCAGACCTTCACCTGCTCCTCCCCGTGCTTCTGGGCGGTTTCGGCCTTGTTGAGCCCGGTCAGGCCGCCATAGTGACGTTCGTTCAGCCGCCAGTCCTTGACCTCTGGAACGAAGGCCTGGCCGGCGGCGGCGAGCGCCAGCCAGCTGGTCCGGATGGCCCGGGTGAGAACTGAGGTGAAGACCCGGTCGATCTGGACGCCCTCGGCCTTGATCAGCTCCCCGCCCTTGGTCGCCTGGGCCTCGCCCTCAGCGGTCAGGTCGACATCGACCCAGCCGGTGAAGCGGTTTTCCAGGTTCCAGCGGCTCTGGCCGTGGCGAAGCAGGACAAGGGTCGGCATGGGGCATCTCCTGGGCGTCGGGGTCGCCCGTCCGGCTAGGACGCCCCCCAGGTCCAGTCAAGGCGTGATGGCGGCCTTGGGCGTGGCCGAGCGGGCCAGGAGCGGCTATATCGAGCCGCAATGCTTGATCGATTTTTCTTTCCGCTGATGGCCCTGGCCGCGGCGATGGTCATCGCCCTGGCCCTGGTCTGGCCCCAGGGCATCGGCGCGCGCTCGCCTGGGCCCTTCGGCCACACGCCCATCCAGCAGACGCCGGAGATGCAGGCGGCCATGAAGCGGCAGGCCGAAGCCTCACAGCGACGCATCAACCAGGCCCGAGAGACCATGCGCGGCATGCAGGCCGAAGCCATGGCGTCCCAGCCATGACCGGTGAATTCGACGCCGTCGCCGTGGGCCGCCGGGTGCTGGCCGCGGAGTCGGCCGCCCTGACCCTGCAGGCCGAGGGCCTGGACGACGCCTTCGTGCGGGCGGTGGATATTCTCTACGCCGCCAAGGGTCGGATCGCCTGCACCGGCATCGGCAAGTCTGGCCATGTGGCGCGCAAGATCGCCGCCACCTTCGCCTCCACCGGGACGGCCGCCTTCTTTGTCCACGCCTCGGAAGCCAGCCACGGGGACCTGGGCATGATCGGTCAGGAGGACGCGGTTCTGGCGCTGTCCAAGTCCGGAGAAGTGCGCGAGCTGTCCGACGTCCTGGCCTATGCCAAGCGGTTCAAGATTCCGCTGATCGCCCTGACGGCGGCGCCCGGCAGCGCCCTGGGCCAGGCCGCCGATGTGGTCCTGCGTCTGGCCGACGCCCCCGAAGCCACGGCGGAAGTCAGCGCGCCCACCACCTCCACCACCCTGCAGATCGCACTCGGCGACGCCCTGGCCGTCGCCTTGCTGGAGCGGCGGGGCTTTACGGCCAAGGACTTCAAGACCTTCCACCCCGGCGGCAAGCTGGGCGCCATGCTGCGCACGGTGGGCGACCTGATGCATGGGGCGGACGAACTGCCCCTGGTGCCCCACAACACGCCGATGCCCGAGGCCCTGCTGGTGATGACCGAGAAGCGGTGGGGCATTGTGGGCGTCACCGATGATGCGGGCCGGCTGGTGGGCGCGATCACTGATGGCGATCTGCGTCGCCACATCGAAGGCCTGCTTGGCCAGACGGCGGCCCAGGTGATGACGCCCGGCCCCAAGAAGACCGCGCCGCCCGCCATGATGGCCTCCGAAGCCCTGGCCCTGATGAGCGATCCCGCCCCTTCGGTCACCGTGCTGTTCGTTGTGGAGAACGACCGTCCGGTGGGCATACTGCATGTGCATGACCTGCTTCGGGCAGGCGTGATGTAGCAACCGTCGCGAACCCACGATACGGCTCAGCTTTAGGCTGACCTGTCGGCCGGCCCCATATTCGAGCTGTCGACCACCCACCTGCGGAGTCCAGATGCTTCTCGCCCCCAGCGCCGATCTCGTCCCCAATACACTTGCCTATGAGAACCAGCCGCTGGTGAAGGCCACGGGCTTCCGGGAATATGATGCGCGGTGGTTGTTTGGCCCCGACATCAATCTGCTGGGTGTTGAGGCGCTGGGCATGGGTCTGGGAACCCTGATCCAACAGATGGGCCAGACGCGCATCGTCGTAGGCCATGACTTCCGCTCCTATTCGCTGTCGATCAAGCAGGCCCTGACGCTGGGCCTCATCCAGGCCGGCTGTGAGGTGCTGGACATCGGCCTGGCGCTCTCGCCCATCGCCTATTTCGCCCAGTTCGACCTGGACGCGCCTTGCGTGGCCATGGTCACCGCCAGCCACAACGAAAACGGCTGGACCGGGGTGAAGATGGGGGCCCAGCGGCCCCTGACCTTTGGTCCCGACGAGATGGGCCGCCTGAAGGAGATCGTCCTTTCGGGCGGCTGGGAGCTGCGTCCGGGGGGCAGTCTGACCCACGTTTCCGGCGTGGCTGAACGCTATGTCGCCGACGTGGCCGCGGGGGTCAGCCTGAAGCGGCCGCTGAAGGTTGTCTGCGCCTGCGGCAACGGCACGGCCGGCGCGTTTGCCGCCGAGGCCCTGCGCAAGATGGGGGTGGCCGTGGTCTATGAGATGGACTGCGACCTGGACTGGACCTTCCCGCGCTACAATCCGAACCCGGAAGACCAGGAAATGCTGCACGAGATGGCCGCGGCCGTGCGGCAGTACGGCGCCGACTGCGCGCTGGGTTTCGACGGCGACGGCGACCGCTGCGGGGTGGTGGACGACGAGG
>DJWR01000104.1:3649-3782 GCA_002441055.1 Caulobacteraceae bacterium UBA6225 | reverse complement strand
ACGACGTTCACGCCAGCGCCCCAGGAATCCAGGGTCTGCTGCATCAGCTCTGCGGCCTGGGCCTGCACTTCGCCGCGGCCGCGGGTCAGGATGGATTCCAGGTCCCGGCGGCCGACCACTTCGCGCATGGCGC
>DJWR01000104.1:0-3565 GCA_002441055.1 Caulobacteraceae bacterium UBA6225 | reverse complement strand
GCCGCCGATGTCGATGCGGTTCAGGGAGGTGACCGGCACCTTCTCCACCCGCTCGATGGGGGCGGGCAGGGCGTAGTTCAGACCAGGGCCCGATGAGCGCGAATAGGCGCCGAAGGTGGTCACCACCGCCTGCTCGTTGGGCTGGACCAGATAGAGGCCGGACATGGCCCAGAGGGCGAAGGCCACCCCGGCCACCGCAGCAATGGCGCCAGGGCGGATCTGATCACCGCCAGGACCACTGAAAAACTGCCGCAGGCGGGCCATCAGGCGCTCGAGCAGCTGGTTGAGATCAGGCTGCGGGCCTCGGGGGCCGCCAGGGCCACGGGGACCGCCAGGGCCACGGGGACCGCCGCCGCCAAGACCCGAGCGCTTGGGGCCGCCAGGGCCACCCGAACCGCCGGAGCCGCCGCCTTGCTGCGGCGGGCTTCCCCAGGGGCCGGGGTTTACGTTGTCATTCCAGGGCATTCTTTTTGTGCGTCGTCTTTCTGGGTCGCGTCGTCGGGGACGTCGTGGGTCGGCGTATCTCGGCGCGGCCGCGATTTCGGTCTGCGGAGGCGGACTTGTAAACCGGCGCTTGCAGCCGGATATGTGATGGCAGAGCCGCCAACGCAAGCTGAAGACGACATGAACCCATCACCCCAGTCTGACCGCGACGCCCTCCTGAAGCTTCTTGAGGGTCTGCGCGACCCTCAGAGCGGGAAGGGGCTGGTGAGCGCGGGTCTGGTCCAGGGGCTGTCTGTGCGCAATGGCCGGGTAGGCTTCATGATGGAGGCGCCGGGCGGTTTGCTTGAGCTCTATGAGCCCGTCCGCGCCCAGGCCGAAGCGATTCTAAGCCAGGCGCCAGGGGTGGACCGGGCTCAGGTGGTGCTGACCAACGCTCCCGGCGACGGCCCGCCGCCGCCGCCCGCCGAAGGGGTCACCCGGGTGCGGAAAGGGGTGAAGCTCACCGTCGATCCCCAGGCGACCCCCGCGCCCCCCGCCGGCGCCGTCCGACCACCCCATGTGCGCCGGGTGATCGCGGTGGCCAGCGGCAAGGGTGGGGTGGGCAAGTCCACGGTCTCGGTCAGCCTGGCCGTCAGCCTGGCGGCCCTGGGCCTGCGGGTTGGCCTCCTGGACTCCGATGTCTACGGTCCTTCGGCCCCACGAATGATGGGGGTGGACGGCGATCCGGAATATCATCCTGAAAAGAAGCTGATCCCCCTGGAGGCCTGGGGGGTCAAGGTCATGTCCATCGGCTTCATGGTCGATGAGGGCGCGCCGATGATCTGGCGGGGCCCGATGGCCTCTTCGGCGGTGCGCCAGATGATGCATGAGGTGGCCTGGGGCTCGGAGGAAGAGCCCCTGGACGTTCTGGTGGTCGACATGCCCCCGGGCACCGGCGACATTCAGCTGACCCTGATCCAGAAGATGAAGCTGGACGGGGTGGTGATCGTCACGACGCCTCAGGAAATCGCCCTGATTGACGCCCGCCGGGCGGCCACGATGTTCCAGAAGACGGCCACGCCGATCCTCGGGCTGATCGAAAACATGGCCTTCTTCACCGACCCGTCCACGGGAACCGCCATCCCGATCTTCGGTCAGGGGGGCGGGCTGGCGGAAGCTGAACGCCTGGAGACCCCGGTGCTTGGTCAGATCCCCATCGACGTGGCCCTGCGTCAGGGCTGCGATGACGGGCGGCCGCTGGTGGCGACGGCGCCCGACAGCGGCCCGGCCAGGGCCTTCCGCCACGCCGCCGAGATGCTGCGGACCAGGCTTGGCCTGGCCCGCGGCTGAGTCACAGCTAAGGCGTCANNCGGGCGTCCAGGGCGGCGCGGATGGCCGCGTGCTTTTCGGCGTTCATGCCATAGCCGAAGAAGCAGGCCCCACCGATCAGGACGAATATGATCGGGGCGAACAGGTAGCACATCTCCAGGCCGAAGATGGCGTCCGGGGTGTTCGTCACATTGTCGGCGGCGTTGTAGCCGACCAGCGACAGGACCGGGAAGATGATCCCCACCGAGATGGCCGCCCCCACCTTCTGGGTGCTGGTCACCATGGCGTAGAGCAGGCCGGTCTGCTCCTTGCCCTGTTCCAGACGGATGGCGTCCCCCACGTCAGCGACCATGGCGCGGACCAGGACCACGAAGGCGCTGGCCGTAAAGCCGACGGCGAACATGCCAAGCGCGGTGGGCAGAAAGAGCCCCTTGGGAATGGCCATCAGGACCGTCTGGAACACGGCATAGGCGACCGTGGCGCCCATCAGGGTCTGGTGCTTACCAAACCGCTGGGCGAGCTTGGCCCAGACCGGCGCGCCCAGAAGGCCCGCGCCGATGAAGGGCACCAGCAGGATGGAGACCTGGGTGTAGTTGAACGCTTTGGCGTCGTGGAAGAAGAACACATAGATGGCCGCCGTCGTGCCAGGGCCAAGCGCCAGGGCGAGGTCGGCCAGGACCAGGCGGATCATCTCCGGTCGTTTCAGGGCCTGCCAATATTCCCGCAGGTCGAAGGTCTCAGCCGCGCTGCGGGGCGCCACCTTCTCCGGTGACAGCAGCACGCACAGGGCGGTGGTCAGGGGAATGCCGGCGATCACAATCCAGCCGACGGCCGGCATGCTGTCGCCTGAGCCCGGCTCAATCTGCCCGCCGGTCAGGGCCGGCAGCAACAGCAGGCCCACGGCGCCGGCCACGCCGACGGCGTGCATCCAGCCATAGACCCGGGAGCGCTCATCATAGCTGGTGGCGATGGACGAGGCCCAGGCGGCGTGGGCCAGGGACACGATGGACAGGGCCGCATAGATCACCAGTAGCCAGAGGATCAGATAGGCCTCCCCAGCGCCGGCTGGCGGGTTGAACAGCTTGTAGGTGCCCAGCATCATCACCGGGGCGCCAGCGATCACCCAGGGGCGGTAGCGCCCGATCGGGGTACGGGTGCGGTCCATGAGCGCGCCGATCATGGGATCGAAGGCGATATCGATCAGGCGCACAATGGTGAAGGCCGCGCCGACGGCCACCAGACTGATGCCGATATGGCCGGCGAAGTAGCGCGGAAGAAAGACGCCCAACGCCAGGCCAAGTACGGCCAGGGGTACGCCGGTGCTGGAAAAAGCCAGGACTGTGGTCAGGGGCAGGCCGCCCCCGCGGGGCGCAGCCGCGCCCTGGGGTAAAGCACTCACGGAACGTCTCCAAATCTTTTGTTTTGGCGCAGCTTGGCCGCGCGATTATGGAGACGACAAAACGCCCGCTTGCGGCGTCGCGCAAGCGGGCTGAGAAGATATAAGTACGGTCGTTCTTTTAGCCCTTGCGGGGCTCGATCAGTGGCGTGGGGATCGAGGGCTCGCTGGCCAGGGTCTCAAGAACTGGCGCGGTGTCATAGAGGGCGTCGCGCTCGTCCAGCTCGCGGCGGATTTCGCTGTGACGCTCTTCGCCCAGCTTATAGCCGATGAAGCAGAGACCCCCGAGGGCGACAAAGAAGATCGGCCCGATCAGGAACGCCTGTTCCAGCCCCCTGACCGCCTCGGCGGTATTGGCCGCCCCGTCCGTGGCGTTGTAGCCCACCCGGTCGAGGACCGTGAAGGTCAGGAAGACGG
>DJWR01000225.1:11650-16303 GCA_002441055.1 Caulobacteraceae bacterium UBA6225 | reverse complement strand
GCCGACGCCAACTACACTTTCGACCTGGGCGGGGAGGGGCGCGACCTGATGGCCGGCGCCTCCTATGTGCACGGCAGCGCCTATTGCCATGGCTTCCCGGTGGTGCACTTCAACCCGTGCGTCGACGACAACCCCGCCTACGCCGTCTATGGCCAGCTGCATTACGACCGCTGGACCGCCAACGCCGAGTTCGCCAAGACGCTGGAGGAATGGCCGGGCACCTTCAACCCGACCCCGCCGCTGAACCAGTTCGCCGCCAGCAAGGTCTCAAGCTGGGGGGTGGGCGCCCGCTACGCCGCCGAACTGGCTGGCCAGGAGGTCCATCTCTCCACCGAGTTCTCCACCTATGTCGCCGGACCCAAGGGCTCGCCGTGGCGGCGCCAGGATCAGCTGGTGTTCGGCCTGGCCGCCTTCCCGGCCAGCCATGTGAAGCTGTTCTCCGAGGTGGTGCTTGTGGAGGGCTATGTGCCGCTGAACTTCCTGAGCGGCGGCAACCTCGGCCCTGGCGTCAGCTGGAGCGAGGCCGACGGCAAGACCCAGGTGCTGCTGGTGGGCGCCAACGTCGCCTTCTAGCTGTGAGCTCTCAATAGGTTGTCCATCCGGTCCGGACCCGAGAAGCTGTGTTTGCGAAGCAGCAGGGTCTCAGGAGAGGACCGGATGAACGTGCACAAGAATGCCCGTCTGACGGCGCACAGTCGAGCCGACCTGGCGCGACGTGTGTTGTACGGAGGCCAGTCGAGGAAGGCGGTCGCCGCGGCCTTTGGGATCGACGCCAAGACCGTCGGCAAGTGGGTCGAGCGGTTCCGATCGGAAGGGCCAGCGGGTCTGCTCGACTGCTCCTCACGTCCCAAGACCCTGCGCCAGCTAACGCTTGCCGAGACCGTCGAGCAGATCATCGCCCTGCGTCGCCAGCGCTGGACGGGCCAGCAGATCGCCCGGGAGACCAAGGTCTCGCCGGCTACGGTGAGCCGTATCCTGAGGCGGGCGCGGCTGAGCCGGGTCAGGGACCTGGATCCGCCGGAGCCCGTGGTGCGCTATGAGCGCCAGACCCCTGGCGAGTTGATCCATATCGACATCAAGAAGCTCGGCCGCTTCGATCAGGTTGGCCACCGCATCACTGGCGATAGGACCCGCCAGAGCAGCAACCGCGGCAAGCGGGGCGGCAAGGCCTGGGGCGCCGGTTGGGAGTTCGTCCACGTCTGCATCGACGACGCCTCACGCATCGCCTTCAGCCAGGTCCTGCCCGACGAGAAGAAAGAAAGCGCCATGGCGTTCCTGAAGGCCGCCATCGCCTACTACGCCAGCCTGGGCGTCACCGTCACCGGCGTCATGACCGACAACGGCTCTTGCTACAAAGCCCACGCCTTCCGCGACCTGTGCAAGACCCTCGGCCTCAAGCATATCCGGACCAAACCCTACACGCCAAAGACCAACGGCAAGGCCGAACGCTTCGTCCAGACCAGCCTGCGAGAATGGGCCTACGCTCAGGCCTATCAGACCTCAGATCAGCGCGCCGCCGAGCTCGGCCCCTGGCTGCACCGATACAACTGGCATCGCCCCCACGGCGGGATAAAGTCCCAGACACCCATCAGTCGCCTCGGTCTCTCCGAGGACAACCTGTTGAGCATCCACATCTAGACCGTTCGAACAGGTCGTCAACGGAACCGCTGGCGGCTTGGGACGGGCGAAAAACTTCAAGGGGCGGCGGAAACCCGAAGCTCCTCTCACGGGTTTGTGAGGGGCTGGCGGGCGCAGGAGATCCCTTACATGAGCTTCAAGACCCCACTTTTCGCTGCTGCGGCCACCCTCGCCATGTCCGCTGGCGTCCTGGCGGTTTCGACCCCGGCGCTGGCCCAGGACGCAAGCGCCTCGGTGACGGCGCCGGCTGAAGCGCCCCAGACCGGCGCAACGTCAGCGGCCTTTACCGACGCACAGATTGATCGCTTCGCTGCGGCCATGGCCGATGTTCAGGCGTTGAACCAATCCTATGGTCCGAAGGTCGAGGGCGCAGGCGACACCACGGCGCGGGCGACCCTTCAAAGCCAGTTGACCACCGAGATGACCGCAGCGGTCAAGGCCGCCGGTCTGACGGCCGAGGAGTACAACCAGATCGCCGCCGCCGCTCAGGGCGACGCCGCGCTTCGGGCCCGGATTGGGCGATCCATGCAGGCCAAGGCCGACGCGGGCGCCGAGGCCAATGCCAACGCCGAGACAGACGGCGAAGACGAGCCGGATTCGGCCTCTGAAATGTGAGGCTGGGAGCCTCCAAACCTGTCGAAAGAGGTGCGGCTCAGCCAGGCTGGGCCGCACCCCATTCAACCCATCCGGCGATCTTGGGCGCTTTATGCAGGTAGGCCTTCTCTACCGGGCTCGGGCGCAACCCGGCGGCGACCAGGGTCTGGCTGACGGGTCGGTTGAGATGGCATCCGCCAGCCAACCTGCTCCACACGGGATCAAGGCGGCGTTGCCATTTGGCGACCTGCGGCGCTGGCGACAGGCCGTGTTCGCAAAACAGGAACTGGCCGCCGGGTTTTAGAACTCGTTTGGCTTCGGCCAGGGCGCGGGCCGGGTCACTGACTGAGCAGAGGGTAAAGGTGCAGACCACGCTGTCAAAACTCTGATCAGCGAAGGGCAGGGCCTCGGCGGCGCCGGCCTCCACCCTCACAGCCAAACTGGGGGCGTGGGGCGCCGCCATGGCCTTGGCCCGCAGTTCGGGGGAAGGATCGACGCCGGTGACGCTCTCGACCTTGCGAGGGTCATAGAAGGCGAGGTTCAGACCGCCGCCGATGCCAAGCTCCAGGACCTTGCCCTGGGCCTGGGGCACGACAAGGGCCCGCTGGCGCATGATGGCCGGCGATCCGCAGGCGCAGGTCAGCAAGCCGGGCAGAATGTGTTTCTCATAGAAGTTAGCCATGAAGCCCCCTGAACCTGGAGGCCGATCATGGCTCGCGGGCGTCAATGACGCCAGGGTCTGGTCTCAGGCGGCCTGCGCATCGCCGGGGCTGAGGGCCTGCTGCAGGGCGCGAAGCAGGTTTTCCGGCTTCATCGGCTTTTCGACTACACCAATCATGCCAGCGGCCAGGTAGCCTGCGGCGTCCTCCGGATCGGCATTGGCGGTGAGGGCGATGATCGGCGTCTTGCCCGCCGGCCCAGACAGAGCGCGGATGGCCCGTGTTGCGGCCACCCCGTCCATCCGCGGCATCTTGATATCCATGAGGATCAGATCGAACCGGCCAGATCGGGCGAGATCGACGGCCTCGACCCCATCCACCGCGGTCTCAGCCGTGCAGTCGAACATCTCGCAGAGGGTTTCTGCGACCATCCGATTGGTGGCGTTGTCATCAACGATCAGGACATGGGCGGCGCGGTCGGAGGCGGGCTCGGCCGGCTCAGCCTCGATCGTCGGGGCGCAGGGGGTCTCCAGAATGAAGACCGCCGTCTCGCCGCCGCCGGCGTTCAGTTCGGTATGGCCCTGTCCATCCAGGGCCTGGAGGATTCGCTGACCAAGCGCTGCGCCAAGCGCCGTCTCGAGGCCAAACCGCGCGGTGACCTCTTCGATGCTGCCCGAAAGGCTGCCATCCACCACTTCGCCGGCGCCGCGCACCCGGCCGACCAGCCGCAGGGTCTCTGGCCCCGATGAGGAGACTTCCAGCGACGCTTCAACGGCCCCGCGGCGAACGCCGGAAATGGCCTGGCCGATGAACCCGTCGAAGACCTGATGCAGGCGGTGGGCGTCAATCAGCGCCGCGGCCGCCGGATCGCCCTCATAGGAGACCAGAAGGGTGACGCCGCTCTCGCGGGCCCGCGTGATCCACCGCTCCTGCACCTCATCCATCAGGTCGCGCAGTTGTCGCGGCGCCAGGCTGAGGCTCAGACGCTCGGTAGCGGCGGTCTTGAGATCCTGGGCGGTCATCAGAAGGCGCGAAACGGTGCTGGCGGCCTCGCCGATACCCTCCACGCAGGCTGTCGCGTCAGCCGAGAGGTGTTGCCGGCCCAGACGCTCGGTCAGGGCGCGCATGCCTTCCACCTGGATGCGGATTTCTTCTGTGACCTGGTCGAAGAAGAACTCGGAGGGGGACATGGGTAGGGGCACCATTGCGAACTTCCACCTAGGATGGCGGAAACCCTTTGCAGAGACGTTAAGCTTGGCGACCGCCTTTGTACGGAGACGCCAAAATGCAGAACGGGCGGCAGGTCGCCCCGCCGCCCGTCCCGAATTCGACGACGTCGTCGCCAGGTTTAGAAGCGGTACTGCAACTCCAGCCCGAAGGTGCGCGGCTGGATCAGGCCGCGGGTGATGGCCGTTCCGGTCTGCTGCAGATAGGTCTGCCCGCCGATCGCCAGCCCCGGATTGGGCGCGCCATAGACCGCCGAGGGATTGGTGGTGCCCGTGGAGGTGAAGCCCTCTTCTTCAAAGGCGTTCTTCACGAAGCCGATGACGGCGTAGCGCTCTTCCAGGTCCCGCCAGATCAGGCGGAAATCGGCGACCGAATAGGCCGGCACGGCGAAGGCCGGGTTGTCGAAGGGCTGATAGGTGGTCTCATCGGTCCAGAAGGCCGTCGCCGAGGCGATCAGCGAGCCGGCGGCGAAGTCCCAGGTGTAGTTGCCGTTGAGCGCCACCTTATGCTCCGGCGACTGGAACAGGCGCGAGCC
>DJWR01000225.1:0-11587 GCA_002441055.1 Caulobacteraceae bacterium UBA6225 | reverse complement strand
TTGCGGCTCGGCTGCCAGATCGTCTCCAGCTCCAGGCCATAGGCCCGGGCGTCGACATTGATGAAGTTGTTGGCCGACGCCGTGCCCGCCGCATTCAGCTGCTGCAGGTTCAGCTGCAGGTCCGAATAGTCGTTGTAATAGAGCGAGCCGTTGACGATCAGCTGGCGGGCGATGGTCTTCTTCATGCCCAGCTCGTAGGCGTTCACGAACTCCGCCTCGCCCTGAGGGTTCGGCGCCAGGGTGCCCAGCAGGAAGCCGCCGGACTTATAGCCACGGCTGTACTTGGCGTAGAACAGGCTGTCGTTGTCCGGGGTCCAGTCCAGATTGACCACCCCTGTCACCGCTTCCCAGGTGTCGTTCAGGCGGCGGCTGTTCTGCACGCCAGGAGCGCCCGGCTGCAGGTCGGTGGAGACGTCAAAGGCGAAAGCGCCGCCGAGCTGCGGGCCAAACGGGCCGGCCGGCGAGAACAGCACCAGGCGCTGGCTCTCAAAGCCGTCCTTCTTGTCCTGGCTGTAGCGCAGGCCAGCGGTCAGGGCGAAGGCGTCGTTGAAGGCGTAGGTGAACTGACCAAAGGCGGCCAGGGCCTTGGAATTCAGCTCGGCATAGCCGTCGACGAAGTTACGGGTCGGGTTGGCCGGGGCCGGCGCGCAGAAGTTCGGCGGGCCAATGAAGTAGCAGGGGTTGGCCATCTGCGCCTGCTGGGGATTCCCCAGCTGAATGCGCTGGCTATAGTCCTCTTCATATTGGTACAGGCCGAGGATCCAGCTGAGCGGGCCATCCGAGTTGGACGTCAGGTTCAGCTCGTTGGAATAGTACTTCTTCGTCTCATAGAAGTCGGTGGTGTAGTCGACGAAGATGCCCGGGACGCCGGCCACGGTGATCGGCGCGGTGCGGCTCGTGTTGTCGTAGTCGCCGCCGGTCTGATAGTCGTACTGCTGGAAGCCGCCGATGTATTTCAGGTCGGCGAAGCCCAGGTCCCAGGTCACCTGGGCGGTCAGAACGTGGTTGCCGCGCAGGGCGCCATAACCGTCCCGGTTGGTGTTCTGCACATAGGGGTCGCGAACGCCGGGGTTCGCCACGGTCTCGCCGAACTGCAGGCCAGTCACCAGGCCACCGATGGGCTGGAAGGCGCGGGTGGTGTCATAGGGGCTGACCAGGTTGGCCAGACGGTCGCCGACGCCCAGGCTGTCGTCCCAGTTGGAACGGTTATAGCGGACCCAGACGTCCACATCCTCGCCCAGCTCGGCTTCCATCTGCGCTTCAAAATAGGTGCGCTTGATCGAGGCGCCCTCATTGCCGCTGCCGATGTTCTCGATGAAGCCCTCGCGCTGCCATTCCTGGCTGCCGCCCACCTTGAAGCGCAGATTTTCGGCCACCGGCAGGGAGACCACGCCTTCGACCCGGGTGTAGTCGTAATTGGCGACCGCGGCGCGGATCTCGCCGGAGTATTCATAGTCGGGACGCTTGGAGATCTGGTTGATCGCGCCGCCCATGGCGTTGCGGCCATACAGGGTGCCCTGGGGGCCCCGCAGGATCTCGGTGCGCTCGATGAACAGCGGCGTCTTGAACAGCTCCGAGGAACTGGCCGAATAGAAGCCGTCTGAATAGGTGGCCACGCCCGGGTCGTTGCCGATATAGAAGGTGTTGCGGCCCGAGCCGCGCAGGGACACCCGGTCGGCGCCGGAATAGTTCATGCCGGGGGTGAAGTTCACGAAGTCCTGGATGTTCGTGATGCCCTGAGTGTCGCGCTGTTCCGACGTGAAGGCCGAGACGGCGACGGGCACATCCTGCAGGGCCTGCTCACGCTTCTCCGCGGTGATGACCAGTTCCTGGATGGTGAAGGGCTCGGCAGAGCCCGGAGCGGCCGACTGGGCCGCAGCCGCGCCAGCGCCGGCGAGAACGGCGACCGAAGCGCTTGCCGCCAGCAGATGGCGCAGACCGGATTGGGTGAAGGACGACATAAGCTCTCCCAAGCGGCTTTTGGCGCCGCCTATTATTTTCGATGTGTGACAAGGACCGCCCGGGGAGGGGCGGTCGGGGCCGGGAACCTTGTGCGAACCGTAAGGCCAGTCAAACTTATCTGCCCTCAGGCGCCAAATATGGCCACGGTTTGCGCCCGACGTGGCTGAAATACCGCGCTTTCAAACGAGCTGCGCAAAACTGACCGTCGTTATGCGACAGATCCCTTGCCGACGAACGATTGGCGACCGATGGCCCTTAACTTTGGCGCCATACCAATTCATCTAAAATGCAGGTTGAGGTGGGCTACCTACTCGCCTTTGATTGCGATCTTGCAGCGCCCCGCGGACTTCCCCTGCGTCGCCTGCGCGCGCATATGGGGGACATGACGGACACCAATCGCGATCAGCGCGCCCTTGTGCTGTTTTCCGGTGGGCAGGACTCCTCGGTCTGCCTGGCCTGGGCGCTCGCCCGCTATGGGCATGTGGAGACGGTGGGTTTCGACTATGGCCAGCGCCACGCCGTGGAGATGAGCGCCCGTCAGGTCGTCCGGGAGGCCATGATCGCCCGCTTTCCCGCCTGGGCGGAGCGGCTTGGTCCCGACCACCTCATCGACCTTACCGGATTTGGCGCGATCGCCGAGACCGCCATGACGGCCGAGCGCGCCTTCGAGGTGACCGATCGGGGACTGCCATCCACCTTTGTTCCAGGTCGCAACCTGGTCTTCCTGACCTATGGCGCGGCCCTGGCGGATCGGCGCGGGATCGGCGACCTGGTGGGCGGCATGTGCGAGACCGACTTTTCCGGCTATCCCGACTGCCGGCGGGACACCATCGATGCTCTGGAGCATGCGCTGAACCTGGGCATGGCGCAGAATTTTCGGATCAAGACCCCGCTGATGTCCCTGACAAAGGCCGAGACCTGGGCCCTGTCAAAGGGGTTGGGGGGCGAGGCCCTGGTGGAGCTCATCTGCGAAGAGAGCCACACCTGCTACCGCGGCGAACGAGGCGTGCGCCATGACTGGGGTCATGGCTGTGGCGATTGCCCGGCCTGCGAGCTTCGGGCCAGAGGCTGGACCAACTGGGTGGCGCAGGGTCGTCCGGAGCTCGCGGCGTGACCTATTCAGTCAAGGAGATCTTCCTGACGCTCCAGGGGGAGGGCGGTCAGGCTGGGCGGCCTGCGGTCTTCTGTCGCTTCGCCGGCTGTAATCTGTGGTCGGGGCGGGAGGTCGATCGGGCTCAGGCGGTCTGCACCTTCTGCGATACCGATTTTGTGGGCATGGATGGTCCTGGCGGAGGCCGTTTCCCGGACGCTGAAGCCTTGGCTGACGCTGTCGCCGCCACCTGGACTGGCGGACCAGATAACCGCCTTGTGGTCTGCACGGGGGGCGAGCCTCTGCTGCAACTGGACGCCCCGCTGATCGGCGCCCTGCATGCCCGCGGTTTCACCATCGCGGTGGAGACCAACGGGACACTGGCCGCGCCGGCTGGCGTCGACTGGATCTGCGTCAGCCCCAAGGCCCAGGCGCCGGTGGTCCAGACCTCGGGCCAGGAGCTGAAACTTGTTTTCCCGCAGGCGGGCGTCGATCCGCAGCGGTTCGCGGCCCTTGATTTCGAGCGCTTCTATCTGCAGCCCATGGACGGGCCAGATCGCGTGGCCAACACTGAGGCCGCGATCGCCTATTGCCTCGCCCACCCTCAGTGGCGTTTAAGCGTGCAAACCCACAAATATCTGGGCATTCCCTGACGGCCGGTCGGCTGGACGGAACGCCTGAGCGCGCCGATGACATCGCATATTTTTGAGATCACCAAGGTCGCCACCTTCGACGCGGCCCATTACCTGCCCGACGGACCGGCGGAGAGCCCCTATACCCGTCTGCATGGCCATTCCTTCCAGGTGGAAGCCACAGTCAGCGGCGCGCCGCAGCCCCCTGTGGGCTGGGTGGCGGATCTGGCTGAGCTCGACGGCGCTTTGCGCGCCGTGGCTCTGGAGCTTGATCATGGGCTGCTCAATGAGAAGCCGGGCCTCGAGAGCCCGACCCTTGAGAACCTCTGCCTCTATTTTGCGGAGCGATTGAAGACCCAGTTTCCGGGGCTCTCGCGGATCAAGGTGTCCCGTCCGACCATCGGCGAGAGCTGCGCCCTGAGCCTTTAACGGTCCCGCCGGTCGTCATCGTCGTCGTCACCGCCCGGAATCACGGCGCCGGCTGCCATGCCGACCCCCTTGGCGGTGGCTCCCACGGCCGCCCCCGTAACCCCGATGGCGACACCAGCGGTGGTTCCGACCACGGCGGCGGCGAGGCAACCTGTCTGGGTGAGCCCCAGGACGCCTATCAGGCTGAGGCGAAGAAGCTGTGGCGCAGTCATGGTGAATCCCCCGGGGTCAGAGCCCAGAAGACGCGCAAAACATCACCAAATGGTGGCGATGCTTAGTCCAGCTGGTGGGAGAGGGAGACAGCCGCGTCGCCCTGCCGGCGCCACGGCCCGTTGAAGCCCGGGTCGGCGCGACGGCGGCGGTCGGGACCAAAATAGTCCTGGGTGCGGATGAAGGGGCGGGGATGCTCAACAATCCGGTTCAGTCGCTCCAGCACGCCCCGTGCGGTCAAGGGCTTGGCCAGGAACTCGTTGACCCCGGCGTCGCGCGCCTCGGCCACCCGGCGCATGGTGGAGTGGCCCGTGATCATGATCACCGGGATCATCTGGTTGGGGCTGTCCGGCGAGTTGCGCAGTAGGCGGACGAAATCAATGCCGTCGAGGGGCTGCATCGACAGATCGGTCATGACGATATCGATGGCGTGATTGCGCAACTGCTGCAGGCCTTCAGCCCCGTCGGCGCCCTCGTGAATATGCACCACTCCGATGGCGCGCAGAATCTCAGTCAGCAGCACCCGCATGTGCTGGTTGTCGTCGACAAGCAGGATCCTGAGCAGTTCGTATCGCAAGTGTCCGTCTTTCGCGGTCAGGTCACACGCGCCGTCGATGCGTCGGCGCGCGAGCGGGGGTCATTTCAGGCAAGTCCGTCGCATGGTCAATCTGAAAGCCGCCGATTTTTGACGACCTCGGCAAACTCTGTTTTCGCCCCTCAGTCCTGCGGTCTCGGGACGAACGGGGCTGCGCCGACCTGACCCCGGTGGCGCAGATAGGCGTCAGCCAGGACGCAGGCGACCATGGCTTCCACCACCGGCACGGCGCGGATGCCGACGCAGGGGTCATGGCGGCCCTTGGTGCGCAGTTCGATCTCCTGACCGGCCTCATCGAGACTGCGGCGTGGCGTCAGGATGGAGGATGTGGGCTTGAAGGCGATCCTTGCGGTGACCGCCTGTCCCGTAGAGATCCCTCCCAGCACGCCGCCGGCCTTGTTGGAGAGGAAGACCGGTTGGCCGTCATTACCCATCCGCATCTCATCGGCGTTTTCCTCCCCTGTCAGGGCGGCGGAGGCGAAGCCTGCGCCGATCTCCACCCCCTTGGCGGCGTTGATCGACATGAGCGCGCCGGCCAGTTCCGCATCGAGCTTTCCATAGATCGGCGCCCCCCAGCCGGCTGGAACGCCGGTGGCCTCCACCTCAACCACCGCGCCAGTGGACGACCCGCTCTTGCGGATTTTTTCCAGATGCGCCTCCCACACCGCCACAGTCTGGGCGTCGGGACACCAGAAGGGATTGTTGCGAGCCTCGTCCCAGTCGAAGCGGCTGCGGTCGATCTCATGGGGGCCGATCTGAACCACNNCGGGCGGCGGTCTCGCGGGCCGAGGCCCTGCCGCCGCCGCGATAGTCGCGGACGCCGTACTTGGCGAAATAGGCGTAGTCGGCGTGACCGGGGCGAAAGGCTTGGGCGATCTCCGAATAGTCGCGGCTGCGCTGGTCGGTGTTCTCGATCATCATCGAGATGGGTGTTCCGGTGGTCACGGGGCCGCCGGTGCGATCATCTTCAAAGACGCCTGAGAGGATGCGCACCGCGTCCGGTTCCTGACGCTGGGTGACGAACTTGCCCTGACCAGGGCGACGCTGGTCCAGCCACACCTGCACATCCTCAGGGCTCAGCGACAGGCCCGGAGGGCAGCCGTCAATGACGCAGCCGAGCGCGGGACCATGGCTTTCACCCCAGGTGGTGACGCGGAAGAGATGACCAAAGGTATTGTGCGACATAGCCGCGCTCTTAGCGCATTTCCGCCCAGGCGCCACGTGTCGGATCGGGAGCCTGAGGGTCTCAGAAGCGCTATTGGGGCATGAAAACGCTCCAGGAGTTCAAGCCCGTGCGCCTTGTCGTCATCTCCCTCGCCGCTCTCATGCTGCCGGCCACGGCCAGTCTCGCCGACGCGCCGCCGTCGGCCCAGGAGCGCGCGCGGGTCATGGCTGTTCTGGCCGCCGAGGGCTGCAGCGATCCGCGAGAGATCGAGCGTGAAGAGGACGACGGAGTGGTCGAGGGTTACGAGGTCGAAGACGCCAAGTGCGCCGACGGCGTCTATGACTTCGACTTCGACGTGAACTTCAATATCACCGACCGAGACCGCGACTAGGGTCAGGCGGCCCAGGCCGCGGCGAAGCGGCGAAGGAGGGTGCGGGCTGCGCTGGAGGCGGTCTCGCTGGCGGGTTGAAGGCGGATGAACATGTCGCCCTGGCGGTGACGCCCCCGGGCGGGAAGTCCATCCCCGGCCAGGCGGATCAGACCCCGGGCTGAGGCCTTGCGGGTGATCCAGACCTCTCGCGGTCCCAGGGGCGTATCCAGGCTGATCCGTCCGCCCTGCTCCAGCAGGCCCCGGTCCAGGATCGCGGTGATCCAAAGATCGTCCCCACGGACGATCACCTGGCCGTCTCCTCGTACAGCGACGGTCAGAACCTCGCCGCCGGCCCGCAGTCGATCGCCGCTGCGCAGACCCGCGGGGACCGTAATTCTCAATCGTCGACCGTCAGCCACCCTGTGCTCGGCCAGGCCGCCATGGAGGGCGATCTGTGGTGTGAGGCTGAGGGTGGCCGCGTCCTGCGTCCGCCGGCTGGTTTGAACGCTGGGCGGCTGGCGGAGAAAGCTGTCTGGACCTGGCCCTGCGCGAAGGAGGTCATAGGCCTCGACCAGGCGGTGGAAGGATTCTGCGTCCCCGCCGCTGCGGTCTGGATGGACGCTCTTCGCCCGGTTGCGGAAGGCGCGGCGCAGCTCTCCAGGGGAGGCGCCGGCGGCCACGCCCAGCAACTCCCGCGCCTGGCGCGTCGTAAGGGCCTGATCCGTCCCGCTCATAGGGCGAATCTCCTAGCGCAGGGTCCCTCAACGGCGCGTTAAACCCCTGACGGCCGGCCGCCTGCGCGCTATAGGGCGCAGGTCATGTCAAAGCGCCCCCCTGACTCCCCGCCATCAGACTCTCTGATCCCGGCTTCGCCGTCCGAGGACGACTATGTGGCCCAGGTCACCCAGGCCGAGCCGCCGCCGCTTCTGAGCGAGACCGACCCCTTCGCACTCTTCGCCNNTGAAGGACGTCGATCCGGCCGGCTTCGTCTTCTACACAAACCTGGAGAGCGCCAAGGGACGGCAACTGGCGGCAAATCCCCACGCCGCCCTGCTGTTCCACTGGAAATCCCTGCGCCGGCAGGTGCGCGTCCGTGGCCAGATCACCCCGGTGAGCACGCAGGAGGCCGACGCCTATTTCGCGACCCGCGCCCGGGCTTCGCAACTTGGCGCCTGGGCCTCGGAGCAGTCGCGGGTTCTGCCCAACCGCCTCGCCCTGGAAAAGAGGATCGCCGAAGCCGGCCTGCGCTTTGGCCTGGGAAAGGTGGAGCGCCCGCCGTACTGGTCGGGCTTCCGCCTGGCGCCGAGCACCATAGAATTCTGGCGCGACCGCCCCTTCCGGCTGCACGAACGGCTGGTGTTCCGGCGCAGCAGCCAGGGCTGGACCACCGAGCGGCTCTATCCCTGATGATCGCTCCCCGTTTCAAGGCGGCCGTTCCTTGACCGATCCGGAAGAGGCCGAGGTCGCCGCCTGGCTGGAAGGCCAGGCGGAACGCCGCATCGACACCGCGTGCGCGCGGGTCTTCCTGACGCCGGAGCGGGCCTTCAAGGTCAAGCGACGGCTGGACCTGGGCTATCTAGATTATTCGACCCTGGAGCTACGGCGCTGGGCCCTTGACCGCGAGCTGCGCTTCAACCGTGCTGCAGCGCCCGACATCTATCGCACCGTCCGCGCCATCACCCGGACCATCGATGGCGGTCTGGAGTTCGATGGCGATGGCGAGCCCGTGGAGTTCGCGCTGGAGATGCGCCGCTTCGATGAGACGGCCGTGCTCTCGGCTCAGCCCTGGGCGGTCGATGGGCTCCTGGCCGACAGTCTGGGCCGCGCGGTGGCTGGCTTCCATGCCGCAGCCCCCCTGCGCCCCGAAGGCGGCGGCGGGCGGGCCCTGAAGTTCACCATCGATTCCAATGCCCACCTGCTGCGCGAGCTGGCGCCCCGGCTGGGGGCGGAGCGGGTCGAGGCCGTGATCGCGGCCACCGATGCGGCCTTCTTCCAACACCAGGCCCTGCTGGACGCCCGGGCGCTCGGCGGCTTCGCCCGGCACTGCCATGGGGATCTCCACCTGGGGAACATCCTGCTGGAGGATGGGCGGCCGATCCTGTTCGACTGCATCGAGTTCAATGACACCCTGTCGGACGTGGACGTCCAGTACGACATCGCCTTCCTGCTCATGGACCTGGACTTCCGGCGTCGGCGGGATGCGGCGGTGCGGGTGCTGTCGGCCTATCTGGACGAGGCCGCCCGCCACTTTGGGCCGGAGCTTTGGGACGGTCTGGCGACCCTGCCGCTGATGATGGCGGTCAGGGCTGCGGTCCGCGCCCATGTGTGGGCCCACACCGGCGACGATGCGGCGGCTGGCGCCTATCTGGACGCGGCGCTCGCTCATCTGTCGCCGCCGAAGGCCAGGCTGCTGGCGGTGGGTGGCATGTCGGGGACCGGCAAATCCACCTTCGCCCGGCTGGTGGCGCCCGGGATCGGGGCTGCGCCCGGCGCCATCGTCCTGCGCACTGACGAGGTCCGTAAGCGGCTGATGGGGGTGGCCCCCGACAGTCGTCTGCCGGCCAGCGCTTACGGGCCAGGCTTCTACGAGCAGGTCTATGACACCCTGTTCAGCGAGGCGGGCCAGGCCCTGGCGGCTGGTCGGGCCGTGGTGCTGGACGCCACCTTCATCTCACCGGACCTGCGCCGCCGGGCCGAGGCCCTTGCGACCCGTCAGGGCGTCGCCTTTGACGGGGCGTGGCTGGAGGCGCCGGTGGAGATCCTGGCCGCTCGGATCGACGCCCGTCACGGGGATGCGTCTGACGCCACGGTCGAGACGCTGCAAAAGCAACTCGACCAGGAGGTCGGCTCCGTCCAGTGGGCGCGGATCGACGCCTCGGGCTCGGCCGACGAGGCCGCCGAGGCCTGGAGTCACCTCCAGACCCCGGCCTGAGGCTTCAGGCCTGGGCGGGCTCGCGGGCGAGGACCTGGCGACGGGCCTGGACGGCGCCGGCCAGGTTTTCCAGCACGGCCACGGAGTCTTCCCACCCGATGCAGCCGTCGGTGATCGACTGGCCATAGGTCAGGGGCTTGCCGGGGATCAGGTCCTGGCGGCCGGCCACCAGGTGGCTTTCGACCATCACCCCCATGACCTTCTGGTCGCCGGCGCTGAGGCGGGCGGCCAGTTCGGCCACGACGCCGGGCTGGTTCTCCGGCTTCTTGAGGCTGTTGGCATGGCTGGCGTCGACCATCAGCCGCGGCGGCAGGCCGGCCTTTTCGATCAGGGCGCAGGCGGCTGCGACGCTTTCGGCGTCATGGTTTGGGGCTGATCCGCCGCGCAGGACCACGTGGCAGTCGCCATTGCCGGTGGTGGCGGCGATGGCTGAGCGGCCCTCTTTGGTTACGGCCAGAAAGTGATGCGGCTGGCTGGCGGCGCGCACCGCGTCCACCGCGATCTGCACATTGCCATCGGTGCCGTTCTTGAAGCCCACAGGGCACGAGAGCCCCGAGGCCAGCTCCCGGTGAATCTGGCTTTCTGTCGTCCGCGCCCCGATCGCGCCCCAGGCCACCAGGTCGGCGATGTACTGCGGCGTGGTCACATCCAGGAACTCACAGGCAGCCGGCAGCCCCATGTCATTGATATCGGCCAGCAGGCCGCGGGCGATCCGCAGCCCCTGGTCGATCTGGAAACCGCCATCGAGGCCTGGGTCATTGATCAGCCCCTTCCAGCCGACCGTGGTGCGCGGCTTCTCGAAATAGACCCGCATCAGGATTTCAAGCTCGCCGGCGAACCGCGCCCGCTCCGCGGCCAGTCGGCGGGCATAGTCCATGGCTGCGTCAGGGTCGTGGATAGAGCAGGGGCCGATGACCACCAGCAGGCGGTCGTCACGGCCGTGGATGATATCCTGGGCCGCCCTACGCGCGCCGGTGACCGTGGCGGTGGCGCGGCCTGTGCGGGGCTGGGCGGCCATGATCTCGGCCGGGGGCGTCAACGGCTTGATCGAGCCGATACGGAGGTCGTCAGTAGTGATGGGGGCGGTGGCGGTCATGGAATGGCTCTCTGGGATGGGCGCTCTGGGGAAGCGGTCCGACGGGCCATAAAAAAAAGCCGCCGGATCGGCGGCGGCGGTGGGGTTCGTCTTACGTCTGGGTCACGTCAGCAGAACTCCGTCCGTCGCCAGGGGCGTCGGATAGCCAAAATACCAAAAGAGATAGGTGGCGGCGTTCGGAGACATGATGAGCACGATTTATCCCAGGATGCGGCGGCTGTCACCCTGCATGCGCAAGATTTGTCCCCGAGCGCTCCTGGCGGGCGACTCTCATTGCCTAACGGGTGTCGCAAAACTAGCTTAGCTCGCAAGAACGCCGATAACCTAGGGAGCGAATTGATGCTGGGCTTGATGCAGGACTGGCCGCTGACGGTCGACAAGATCCTGGACCATGCGAAGGAATGGCATGGGGACCGGGAGATCGTCAGCCGTAGCGTCGAAGGTCCGATCGTCCGCACCACCTATGCCGAGGTTCATGGCCGGGCCAAGCGCCTGTCCAACGCCCTGCTGAGCCTGGGCATGAAGCCCGGCGACCGGATCGCGACGCTGGCCTGGAACACCGCCCGCCACCTGGAGGCCTGGTACGGGATCATGGGGGTCGGCATGGTCTGCCACACCCTCAATCCCCGCCTGTTCCCAGAACAGCTCGCCTACATCATCAACCATGCCGAAGACCGGGTCATCTTCACCGACCTGACCTTCTTGCCGATTCTAGCGGCGCTGAAGGACAAGCTGCCGACGGTCGAGAAGATCATCGTCATGACCGACGAGGCGCACATGGCCGACTGCCCCATTGAGGGCGCCCTGTGCTTTGAGACGCTGGTGGCCGAGGCCTCGCCCGACTGCGCCTGGGGCGGCTTTGACGAGAACACCGCAGCCGGCCTCTGCTACACCTCCGGCANNACGGGCAATCCCAAGGGCGTGCTCTATTCGCACCGCTCCAACTTCCTGCACACCCTGACCACCATGGGCGCCGATGTGCTCGGCGTCGGCGCGGCGGACTCCATCCTGCCCGTGGTGCCCATGTTCCACGCCAATGCCTGGGGCATCGCCTTCTCCGCGCCTGCCGTGGGGGCCAAGCTGGTCATGCCGGGGCCCAAGCTCGA
>DJWR01000016.1 GCA_002441055.1 Caulobacteraceae bacterium UBA6225 | reverse complement strand
CCGCTATGTCCCCGGTCTATACAGACCCGAGGGTCCGTGCGCACTGAGGCCAGCCCTGTGTTCATGGATGGTCGGGTCAAGCCCGACCATGACGGTCAAAGGGGGCAGCGATTTCAGGACTGCATCGTCCAGCCCTCGACGCCCATGGCGGCCTGACGGCCGGCTTCGGAGCGGGTCGGGTGGGGGTGGCTGGTGCGGGCGATATCCTCGCTGGCGGCCTTGAAGGCCATGGCGACGCAATATTCGCCGATCATCTCGCCGGCCTGCGGGCCGACGATGTGGACGCCGAGGATCTCGTCGGTCTTGGCGTCGGCGAGGATCTTGGCGAAGCCGTCGGTCTCGTGGTTGATCTTGGCGCGGCTGTTGGCGGTGAAGGGGAACTTGCCGGCCTTGTAGGCCACGCCGGCCTCCTTCAGCTGCTCCTCGGTCTTGCCGACCCAGGCCACTTCCGGGGCGGTGTAGACCACGCTGGGGACCAGATTGTAGTCCACATGGCCGGCCTTGCCGGCGATCAGCTCGATACAGGCCACGGCGTCTTCCTCGGCCTTGTGGGCGAGCATGGGGCCGTGGATGGCGTCGCCGATAGCCCAGACGCCGGGCGCCGAGGTCTTGAAGTGATCGGTTTCGATGACGCCGCGCTTGTCGGTGGTGACGCCGACGCTTTCGAGGCCCAGTCCCTCGGTGTAAGGGCGCCGACCGATGGCGACCAGGACGTAGTCGGCCTCCAGGGTCTCGGCCTCACCGCCGGCTACGGGCTCGACTGTCAGCTTGACGCCGGACTTGGAGGTTTCCGCGCCGGTCACCTTGGCGCCCAGCTTGAAGACGATGCCCTGCTTGGTGAGCGAGCGCTGGAAGGTCTTGGCCGTCTCAGTGTCCATGCCCGGCGTGATGCGATCAAGGAACTCCACCACGGTCACTTCGGCGCCCAGGCGGCGCCAGACCGAACCCAGTTCCAGGCCGATGATGCCGGCGCCGACTACGATCAGCTTCTTGGGCACTTCGGGCAGGGAGAGCGCGCCAGTGGAATCCACGATCCGCTGCTGGTCGATGGTCACGCCCGGCAGCGGGGTCGGTTCCGAGCCCGTGGCGATGACGATGTTCTTGGCTTCCAGGGTCTGGACCGAACCGTCGGCGGCGGTGACCTCCACCTTGCCGGGGCCCACGATCTTGCCCGCGCCCTTGATCCAGTCGGCCTTGTTCTTCTTGAACAGGAATTCGATGCCCTTGGTCAGCTGGGTCACCGACTCGGCCTTCTGGGCCATCATCTGCGACAGGTTCAGCTTGGGCTTCACCTCGATCCCGAGGGTGGCGAACTCCTTGCCCATGGCCGCGTCATAGAGCTCGGAGGCGTGCAGCAGGGCCTTGGACGGCATGCAGCCGACGTTCAGGCAGGTGCCGCCAAGGGTGTCGCGCTTTTCGACGCAGGCCACCTTGAGGCCGAGCTGGCCGGCGCGGATAGCCGCATTATAGCCGCCGGGGCCGCCCCCGATGATGACGACGTCGTATTGGGACATGGGACTGCAATCCGTAGGTCAGAGGGTCTTCAGAGCCGAAAAGGGCGCGGTCCCCCGCGCCCCTGGCTGTCTTAGAGGTCCAGCAGCAGGCGCTGGGGATCTTCGATGGCGTCCTTGACCTTCACCAGGAAGGTCACCGCGCCCTGACCGTCCACCACGCGGTGGTCGTAGGACAGCGCCAGATACATCATCGGGCGGATCACCACCTGGCCCTTCACGACCATCGGGCGTTCCTGGATCTTGTGCATACCCAGGATGCCCGACTGCGGGGCGTTCAGGATCGGCGTCGACATCAGCGAGCCATAGACCCCGCCGTTGGAGATGGTGAAGGTGCCGCCCTGCAGATCGTCGAGCGCCAGCTGGCCGTCCCGGGCCTTCTTGCCCATGGCGCCAATGGCCTTTTCCACACCCGCCAGGCTCATCTCGTCGGCGTCACGGATCACCGGGACCACCAGGCCCTTGTCGGTGCCGACGGCGACGCCGATGTCGTAATGGTTCTTATAGATGATGTCCTGGCCGTCGATCTCGGCATTGACGTCGGGCACCTGCTTCAAGGCCGCGATACAGGCCTTCACGAAGAAGCTCATGAAGCCCAGGCGGACCCCGTGGCGCTTCTCGAAGACGTCCTTGTATTCGGTGCGCAGGGCCATGACCGCGCTCATGTCCACCTCGTTGAAGGTGGTCAGCATGGCGGCGTTGTTCTGCGCTTCCTTCAGGCGCCGGGCGATGGTCTGGCGCAGGCGGGTCATGCGGACCCGCTCTTCGCGCTCGTGCAGTTCGCGGGGCGCCGACGGGGCCGCGGCCGGCGCAGGCGCGCTGGCGCGGGTCTCCAGGGCGGCGATGGCGTCGCCCTTGGTCACCCGGCCATCCTTGCCCGAGCCGCTGACCTTGGCCAGGTCGAGATTATTCTCCGCCGCGATCCGCTGGGCCGAGGGGGCCGCAGGCTTGGCCGCTTCGGTCTTGGCCGGCGCCGGAGCGGGGGCCGCTTCAGCCTTGGGTTCCGGCTTGGCCTCAGCCTTGGGGGCCTCAGCCTTGGCGGGTGCGGCGGCCGCGCCGCCTTCGGACATCTTGCCCAGCACCGTGCCGGGCTCAACCGTGTCGCCTTCGCCAGCCAGGATCTCGCTCAGCACGCCATCGGCGGGAGCGGCGACTTCCAGGCTGACCTTGTCGGTCTCGAGCTCCACCAGGATCTCGTCCTTACGGACGGCATCGCCCGCCTTCTTGGTCCAGCGCGCCACCGTCGCCTCGGTGACGGACTCGCCCAGGGCGGGGGTCATGATGTCGGCCATAGTGGTAGATTCCTGTTCTTATTCAGTTCTTTGACGGAACGACGCCCTAGGCGAAGGCTTCGTTGAGGAAGGTTTCCAGTTCGGCCAGGTGACGGCTCATCAGACCCGCGGCGGTCGACGCCGAGGCCGGGCGGCCCACATAGCGGGCGCGGCGGGACTGCACGTCCAGGCGCTCCAAGGTCAGCTCCAGCCACGGATCGACAAAGGTCCAGCCGCCCATATTCTTCGGCTCTTCCTGGCACCAGACCAGCTCGGCGTCCTTGAACCGCTTGAGCTCGGCCGACAGGGACTTCACCGGCCAGGGATAGAACTGTTCCAGGCGCAGGATGTAGACGTCGTCGACGCCCTTGGCCTCCCGGGCTTCCAGCAGGTCGTAATAGACCTTGCCCGAGCACAGGATCACCCGGCGGATCTTGTCGTCAGGGACGAGGGTGGTGGTGGTGTTCTCGCCCCGCTCGGCGTCGTCCAGCAGCACCCGGTGGAAGGACGAGCCCTCCGACAGGTCGGTGAGCCGCGAAACAGCCTTCTTGTGGCGCAACAGGCTCTTGGGCGTCATCAGCACCAGGGGCTTGCGGAACTCTCGCAGCAGCTGGCGGCGCAGAATGTGGAAATAGTTGGCCGGCGTGGTGCAGTTGGCCACCTGCATATTGTCCTCGGCGCAGGACTGGAGGAAGCGCTCAAGCCTCGCCGACGAGTGCTCCGGACCCTGGCCCTCATAGCCGTGGGGCAGCAGCATGACGAGGCCGCTCATCCGCAGCCACTTGCGTTCGCCCGACGAGATGAACTGGTCGATGACCACCTGGGCGCCGTTGGTGAAGTCCCCGAACTGGGCCTCCCACAGGGTCAGCGTCCGGGGTTCGGCCAGGGAGAAGCCGTATTCGAAGCCCAGCACCGCCTCTTCGGAAAGGGCCGAATCCAGCACCTCGAAGTGAGCCTGGTTGGGGGAGAGGTTGCGCAGGGGGAAGTAGGCGTCCTCGGTGGTCTGATCGATCAGGGCCGAGTGCCGCTGGGTGAAGGTGCCGCGCACGCTGTCCTGGCCCGACAGGCGGACCGGATAGCCCTCGTCCAGCAGAGTGGCGAAGGCCAGATGCTCGGCGGTGGCCCAGTCCAGGCCCTCGCCGCTTTCGATGGCTTCGCGGCGAGTCTGCAGCACCCGGGCGACGGTCTTGTGGATGTTGATCCGTTCCGGCGCCGCGGTGATCTTGCGGCCAAGGTCGAGCAGCTTCTGCAGGGGCACGGCAGTGTCGCCGCGACGATCCTCTGTGGTGGGCAGGGTCAGCCCCGACCACTTGCCGTCCAGCCAGTCGGCCTTGTTGGCCTTGTACTCCTTGCCGGCGTCGAACTCCTTGTCGAGGAAGTCGGCGAACTCGGCGATCCACCCATCCACCTCCTGCGCGGTGACGACCTTCTCGTCGATCAGGCGCTGGGTGTAGATCTCGCGGGTGGACGGATGGCCCTTGATCTTGGCGTACATCAGGGGCTGGGTCATCGTGGGGTCATCCCCCTCGTTGTGACCAAACCGCCGGTAGCAGAACATGTCGATCACCACGTCCTTGCCAAACTGCTGGCGGAACTCGGTGGCGACCTTGGCGGCGAAGACCACGGCCTCGGGATCGTCCCCGTTCACGTGGAAGATCGGCGCCTCGANNCGACGTCCGACGGATAGGGCGAGGACCGGCTGTTCTTCGGGCTGGTGGTGAAGCCGATCTGGTTGTTGACGATGAAGTGGATCGAGCCGCCCACCCCATAGCCCTTGAGGCCCGACAACGCGAAGCACTCGGCCACCACGCCCTGGCCGGCGAAGGCCGCGTCCCCGTGGAGCAGCAGGGGAAGGACGTGGCTGCGGCCGGCGTCGGGGTTTTCGCGCAGGGTGAAGGCCTGCTTGGCCCGGGCCTTGCCGATCACCACCGGATTGACGATCTCCAGGTGGCTGGGATTGGCGGTCAGGGACAGGTGGACGGAGTTGCCGTCAAACTCCCGGTCCGACGAGGCGCCCAGGTGATACTTGACGTCCCCGGACCCTTCGATGTCGGTGGGCAGGGACGAACCACCCTGGAATTCGTGGAAGATGACGCGATAGGGCTTGCCCATCACGGCGGCCAGCACGTTCAGGCGCCCCCGGTGGGGCATGCCCAGGACGATGTCTCGGACGCCCAGGGCGCCGCCGCGCTTGATGATCTGTTCCAGCGCCGGGACCATGGCCTCGCCGCCGTCCAGGCCGAAACGCTTGGTGCCGGGGAAACGGCGATGCAGGAAGCGCTCGAAGCCCTCGGCCTCGATCAGCTTCTTGAGAATGGCGATCTTGCCCTTCTCAGTGAACTCGATCTCCTTGTCGCGGCCCTCGATCCGCTCCTGCATCCAGGCCTTCTGGGTCGGATCGGAGATGTGCATGTACTGCACGCCCACATCGCCACAGTAGGTGCGACGCAGGATGTCGAGAATCTCGCGGACCGTGGAGGTCTCCAGGCCCAGCACATAGTCGAGGAAGATCGGTCGGTCGTAGTCGGCCTCGGTGAAGCCGTAGGAGGCCGGATCCAGCTCGCTGGCGTCGCCGGGTACGATAGCGATGCCCAGGGGGTCGAGATTGGCCCGCAGATGCCCGCGCATCCGGTAGGCCCGGATCATCATGATGGCGCGCAGGGAATCCAGGGTGGCGGCGCGGACCGCGTCCGTGGAGGCGGCGGGCGCGCGCTCGGCGACCTTCTTTTCAAGCTTGGCCTCGACGGCGGGCCAGAGACCGTCCAGGGCCGAAAGCCAGTCGGGGCGGGCGGCCGGCGCATCGGGCCTGACCCAGCCCGGCTTGGCGGCGGCGGCCTTGATCTCCTCGGCCCGCTCATGGAGCGAGGCGAAGAAGGCGCGCCACGAGGGCTCCACCGAGCCGGGGTTCTCCGCCCACTGGGCGTAGAGGTCCTCTACGAAGGCCACATTGCCGCCATAGAGGAACGAGGTCTCGGCGAGCACCTCGTTAATCAGACCTGCGTCGTCCGCCATGCTTCCGCTTCCAGACGGTCCGCGAAGCTTCTTGGTGAGAGGAGCCGACGGCGGACCGCCATACGCTTGATTGTGTCAGGCGCCCTTGAGCACCTGGAGCAGGGTTTCGCCGAGTTTCGCCGGAGAAGGCGAGACGCGGATGCCCGCATCTTCCATCGCCGCGATCTTGTCCTCGGCGCCGCCCTTGCCGCCCGAAATGATTGCGCCCGCGTGACCCATCCGCCGCCCAGGGGGGGCGGTGCGTCCCGCGATGAATCCGACCATAGGCTTCTTCTTTGGTGAATTCTTGATGAATTCAGCCGCCGCTTCCTCGGCTGCGCCGCCGATCTCGCCGATCATGATGATCGACTCGGTCTCGTCGTCGTCGAGGAACATCTGAAGCACGTCGATGAACTCGGTGCCCTTGACCGGGTCGCCGCCGATGCCGACAGCGGTGGTCTGGCCCAAGCCCACCTGCGTGGTCTGAAACACAGCTTCGTAGGTAAGCGTGCCCGAGCGGGAGACAACACCCACCGAGCCGCGCTTGAAGATATTTCCCGGCATGATGCCGATCTTGCACTCGTCCGGGGTCAGAACGCCCGGGCAGTTGGGACCGATCAGGCGGGACTTGGAGCCCGACAGGGCGCGCTTGACCTTGACCATGTCGGCCACCGGGATGCCCTCGGTGATGCAGATGATCAGGGGGATCTCGGCCTGGATGGCTTCGAGGATCGAGTCCGCGGCGAACGGCGGCGGAACATAGATCACGGTCGCCTCGGCGCCGGTTTGGTTGACCGCCTCGCTGACGGTGTCGAACACCGGCAGGCCGATATGGGTCGT
>DJWR01000246.1 GCA_002441055.1 Caulobacteraceae bacterium UBA6225 | reverse complement strand
GTGGCCAGGACGATCGGCACCGCGCCGCGCAGGCCAGCCCAGGATACGAACAGCTTGGCCCGCCAGTCGAACTGGCGGAAGGGCGCCAGGCAGATGAAGACGCTGGCTGGCCTGGCGATGAGCATCAGCACCGCGGTGATGGCGAGGCCTTCCAGGGCGACGCCGGGCAGCTGATGTGGAAAGACCAGCAGGCCCAACGTCAGGAACATCACCACCTGGGCGAGCCACGCCAGACCGTCCTGGAACTGTGACACCGCCCTGCGGCCCGGATACTCCCGGTTGCCAGCCAGGACACCGGCCACATAGGCGGCCAAAAATCCGCTGCCGGTCAGCACGCCGGCGAGGCCGAAGGACAGCAGGGCGGCAGCCACCGACACCACGAGGAAAAGCCCGCCCTGGCGCAACTTGGCCCGGGTGAGGATCACGGTGAAGGCGTAGCCCACAGCCAGGCCAATGGCGGCGCCCAGGATCATCTGCAACAGGAAGTCCGGCACAAAGTTCAGCAAAGGGGTGGTCGGCGCGGCGATCAGCGCCAGGGCCACGCCCACCAGGAAGATGGCCATGGGATCGTTGGAGCCGCTCTCCAGTTCGATCAGGGCCAGGACATCTTCGCGGATCCGCGTCTCCTGGGTGCGCAACACGGCGAAGACTGCGGCCGCGTCCGTCGAGGCGATGACGCTCCCCAGCAGGAATCCCTGCAGCAGGCTGAAGTCCAGAAGCAGGATCGCCGTCAGGCTGACAATGCCACCGCTGATCATCACGCCGACTGTGGCCAGGACAAGGGCGGGGGACAGGACCGGGCGAACCGCCTTCCAGGGGGTGTCGAGCCCCCCGGAGAACAGGATGAAGATCAGACAGGCCACGCCGATGGTCTGGGCGGCCTGATAGTCGGCGAAACCGATCCCGCCTGGCCCATCCGACCCGGCCAGCATCCCCAGGGCCAGGAAGCCAATCAGGGCCGGCACTCCGAACCGGCTGGACAGGGTGCCCGCCAGAACCGTCGTCAGCAGCAGCAGGCCCGTGACGAGCAGGAAGAGTTCAGGCGATACGGCGGGCATGAACCACTAGTTCGGGCATGCGCCGCCCTGTCGCAAGGGCCAGTTCAAGGAAAGCCTCACTCAACCGGCTTGGCGCGATAGGACGCCTCGTCCAGCTCGCCTTCCCACTTGGCGACGGTCACCGCCACCGCCAGGTCAGAGGTGTTGTTGGCCACGGTGCGGGTCATGTCGAGCAGCCGGTCGAAGGGCAGGACAAAGCCCACCACCAGGGCGGTCTGTTCAGGGGAGACCCCCATGGTGGTCAGCACGGCGGCCAGCATGAACAGCGAGGCCGAGGGAATCGGCGCGGTGCCCACCGACACCAGGATCGTAGTGAGACCAGCCAGCAAATACTGAGTCAGGGTCAACTCGATGCCGAAGGCCTGGGCGGTGAACATGGCCAAGAGGCCGATATAGAGCGCCGTACCGTCCATGGAGACGGTGGTGCCGAGCGGCAGGGCGGTGGAGGCCACGGTGTGGCTGACCCCCAGGTTCTTCTCGGCCACCCGCATGGAGACCGGCAGGGTCGCGGCGCTGGACGATGTGGAGAAGGCCACCATCACCGCGTCGGGAATGTCGCGGAAAAAGGGCCAGATCGGCAGGCCGGCCAGCAGGCGCAACATGCCGCCATGCACCACCAGGATATGGAGGATACAGCCGACCAGCAGCGCTGCGGCCAGCAGGAAGATGTTGTAGAAGACGCTCAGGCCCGCGGTCCCCATGACCCAGGCCATCAGGGCGAAGACCCCGAACGGCGCGACCTCCATCACCAGGCGGGTGATGTAGAGGACCACATCGACGCCGGCGTCGAACAGCTTGCGGATCGGGTCGGCCTTCTCGCCCAGGGCCAGGATCGCGGCGCCCACCAGGAAGGAAAAGAAGATCACCGCCAGGATGTCCCCATTGGCCAGGGCCTGGATGGGGTTCAGGGGCACAATGCCCAGCAACTGCTCGCTGACCGGGGGCGCGCTGCCCACCATTTCGGGATTCACGCCGGTGAAGCTGACCCCTTGGCCGGGTCCAAACAGCAGGCCCATGGCCATGCCGACGCCCACGGCTATGGCGGTGGTCAGCAGGTAGAGGAAGATGGTCTTTCCCCCGATGGACCCCAATCGCCGGGGATCGCCCATACCCGCCACACCGGCGACGATGGAGACGAAGACCAGGGGGACGACGATCATGCGGATGAGCCGGACGAACAGGTCGCCGATCCACTTGATGGCGTTGGCCTGCTCGCCCAACAGCAGGCCAGCTATGACCCCGAGGACGAGGGCTAGCAAAATCCGCTTCCAAAGGACGACATCGAACCACCAACGCTGAAGCAGGCTGCGTTTGGCGGGCGCCTCGACGGCGGGGTTCGGCGGCGTCGAATCGGTCATGCGACTCTCTTGGTCCTTGAGCCGCGCAATGGCGGCGGTTCAGCGCAGGTTAGGGACGTTGTCGGCCCGCGCCAACGACTCTCGCTCAGCGCCCCTTGATCTGAGCGGCTGGGGTGAGGGTCAGAACAGCCTCGGTGGCCGCCTCCACCGCCGGCCGACTGTAGAGCAGGGGCGCGTATTGACCCTTCACCCACAGGGGAAAGAGGTCGCGATAGTGAGGGCTGGCCGGGTCGCCCGACTGTCCGGGGGTGTTGATCGCCACGCTGTTGTCCCAGGCGCCTACATCCAGGACCATGCGGAACGAAGCGCCCGACACCAGCCGATAGTCGCTGGCCCGCCAACTGGCCGCCAGCGGGCTCAGCATGGTTCCAGCCATGGGTGCGGGCCCGACGGCCAGCCGCTCGGCGGCGTCGGCGGGTAACAGGGGCGCAAGAGCGTGCTCAAATCGCGCCTGATGCAGATCGCCCCAGGCCCAGGCCGCGGGGTCAGGACCAAGCCTGCGGCTGACTTCGTCCAGGGCGGCGGTCAGGCTTGAGGCCAGGATGGGCCCGCGCTCGGCGGGATCGGCGCTTGTCAGATAGGCGCTGATGGCCGGCTGGTCGCCCCCGCCGATCAGGGCGCGAGCGGCGGCTGGCGCGGCGGCCTGCACAGTCGCCTGACCCAGATGTTTGAACAGCCAGACCTCATAGAGGGCGGCCGCGGCGCTATCGGTCTCGGTCCGCCCATCCCAGCTCTGCAGCAGGGCGATGGCCTGGGCCAGTCGCGGCTCTGGGGCGGCGATGTCGCTCAACAGGGGAACGAGGGTTGCGGCCGTTACATTGGTCGGATCGGTCTGCAGGGCCATGGCTTCGGCCAGGGTCAGATCGTCATCGGCCTGCAGCACCTGAGCGATGCGGTCCATCCGTGCGGGGTTTGACCACTCATAGGAGATCACTCGCGACGCTGGATAATCCGCCGGCAGATTGAATTGGTTTGCGGTGGCCAGCCAGCCCTGATCGGGATTGTATCGGCTGGGCAGATCGGCGGCGGCCATGAAGCCGCTCCACTCATAGCGGCCATCTCCAGGCACGGGCATGAGACCGTCCCAGCCCTGGCGCAGCGGCACGCGCCCGGCCGCGATCCAGCCGATATTGCCGTCCGTATCGGCATAGACCTGGTTTTCGCTGGGGGTTCCAAACCGGGCCATGGCGGTGGAGAACTCGCCCCAGTCCTGAGCGGTCATGTAGTCGGCCGAGCCGAAATAGGCAGATGTCCCCGGATCGCTCCAGACGCTGCGGACGGCGTAGGCCCGGTGGTTCGCGGGATCCTCGAAGACCACGGGTCCGTGCCGGGTAAATTTCAGCTGGACCGTCTGCGGCGCCTGGCCTGCGACCTCGAGGGTTTCGCTGGCGACCTCCATGGCCGCCCAGCCGTCGCCGTAGCGATAGCGGTTCGGGTCATTCGGGTCGGTCTCATAGACATAGAGATCCTCCTGGTCGGCCGGGAAGATGGTCAGGCCGAAGGCGATGGTTCCGTTGTGACCGATGGAGATTCCCGGCAGGGCGGGTTCGCCTGCGCCAATGACTGAGAAGCCCGGCGCCTCCATGTGAACGATGTAGCGTAGGGAGGGGACGCCATGGGCCCGGTGCGGGTCGTTGGCCAGGATCGGTCGACCGGTTGCGGTCCTGGCTGGCGCGACGGTCCAGTTGTTGGAGCCGATGGCGTCGGCCGGGATGTCCTCGGCGAGCGCCACCACCTGACCGGCCTTAAAGGTGACCCCCTGGGTCGCCAGCCGGTAGTCGCCCAGCACATCGGCTGGGATCGTGCAGGGGTCGAGGCCCTCTGGGATGCTCAAGCTGTGGTCGGGCTCAAGACGGCGGTTGAGGGCGTTGGCGTCCAGTCCCGCGGCGCAGGTGATGCGCGCCCGCTCCACCTCGGCGGCGGCGTTGCGGGTCAGGCCGTGACTGCGGATGCGGACCACATCCTCCGGCGCCCAGAGGTCCGGGGTGGTCCCCGCGATCTGGAACTCTTCAGGCAGGGGGCGGACGCCGCTCTGGATTTCGC
>DJWR01000245.1:24388-26408 GCA_002441055.1 Caulobacteraceae bacterium UBA6225 | reverse complement strand
CCCGCCGCGTCGCCGCCTGAGGAGACAGGCGCGGTCTTGTTCCGCTAAAGGGGCGTCATGCTGTCTGCCTCTGCGACCCTTCGCCTGCGCGCGCGCTTTCGACTGGCCCTGGCCCAGGCTCGTCGTCTTCTGACGTCGGGCGCGGCGCCCCATACGGACGCTGACCGCCTCCAGATTGAGGCGGAGATCGCCGAGGGCGCCCGGATCTCCGGCGGCTATTTCGCCCTGCTCTTCTGCTCCTGCGGCATCGCCGCCTTGGGGCTGCTGCAGTCCTCCGCCGCGGTGGTTATCGGCGCCATGCTGATTTCGCCGCTCATGGGGCCGATCATGGGCATGGGCATGGGTGTGGCCCGCCTGGACGCCCGGGCCTTTGAGCGGGCGGCCGTAGCCCTGGCTCTGGGGGCGGCGGTGTCTGTGGCCGCCTCGGCCCTGATCGTCTGGGCCTCGCCCCTGAAAGACGTCACCCCGGAAATCCTCGCCCGAACGCGCCCCACCCTGCTGGACCTGGTGGTGGCCATCCTCTCGGGCATCGTCGGGGCCTATGTTCTGATCACCAAGCGGCCGGGCGTCGTGGCGGGCGTGGCCATCGCCACGGCCTTGATGCCGCCCCTGGCGGTGGTCGGCTATGGCCTGGCCACGGGGGCCTGGAACATGGCCGGCGGCGCCTTCCTCCTATTCCTGACCAATGTGGTGGCGATTCTTGGCGCGGTGTTCGCCGTCGCCCGACGCTATGGCTTCCAGCCTGTGGTCCGCGGGCGCCGCCGTTGGGAGGAGATGGCCCTGGTGGCGACCCTGCTGCTGCTCTCCCTGCCCCTGGCCGTGTCCCTGCGCGATATCGTCATCGAGGCCCGCGAGACCGCCCGGGTCCGCAGCGCCATCGAGGCGGCCTTCGAGACCGGCGACCAGCACATCACCGACCTGCAGGTCAGGGCCAGCGGCGCAGGCGTTGAACAGGTGCGCGCCGTGGTGGTCACTGGCCGTTTCCAGGCCCGCGCCGAACAGCGGGTGGCCGAGGCCCTGGGGGGCGGGCCTGACATTCAGATCGAACAGATTCTCACGGCCGACGGCCTGCCCCGGGCCGACCCAAGCGGCGGGGCCCTGGCCAATCGGGCCCTGGCCACCTCCCGACCCCTGCGGTCGACACCGGAGCAGAAGCTGCGGGACATGCTCACCGGCGTGGGCGTGGTGGAGGCGGTTCAGGCGCAAGACGGCGGTCGGCTGAGCGCGGCGGTCCGCCTGAACCGACCAGCCACCCTGGACGACTACGCCGCCCTCGAGGCCGCCGCCCAGCGTTTCCTGCCCGAAGTCGATCTGGAATTGACCCCGCCGTTTCTGGATCTGCCGGTGATCACCTTCGAGGAAGGCCGCAGCACCCTGGACGCCGCCGCCGAACGGCGGATCGCCATGATCGCCTGGGCCTTTGAGCGATGGAACGTTCAGGGGGCCGAAGTCGTTGGGTCGGCCAGCCCCGGACCTCGGGGGCCAAGGCCCCGGGACCTCCGGGTCGCCGAGGCCCGCGCGCAAGCCGTGGCCGATCGGCTGGAGGCCCTGGGCGTGCGCGACATTGAAATCAGAAGCGAGACGCCCGACGTCTCGCCACAGGACCCCTCGGCCCTGTGGTTCGCCGCTGTGCGGCCCCTCGGCCTGCCCAGCGCCGAGGCCGAGGACGCCCCTGCCGACAGCGAGACCGCACCGTGAGCGACGCCCTGCTGGCCGGCCTGGTCCTCGTTTTCGCCCTGACCCTGTTCGCCTGGGACAAGGTTCGTCACGACCTGGTGGCGGTCTGCGCCCTGGGCGCCTGTCTGATCCTGGGGCTCACCACCCCCGATCAGGCCCTGCAAGGGTTCTCCGACCCCGCCGTGGTGGTGGTGGCCGCCGTGCTGATCATCGGCCGGGCCATTGAACTGACCGGGGTGGCCGCGGCGGCCACCTCGCGGCTGGCCGCCCTGCGGATGCCCTTCCCTCTGCAGCTCAGCATCCTGCTGATCGCCGCCGCGGCCCTGTCGGCCTTCATGAACAA
>DJWR01000245.1:20526-24319 GCA_002441055.1 Caulobacteraceae bacterium UBA6225 | reverse complement strand
GGCTTCTTCGCCATGTCGCCGCTTGGCGTGACGGTGGCCGGCGCCGGCCTGCTCTATCTCTGCCTGATCGGCTGGCGGCTGACCCCCCGGCGGGCCGGCGAAGAGGCCGCCAGCGGCGGGCGCAACGTGTTCGAAATGGTCCCGCCCCGGCCGGCCCCCGACGAGGAGGGCAAGACGCCCGAGATCGACCACGAGGCCCTGTTCGCCCAGATCAAGGCCTCGGGCGGCCACGTTCTGGCGGTGGTCCGCCGCCATCGCCGCATCAAGCTGGACAAGCTCGACCGTCTGTCGCCCACCGACCGGGTTCTGGTGGTCACGACTGATGATCCGTGGGAGCTGGCGAACAAGGTCGGCGGCAGCCTCGCCTTCGAGCGGTCCAACGCCGCCGATGCGGTGACCTCCCGCGTGGCGGTGGCCCACGGTTCGCCCCTGATCCGCCGCCCCTATGACACCATCGCCGCCGAGACCGACCAGGAGCTGCGAGTCGTCGCCGCCGGGCCCCGCGCGGCTGGCGCCGAGGGCTCCCTGGGGGCCATGGAGATCCGTGCCGGCGACCAGCTGGTGCTGCACGGCCCAGCCGAGAAGCTGGAAGCCTTCCTGCGCTATGGCCGCCTGCTGGAGCTTGATCGCAAGTCAGCCGTGGTGGTGCAGCCCAAGCGCGCGGCTCTGGCGCTGGCCATCTATGCGTCCGCCGTGATTGCGGCTGTGGCCTTTGGCCTGCCGACGGCCCTGACCTTCGCTGCGGCCGCCGCCGGCCTGGCGGCCCTGCGGTTCCTGCCCTCTGGCGAGATCTACTCGTCCATCGACTGGCCGGCCATCGTCCTGCTGGCCGCCATGATCCCGGTGGGTCAGAGCTTCCAGACCAGTGGGGCCGCCGCCATCGTCGCCGACGCCATGGGGGCGGGCCTGGGGGGCGCGCCCCTGTTCGCCGCCGCCGCCGCGGTCTCGGTGGCCACCATCGTGCTCTCCCTGTTCCTCAACAATGTGGCCACAGCGGTGATCATGGGGCCCGTGGCCATTGGCATGTCGGCCCAGCTGGGCTTTCCGCCGGACGCCATGCTGCTGGCGGTGCTCATCGCCGCCTCGGCCGACTTCCTGACCCCCATCGGCCATCAGAACAACCTGCTGGTCATGGCGCCGGGGGGTTACAAGTTCCGCGACTACGCCCGGGTCGGCGCGGCCCTCAGCATCCTGGTGGTGCTGGTGTCGTCAGGCATGATCTCCATGTTCTACGGCTAGAGCCCTTTCCGATCTGATTGCTTCAATCAGATCGGATAAAAAGGGCTCTAAATCATAAAGTTAGAGCATTTTTCGATCCGATAACCGCATCACACTTATCGGAAAATGCTCTAGGGGCGGGGGCCTCGGTCAGCGCGGCCGTCCTCGGCCTTCGAGGCCCTTCGGGCGCCTCAGGATGAGGACGGAATGCGAAGCGCCACCCACCTCCCTCATCCTGAGGTGCGAGCGCAAGCGAGCCTCGAAGGACGCAAGGCCCAGCCCCGCGCCCTTGCCTTGGCGGGGGGCAAGCCGCCACTATGTGGGGCGCATCGAAACCCCAGGACCAGAGCCCGTGTTCAACCGCCTGTTTGGCAAGAAGACCCCCAAGGCCCCGCCCTCCACAGGCGGGCGCCGGGTCTATGCGGTGGGGGACATCCACGGGCGCCACGACCTGCTGGAAGGTCTCCTGCGGGAGATCGCCCGGGACGTGGGCGCTGATCCGCCGGACGCTCAGCCGATCCTGATCTTCCTGGGGGACTATGTGGACCGGGGGCCCGGGTCCCGGGAGGTGGTGGAGACCATCCTGGCCCTGCGCCAGCGGTCGGGCTTCGAGGTCCGTGCGCTGAAGGGCAATCACGAAGAGGCCCTGCTGCGCTTCCTGGACGAGCCGACCTTTGGCTCCACCTGGGCCGAGCATGGGGGCAACGCGACCCTGGCCTCCTACGGGGTTCAGCCGCCGGCCACCCGCACCGATCCGGAGGCCTGGGCGGTGGCCCGGGAAGCCTTCGCCGCCACCCTGCCAGGGGCGCATAAGACCTTCTATGACGAGCTCGGGCTGATCACTGAGGTGGGGGACTACGCCTTCGTCCACGCCGGGGTGCGGCCGGGCGTGGGGCTGGCCCACCAGACCGAGCGGGACCTGTTGTGGATCCGCGGCGAGTTCCTGCAGGCTTCGGGCCCCTTCGGCAAGGTGATCGTGCACGGGCACACGCCGATGGAGGAGCCCCAGATGACCCCCCACCGGCTCGGCCTGGACACCGGCGCCTACGCCACCGGCGTGCTCACCGCCGCCCGGCTGGACGACGGGGGCCAGAAGATCATTCAGGCCCGGGTGAGCCGCGTGGCGGCCTGAGGCCAGGGATCAGTCGTCGATCACGTTCCCGGCGGGAATCTGTCGATAGCGGGCCTCCACCAGGGCGAAGGCGCCGAAGGCCAGCAGGCCAAGCGCCACGCCGATCAGCAGGCCGTCCCCCCAGGGCGCGTCCTCCAGCGCCTGAAGGGCCTCGGCCAGGCCCGCGGCCTCGGCGGCGTTGGCGTGCAGCCCCGCCTGGATGAGCAACACCCCCATGACCGCAAACGCCCCGCCGCGGGCGCCATAGCCCAATCGGCCCATGGGCTCGGCCACCCGCCGCACCGCGGGATCACAGACCAGGGGCTTGGAGAGCCCCCCAGCGATCGCCTTGATCAGATTGCCCAGGCCCGCGGCCAGGACAAAGGCCCCGACGCCGATGATCAGCCATTCGCCCCCCGGATAGGCCAGAGCCTGTTGGGCGGCCGCCTGCTTGGTCGCCCCATCCTCGGGATCGCCCAGGTCCTCCAGCAGGTCGAGGGCGCTGAACACCGAAAAGCCGAGGGTTCCATAGACAAGGCCGCTGATCGCCTGACCGGCCCGGCTGGCCAGGGCCTTGGGGCTGGCGCCCTGGCGCTCGGCGTCGAACACCGACTGCAGCAGCCGCCAGCCGGCGAAGCCATAGAGGCCAAGCCCCGCCGCCCAGAGCAGCAGAAAACCCAGCGGCCAGTCGGCCCAGGCCTTCACCGCGCCAAGCGATCCCTCGGCCTGCGGGACCATCTCCAGCGCCGCCAGGACAGCGATGACGCCGATGCTCAGATAGACGAAGCCCCGGGCGACGTAGCCGAACCGGCAGGCCAGCTGGGTCAGTGCCCCAAGCGGCGCGGCGCCCAGCCAGTTCAGGGTCTGGCGAAGCGCCGTCTCGGCGTCGTGGTCTGAGGCTGTGGCCATGGCCGGGAGCGAACGTGCCCGCGACGGCCGAGGTTCCGCAGACCTAGTGAGCGTCGTCCCAGTTGGCCGCCGCACGAGCCTCCACCACCAGGGGCACGCTGAAGGCGACCGCGGGTTCCGACGCGGTCTCCATCACCTGCTTGATCACCGCGATCGCTGCATCAGCCTCGGCTTCGGGCGCCTCAAACACCAGTTCGTCGTGCACCTGCAGCAGCATGCGGGTGGAAAGCCCGGCCTGGGCCAGGGCGCCCGGCATGCGGATCATGGCCCGGCGGATCACGTCGGCGGCCGTGCCCTGGATCGGGGCGTTGATGGCGGCGCGGTCGGCGAAGGCGCGCATGCCGGCGGCCTTGGCGCCGACCTCGGGGATGTTCACCTTGCGGCCAAACAGGGTGGTGACGTAGCCCTGGGATCGCACCTTGGCTTTTTCGGCGTCCATATAGTCGCGGATGCCGGGGAAGCGTTCGAAATAGGTGCGGATATAGGCCCCGGCCTCGTCCTGCGGGATCGACAGCTGGTTGGCCAGGCCAAAGGCCGAGATGCCATAGACGATGC
>DJWR01000245.1:6834-20434 GCA_002441055.1 Caulobacteraceae bacterium UBA6225 | reverse complement strand
TCTGGCTGTAGTCGGCGCTGATCAGCAGGTGGCCCGGCTCGGCCACGAAGGCCTTGCGGATCTTGCGGCCCTCCTCGGTGCGGATCGGAATGTTCTGCAGATTGGGGTCGGACGAGGACAGGCGGCCCGTCGTGGTGGCTGCGAGCGCAAACGAGGTGTGGACGCGCTTGGTGTCCGGCGCGATGGCCGAGACCAGCGCGTCGGTATAGGTGCCCTTCAGCTTCGACAGCTGACGCCAGTCCAGCAGGACCCGCGGCAGTTCGTGGCCTTGGGCGGCCAGCTCCTCCAGCACCGAGGCGTCGGTGGACGAGGCGCCCGAGGCCGTGGTGCGTTTCGGCGCCAGGCCCATCTCCTGATATAGGACCTCGCCCACCTGCTTGGGCGAGCCCAGGTTGAAGGGGCGGCCGGCCAGCTCGTGGGCCTTGGCCTCGAACTCGGCCATGCGCAGGGAGAAGTCGTTGGAGAGCCTGCGCAAGTGCTCGGGGTCGACGGCGATGCCGGCCACCTCCATATCGGCCAGTACGGCGGCGAGCGGCCGCTCCAGGGTCTCATAGACGGTGGACAGGCCTGCAGGCGCCAGCTTGGGTTTCAGCACCTCATAGAGCCGCAGGGTGACGTCGGCGTCCTCGGCCGCGTAGCAGGTGGCGGCCTTCAGCTCGACATTCTTGAAGCTCTTCTGCGCCTTGCCAGAGCCCGCCACCTGCTTGAACGGGATGGGCTCATGGTTCAGCCACAGGCGCGACAGCTCGTCCATGCCGTGGCCATGCAGGCCCGCCTCCAGGACGTAGGAGATCAGCATGGTGTCCTCGACCGGCGCCACGCGCACGCCATAGCGCGACAGGACGGCCAGGTCGTACTTGGCGTTCTGGGCGATCTTCAGGACCGCCGGGTCCTCCAGCATCGGCTTGAGCCGCGCGATGGCCTCGGCCAGCGGGATCTGGGTCAGGTCGGACGGGGCGTCCAGCGCCAGGCCGTCCATCTCCTCATGGGCGAGCGGGATGTAGCAGGCCTGGCCGGGCGCGACGGCCAGCGACACGCCGCACAGGCCGGCGCTGGCTGACGACAGGGCGTCGGTCTCGGTGTCGAAGGCGACGATGCCAGCGGCCCGGGCCTTCCCGATCCAGGCCTCCAGCGTGGCCACATCGCGCACGCACTCATAGCCGTTGACGTCGATGGCCGGCGCCTCGGGCGCCGCGCGCGGCTGCGGCGCCGGTTGGGAGGGGGCGGCGTCGCCCGCGCTCACCCGCCTGGCCAGACTGCGGAACTGCATCTCTTCCAGGAAAGCGGCCAGCACGGCGGGCTCCGGCTCGGCCACGGCCAGGTCGTCGATGGCGGCCGGCAGGGGGGTGTCGCAGTCCAGCTGCACCAGCTGGCGCGACAGGCGGATCTGGTCGGCGAAGTTGATCAGGGTCTCGCGCCGCTTGGGCTGCTTGATCTCGCCCGCCCGGGCGAGCAGCGTATCGAGGTCGCCATATTCGTTGATCAGCTGGGCGGCGGTCTTGATCCCGATGCCCGGGGCGCCCGGCACATTGTCCACGGAGTCGCCGCAGAGCGCCTGGACGTCCACCACCTTTTCCGGCGGCACCCCGAACTTCTCGATCACCTGCTCGCGGCCGATCTTCAGGTTCTTCATGGTGTCGAGCATGAAGACCCGGTCGCCGACCAGCTGCATCAGGTCCTTGTCCGACGAGATGATGGTCACCTCGCCGCCGGCGTCGCGCACCTTGCAGGCATAGGCCGCGATCAGGTCGTCGGCCTCATAGCCCGGCAGCTCCAGGCTCGGCACGCCAAAGGCCCTCGTCGCCTCCCGCACCAGGGGAAACTGCGGGATCAGGTCCTCCGGCGGCGGCGGCCGGTGGGCCTTGTACTGGTCATAGAGGGCGTTGCGGAACGTCTTCTCCGAATGGTCGAAGATCACCGCCAGGTGGGTGGGGCCATCGACCTGGGCCCGCATCTCCACCAGCAGCTTCCACAGCATGTTGCAGAAGCCCGACACCGCCCCGATGGGCAGGCCGTCGCTCTTGCGCGTCAGCGGCGGCAGGGCGTGATAGGCGCGGAAGATATAGCCCGACCCATCCACCAGAAAGAGCCGCACCGGCGGCCCATCCTGAGTGGGCGTCCGCGGCAGGTCCGGCAGGGGGGCGGTCTCAAGCGTGTCGGTCATGCGCGGGAAGATAGGCGCGGGAGCGGCGGTGGTCACGTGCGGAGGTGGGGGGCGGCACCAAGAGCGGATTTGCTCCTAACTCGAGATGGAGTAGGCCGCGCACGCGCGAGTGAGCACGCGCGTAGCGAAGTCCATTCGCCCACGCGCTTCAGCGCTGTGGCGTGTGTGCAAAATAGAGGTCACCATTTGAGACCTCTACCAGTTCCAGTTACCGTCGGTGGTCCAGCGGCTCTTTCCCAGCCCGAGAAGACCGGGAAGTAAGGCGCGCGTCTGGACGAACCCGCCCCCGGCGTTCTTGCACACCTCGTCTGGGGTGAGCGTCTCACCTGCATTCTGGCGAGCACGGATTTCGGCCATCGTGGAGGGTTCCAGAACTTCAAGTCCAAACCCCGCGTGCTCCCATTTCATGGCCGCCCTACATGGTGGCGTCAGGTACGTGTTGAACTCTGTATCTATAAACATCTTGGCGTTAGCAGGTGCCAGTTTCATCGTCTGGATGCCGAACCCGATGCCCCAAATGGCCATCACTCCGGTGATCAGGATCACTATGAGATTGCCCATCAGCTTGTTCATCTGAACCCCACGCGACCCAACGCTCAGATGAAACCTTCACCTAAGGAGCGAAGGGCGGTAAGGTGCAGTTGGTGAAGATTGAGGTGACAATGAAGGTTGCATTCTGGATTTGTCTCGTCATTTGGATCGGTGGCGGGGTCCTTGGTCAGGTGACCGGAGATCAAACAATCCATGCGATTAGTGTGAACATTTTCGGTCTGATCACGATCGCGCTCGGGTTATTCATGTTCGGCGGATGGTTGTGGCGAAAACTTTCCACGGCCAGTGACGGCAGATCGCTTCGCAACGGTATGCCCATCATGAGCATGACAGGCGTCGATCCGAAGGCGGCCGAGATCTGTGAGCGTGCGGTTCAGGCCGACGCCTTCAAGCCGATGGCTAGGAACGCGGATGGAAGCGAGATCATCCATATCCAGTCGCCACACCAGGACTATCTCGCCGTGGTCGAGGTTGTAGACGGAGCCATCCATTTGCAGGCTACTTTCACAACGTCGCCCGACAAGCTTGAGCATGACCTGGCGGAACTTCGCGAGGTGTTGGCTTAGCGTTAAGTGGGGTTACATGCCCATTTTTACGTTTCCTGGGTCAGGCCCGAGCGAAAGTGGGGAAGCAGACCAATTCCCCGGGTCGGTTTTTGCGTAGCCTAGACCCCGCCATTCTTTGTCACCGCCCCAAACACCGCATCCAAGTCCGGCAACGCCCCCCGCCCCGCGAACGACCCGAACGTCCCCGTCTCCAGATAGGCCGGCAGGGCTTCCACCAGCGCCCCATAGGCGGCGCGGAAGGGGGCGGTGGCTGAGGAGAGGCGCCGCACGCCCAGGGCGGCGAGACGCTGGGCCGGGGGCGTGGTCGGGCGCAGCATGATGTTGAGGGGGGCCTTGATCCCATCGGCCAGGGCGCCGATCACCGCCTCATCGGCTGGGCCGGGCGTGAAGATCCCGCTGGCGCCGGCTTCGAGATAGAGGGCCGCGCGGCGCAGGGTTTCAGGCAGCGCGGCCTCGCCCTGAGCCAGGTCGCGCAGATAGATGTCGGTGCGCGCATTGATGTAGAGGGCCACGCCCTCGGCCTCGGCGGCTGCGCGGGCCGCGGCGATCTTGCGGGCGTGCACGCCCGGGTCGCGCAGGCCGTCCTCCAGATTGATCCCCACGGCGCCGGCGCCCACCACCTGGCGGATGGTCTCGGCGAGGCTTGCGAGATCGTCGGTGTAGCCGCCCTCGATATCGGCGGTGACGGGGAGGTTGGTGACGCGGACCACGTCGCGGGTCACCGCAATCAGGCGGCTGACCGGCAGGGCGTCGCCGTCGGGAAACCCCTGCGCCCAGGCCACGGCGGCCGAGGAGGTGGCCACGGCCTTGGCCCCGGCGGCCGCCATCAGGGCCGCGCTGGCGGCGTCCCAGGCATTGGGCAGGATCAGGACCTCGGGGCCCGCGTGCAGGGCGTGGAAGGCTGTGGCGTGGTCGGTCATGGGGCGGGCTCCGTGCGGCGTTGCGGGCATCTGAGCATGGGACCGGGGGTGAGTCCGGCGGAGTTCGGACGTGGACAGGAGGGAAGAGGGGACACGAAGGACACGAAGACAGACGAAGGGCACGAAGGCGCGGCGGCCAAGCCTTTGTGTCCTTTGCGATCCTTCGTGTCCTTCGTGTCCGTTCTTGACGGCGCCTGCGGCGGGCGCGGGGCGGGGCCTTGCGTGCTTCGAGGCTCGCTGGCGCTCGCACCTCAGCATGAGGAGGGTGGGTGCGGGCGGGCGTCCCAGTCGTCCTCATCCTGAGGCGCCGCGGAGCGGCCTCGAAGGACGAGGGCGGTCTCGGGGCGTTCAGCCAATCCCCCGTCATGGTCGGACTTGATCCGACCATCCATGAACACGGGGTCGGCCGCGGTGTGCATGGACCCCCGGGTCAAGCCCGGGGGTGACGGGGGTGGGGGAGGGGGAATGGGCGTCTGCCCCATCGCCTTCGTGTCCTTTGCGTCCCTTGGTGTCCTTCGTGTCCCCTCTTGAAGGCCCCTGTCACCGAACCTTCACCGCGACACATCGCCCGGCCATTAGCCCCGCGCCCCGTCCCGTGATATGGCCCCATCCCCGCGGGTCGGGCGTTTTGGGACTGTGATTTGCCGCTGGCGGCAGGGAAGGGCGCGAGATGAGCAGAGTTCTGGTTATTGGGGCAGGCGGCGTGGGATCGGTGGCGGTCCACAAGATGGCCATGTCCCCTGAGATCTTCAGCCACATTACGCTCGCCAGCCGCACCAAGGCCAAGTGCGACGCCATTGCAGAGTCGGTGAAGGCCCGCACCGGCGTGGTGGTGGAGACCGCCGCCCTGGACGCTGACGACATCGCCGCGACCACGGCGCTGATTGAGCAGGTGAAGCCCGTCCTCGTGGTGAACCTCGCTTTGCCCTATCAGGACCTGGCGATCATGGAGGCCTGTCTGGCGGCGGGCGTGAACTATCTCGACACGGCCAATTACGAGCCGAAGGACGAGGCCAAGTTCGAATACAGCTGGCAGTGGGCCTATCAGGACCGCTTCAAGGAGGCCGGGCTGATGGCCCTGCTGGGCTGCGGCTTCGATCCCGGCGTGACCTCGGTGTTCACCACCTACACGGCCAAGCATCTGCTGGATTCCATCGAGACCCTGGACATCCTCGACTGTAATGGCGGCGACCACGGCCACCCCTTCGCCACCAACTTCAATCCTGAGATCAATCTGCGCGAAGTGACCGCGCCCTCGCGGCACTGGGAGAACGGCCAGTGGGTCGAGGGGCCGGCCCTAGCCAAGAAGCAGGTGTTCGACTTCGACCAGGTGGGCGAAAAGAACATGTACCTCATGTACCATGAGGAGCTGGAGTCGCTGGCCAAATTCTATCCAGAAATCAAGCGCATCCGGTTCTGGATGACCTTCGGCGACGCCTATCTCAAGCACCTCGACGTGCTGGGCAATGTGGGCATGCTGCGGATCGATCCGGTGATGTTCGAGGGCCGCGAGATCATCCCGCTGCAGTTCCTGAAGGCGCTCTTGCCCGAGCCGGCGTCGCTCGGCCCGCGCACCAAGGGCAAGACCAATATCGGCACCATCGCCACGGGTCTGAAGGACGGGGTCCAGAAGACCATCTACATCAACAATGTCTGCGACCACGAAGAGGCCTATGCCGAGACCGGCAGCCAGGCGGTCAGCTACACCACCGGNNCCGTTCATGGACATGCTGAACAAGCACGGCCTGCCCTGGAAGATGCGGGAGCTGGCCGCTCCCCTGGACTTCTAGAGCGCCATGGAGACCAAGGCCGGCGGCGCCGGCGCGTTCGCCCGTTTCGACCTGTCGCGGGTTCCGTCCCCCTGTTTCGTGGTGGATGAGGCCGCGATCGCGCGGAACCTCTCCGTCCTGGCCGATGTGAGCCATCGGGGCGGGGCCCAGGTGCTGCTGGCGCTGAAGGCCTTTTCCATGTGGTCGCTGGCCGGCCTCGTGGGCGAGCACCTGGACGGGGTCTGCGCCTCAGGCCTGTGGGAGGCGCGGCTGGCGCGGGAGTTTTATCGCGGGGAGCTGACCACCTATTCGCCGGCCTATAAGGCCTCCGACCTGCCGGAAATCCTGAAGCTGTCGGACACGGTGATCTTCAATTCCCCCGACCAGATCGCGCGGTTTCAGGGTCTGATCGATGCGGCGCGGGGGGCTGGCGAGACCTTCCAGATCGGTCTGCGCCTGAACCCCGAGCACAGCGAGGCCGAGGTCGCCAAGTACGACCCCTGCCAGATCGGCTCCCGCCTGGGATTCCCGGTCTCGCAGTTGAGCGCGGAAAGCCTGCGCGGCGTCGACGGCCTGCACATCCATGCGCTCTGCGAACAGGGCTTCGAACCCTTGAGCCGCATCTGGGCTTCGCTGGAGCCGAAGATCGCAGCCGTGCTGGGCGCCCAGATCAAGTGGGTGAACCTCGGCGGCGGCCATCACATCACCCGCGCCGATTATGACCGCGAGGCGCTGGTCGCCTTCCTGCGCGATGTGAAGGCCCGGCACAGGGTCGAGTTGTTCCTCGAGCCTGGCGAAGCCATTGCGCTGGACGCCGGCATCCTGGTGGGCGAGGTGCTGGACGTCTTCGACAACGGCATGGCCATCGGCATCACCGACATTTCGGCCACCTGCCACATGCCCGATGTGATCGAGGCGCCCTATCGGCCCGCCATGCTGAATGAGGCCGAGGGGGGCGTGACCCTGCGTCTGGGCGGGCCGTCCTGCCTGGCCGGCGACATCATCGGCGACTATCGGTTCGCGGCGAGGCCCGCGCCAGGGACCCGCATCGCCTTCCTCGACCAGGCGCACTATTCGATGGTCAAGATCAACACCTTCAACGGCGTGCCCCTGCCGGCCATCGCGCTGTGGAACAGCGACACCGACGCCCTGCGGATGGTGCGGGAATTCGACTACACCGAGTTCCGCGACCGCCTGTCCTAGAGACTGGCGTAGGCCGTCTCGATCATCCGCCGGGCGCGGGGGTCACCCAGCAGGTGGGCCGACTGCTTGTTCATCACATAGGCGCCGGCCAGCCCGGTCTGCGGGTCGGCGAAGGCGCAGGAGCCGCCCCAGCCGGAGTGGCCGAAGGTCTCTTCCCCCGGCCCCCAGGGCTTCAGCGGCCCATTGCGCATGACGCCGGCGCCCCAGCTCATCTCGAACGGAAGCACGAGGTCTTGCCCTGCGATCCGCTCGCGGGCCATCTCGGCGATCAGGGCGGGCGAGAGGATCATCTCGCCATCCAGCCAGCCCCCTTGGGCGAGCGCGCCCATGAGCTTGGCGAGCGCCGGCGCCGTGGCATGGCCATTGGCCGAGGGGATCTCCGCCCGGCGCCATTCCGCCTGGCCGCGGCCGCCGGGGGATGACCAGGGCTCCAGGAAGGCGGCCTTGGTGGGCGCGTTGATCTCGCCGAAGTCGGGAAAGGCCGGCGGCCGCTGCAACTCGGCGCAGCGACCATGCTCGGCGTCCGGCAGGCCGATCCAGAGGTCCAGCTCGAAGGGGCCGGCGAGGTCTTCCCGCAGGGCCGTCCCCATGGTGCGGCCGTCCACCCGGCGGAAGATCTCGCCCGCCAGATAGCCATAGGTCACCGGGTGATAGCCGCTGGCGGTCCCCGGCGGCCAGAGCGGGGCTATGGCCGCGAGCTTTTCGCAAGTGGCGTCCCAGTCGAACCACAGGGAAGGCTCGATCTCCTCGACGAAGCCCGACAGGCCCGCCTGGTGGGACAGGGCCTGTTCCACCGTGATCTCGCCCTTGCCGGCTTGTGCGAACGCCGGCCAGACCTCGGCGACGGGCTGGTCATAGGCTAGTCGCCCCTGGTCGATGAGGCGGGCGACCATCAGGGCGGCCACGGCCTTGGTGGTGGAAAACAGCGGAGTCAGGGTGTCGGCGCAGAACGGCTGGCTGCGCGCCCTATCAGCGTGGCCGGCCCACAGGTCGACGATCAGCTCGCCTTGGCGGACCAGGGAGAACCGCGCGCCGAGCTCATGGCCTTGCGCGAAATTGGCCTCGAAGGCGGCGGTGACGGCTTCGAAGCCTGTGGCGGCGTAGCCGTGGATCTCGGGAACAGGGGCGGCGGTCAGTTCAGACGCTCCATGCGGACATGCGGCGAGGTGGCCTTCAGCCGCTGGGCCATGGCCACCAGGGGAAGCTCCTTGGCCTTCCACATATGGGCCGCCGAGACGGTCTCGGCCACCCCGCCCACGGCCCTGGGCAGGGCGTAGGCCGGCGCCAGGCCGTCCAGCACGGCCGCGCCATAGAGGGCCGAAAGCAGGTCGCCGGTGCCCTTGGGCGCTTCGGGGGCGCGGGGATGGGCCGCCAGCCAGGCTTCCTTGCGGTCGGCATAGATCACGCCGACCTCGTCGTCGCGGACCACTGAGGAGATGAGAGCAGGCTTGCCCAGCAGTCGGGCGCCCGCCAGGGCCTGGGCCGGATTGCGGGTCTCGGCTCCGGTGAGCCGCTGCAGCTCCCAGGTGTTGCAGGCCACGAGATCGGCCCTGGGGACCAGGTCGGCGGTGACGGCCTCGGCCACGTCGATGGGCACATAGAGGCCCTTGCCGGCGTCCCCGAGCGTCGGGTCGATGACGACGAAGGGCTTGCGGGCGCTCGCCTCTCTGGGGGCGGCGCGGATGGCGTCGATGGCCCGGGCGGCGGCCCGCACCTGGGGACTGCTGGCGAAATAGCCGGTGATCACCAGATCGACCTGGGAGAACAGGCCATTGGCCTCGATGCCGTCGAGCATGCCGTCGATGGCTTCCACCGGCACGGCCGCGCCCCCGGGCGGTCCCCAGCCGGGGTGACGCCCATAGAGCACGGTGGGCACGACCATGGCGTCCACCTTGAACGGGGCGAGGGCCAGGGCCTGGGCGGAGCCGCCGACACGGCTGGCGGCGACATGACTGGAGATGATGAGGGCGAGCGGCATGAGGGCCGCATAGAGAGCCGCCGCGCCGGGACCCGCAAGGGGCCTCGACGCGGCGTTGCAAATAATTCTCCCGCCTGAAACGGGAGCGTCTAAAGAAGTTCTAGTAGCGGTAGTGATCCGGCTTGAACGGACCGGCTTCCGGCACGCCGATATAGTCGGCCTGGTCCTTGCTGAGGCGGGTCAGCTTGGCGCCGAGCTTTTCCAGGTGAAGGATGGCGACCTTCTCATCCAGGTGCTTGGGCAGGGTGTAGACCTTGGTCTCGTACTTGCCGCCATTCTGCCACAGCTCGATCTGCGCCAGGGTCTGGTTGGTGAAGGAGGCGCTCATCACGAAGCTCGGATGGCCCGTGGCGTTGCCCAGGTTCACCAGGCGGCCTTCCGACAGGACGATGATCTTCTTGCCGTCGGGGAATTCCACGTGGTGGACCTGGTCCTTGATCTTGTCCCACTTGAAGTTGCGCAGGCCGGCGATCTGGATCTCGGAGTCGAAGTGGCCGATGNNACGTCGATTTCGTTGTCGAAGTGGCCGATGTTGCAGACGATGGCGTTGTTCTTCATCGCCCGCATGTGTTCGACGGTCAGCACGTCCTTGTTGCCGGTGGCGGTGACGAAGATATCGGCCTTGTCGGCCACGTCCTCGACGGTGACGACCTCATAGCCTTCCATCGCCGCCTGCAGGGCGCAGATCGGGTCGACCTCGGTGACCATGACCCGGGCGCCGCCATTGCGGAGCGAAGCGGCCGAGCCCTTGCCCACATCGCCATAGCCCATGACCACGGCGGTCTTGCCGGCCAGCATCACGTCGGTGCCGCGGCGGATGGCGTCCACCAGGCTCTCACGGCAGCCATAGAGGTTGTCGAACTTCGACTTGGTGACGCTGTCGTTCACATTGATGGCGGGGTAGGGCAGCTCGCCCCGCTCGGCCATCTGATAGAGGCGATGAACCCCCGTGGTGGTCTCTTCGGACACGCCCTTGATGGCCGCGCGGATGGCCGAATAGAAGCCCGGCTTTTCCTTCAGGTAGCGCTTCATCACCGCATAGAGGGCTTCTTCTTCCTCGTTCTGCGGGTTGTTCAGGACCGAGGGGTCCTTCTCGGCCTTGGGGCCCAGCACGGTCAGCAGGGTGGCGTCGCCGCCATCGTCCAGGATCAGGTTCGGATAGCCGCCGTCGGCCCATTCGAAGATCTTGTGGGCGTACTCCCAGTACTCCACCAGGGTCTCGCCCTTGATGGCGAACACAGGCGTGCCGGCCGCGGCGATGGCGGCGGCGGCGTGGTCCTGGGTGGAGAAGATGTTGCACGAGGCCCAGCGGACTTCGGCGCCGAGGGCTTCCAGGGTCTGGATCAGCACCGCGGTCTGAATCGTCATGTGCAGGGAGCCGGCGATCCGCGCGCCCTTCAGGGGCTGGCTGGGGCCGAACTCTTCACGGGTCGCCATCAGACCGGGCATTTCGGTCTCGGCGATCTCGATTTCCTTGCGGCCAAAGTCAGCCAGGCTGATGTCCTTGACGATATAGTCGGTCATGTCGGTGGGTCCTGCGGTCCTGTCGCCGGCGCGCGCATGGCGCGCCAAAGATGCGGTTTTGGCGCTCTATAGCCGGGACGCCGGTCCGGAGCAAGGATCGTATAAAGATATCCTTATATCTTCCTTACCAGGGGTCATCGACCTCGCGATAGGCGCTCCAGGCCCGGGCGGCGGCCCGCAGCCGCTGGTCCCGGTCGGCGGCCACTTCACCGGCCAGATGTCCGGCGGCGTAGAGGGCTGGTCCCTCCAGAGCGAGGCTGGTCAGCAGGGCCTCAGCGGTGGCCCGGTCGTTCAGGGCGCCTAGCGCGGTCTGCAGAGCCTTGACCTTCTTGATCAGGCGCCGCGCGGCCTTGTCCTTCAACAGGGGGCGAAAGGCCTCGGCGGCATAGCGCAGTTTCTTGGCCTGAATCCGCACCTGATGGCGCTCCGCGTCCGACAGCTCCATCAGCCCGCGGCCCTGCTTGGCCAGCTTGCGTCGGCGCGCGCCCAGGGCCTGGATGGCGAAGTCGGTGGCCAGGCCGCCCGCATCGTCCGTCCTTGTCAGCCAGTCGCCGGTCTCGATCCAGGCATGCAGGTCGAGCAGCAGGGCGCGGAAGCGGGTGGAGGCCGCCGCCCCCCGCGCCCGGGCGTAGGCCCGGCCGCGGGCGGCCTCCAGGGCCTGGCCAAGATCGGCGAGCCCATGAATGGCGGCCTTGCCCTTTGCGGCGGGGCGGTAGGTCTCCTCCAGGAAGACATCCAGGTTGCGCGCTTCATCGCAAGCGCCGGCCAGCCATTTGAGCTCGCCCTTCAGCCCATCCAGCTCAGGCCCGGCCACCAGGGACTTGAAGGTGCTCATGGCGCTGCGCAGGCGTCGGACCGCCACCCGCAACTGATGGACGGCTTCGGGGGAGTCGCCGCCGCGACGGAGGATCAAACCGTTGGCGGCGATCTGCGCCAGGGCCGAGCGGGCGATGGCCTGGAAGGCGGCCGAGGCTGACATCGCCGGCGCAAGGCCAGCCTGGTCGTGGCGCCGGGACTCGGCCTCGCCCTCCACCAGGGCGAAGCCCCGGTCGGCCTTGGTCTCGAAGCTCAGATAGAGGGGGGCGGCCTCGCACAGCTGCCGTGCCAGGGAGAAGAGGGCCGTGGGCTGACCGGCCTTCAGCTCAAGCTCGACCTCGCACAGGGTCGTGCGCCGGCCGCCGGCCAGGATCTCACCCTCGTCCAGGGTCAGTTCGATCTGGGCGTCCTCCCAGACCAGGTTGCGCGCCCGCCGACGGACCTGGACGGCGAACAAGGGCTCCAGACGTGACGCCTGCTCCTCCCCCAGAAGATCGCGCAGGGGGGCGTGGCTGAGATCAAGCTGATCGCTGTCGACGGCGATCTCGTGCTCCTGGCGGCGCAGACCCTTGCCGGCCTTCAGGGTCTGACGGCGGCCTTGCGGCTCCTGGCGGATGCGCAAGCCAGCCCCCAGGTCGCGCAGGCGACGGTCAGGCGTGTCGAAATAGATGGCCGCCAGATCGATGGCGCCGTCCTCACCCGCCGGCGCGGCGCCCAACACGGCTTCGATATCGGCCGGGTCGCAGAGGAATTTCAGTTCGGTCTCTTCCGGGGGAACGCTCAAGGGTCGGCTCCGATTCGAAGGCGTTTTCCTCCCCGGCCAAGCATCCTATAGGGGAGGCCATAGCGATTGCGCCGCGGCGCAGACCAGGAGTGCTCCCCATGAACGCCCCGATCCGCCATGTCGACCCCGCCCAGCCGCGTTTCGACTGGACGTTGGAGGAAATCGAGGCGCTTTTCGAGCGCCCCTTCATGGAGTTGGTGTTCGAGGCCGCGGCCATCCACCGCCGCTGGTTCGATCCGTCCGAGGTGCAGCTGTCGCAACTATTGTCAGTGAAGACCGGCGGCTGCGCCGAGAACTGCGGCTATTGCAGCCAGTCCCAGCACTTCAACACCGGCGTGGCCGCCACCAAGCTGATGGAGGCCGACACGGTGATCGCCGCGGCCGCCGAGGCCAAGGCCGGCGGCGCTCAGCGCTTCTGTATGGGAGCGGCCTGGCGCGACCTGAAGGATCGCGACCTGCCCAAGGTGGCGGCCATGATCTCCGGCGTGAAGGCGCTGGGCCTTGAGACCTGTGCGACGCTGGGCATGCTGAAGCCGGAGCAGGCCAAGGCGCTCAAGGACGCGGGTCTCGACTACTACAACCACAACCTGGACACCGGGCCGGACTATTACGACCAGGTGGTGACCACGCGGACCTATCAGGACCGGCTGGACACCCTGGCGGCGGTGCGGGACGCAGGCCTGTCCACCTGCTGCGGCGGCATTGTCGGCATGGGCGAGACCCGCCGTGACCGGGCGGGCCTGCTGCATGCGCTCGCCACCCTGCCCGCCCATCCCGACAGCCTGCCGATCAACGACCTGATGCCCATTCCGGGCACGCCGCTGGGCGACAGCGAGGCGGTGGACGGGCTGGAATTCGTGCGCATGATCGCGGTCGCCCGCATCGTCTGCCCCAAGGCGGTGGTGCGCCTGTCGGCTGGTCGCGAGCACATGTCGCGGGAACTGCAGGCGCTGTGCTTCCTGGCTGGGGCCAACTCCATGTTCGTGGGCGGCAAGCTTTTGACCACCAGCAACCCGGACAAGGACACGGATGCAGCCCTCATGGCCGAGCTTGGCCTGCGGCCCATGGGAACCGCCCCGGGCGATATGGCCTGAGGCCGGGCGTCAGTTTTCCCACAGCCCCCTGTCGGCGCGGACAACCTTTAGGCGTCCTAAGGTCTAGCCTCGCCGCGCCGGGGCGCCTATCTGGGACGCCGAGGGGGAGTGCTGCGGTTGTCATCGATTATTTCCGTAAAGGGTCTGACCAAGACCTATGCCGGAGGCTTTGCGGCCCTCAAGGGCGTCGATCTGGAGATCCGCGAGGGCGAGATCTTCGCCCTGCTGGG
>DJWR01000245.1:6622-6761 GCA_002441055.1 Caulobacteraceae bacterium UBA6225 | reverse complement strand
CACCGACGCCTTCGAGACGGTGTGGGACACGGTCAAGTTCAGCCGCGGCCTGTTCGGTCGGCCGCCGAACCCCGCCTATCTGGAGAAGGTGCTCAAGGACCTGTCCCTGTGGGACAAGAAGGACTCCAAGATCATGGCC
>DJWR01000245.1:0-6615 GCA_002441055.1 Caulobacteraceae bacterium UBA6225 | reverse complement strand
AGCGCCGGGTGATGATCGCCAAGGCCCTGTCCCACGAGCCGAAGATCCTGTTCCTCGACGAGCCCACCGCTGGCGTCGATGTGGAGCTGCGCCGGGACATGTGGGAGATGGTGCGGTCCCTGCGCGAAAGCGGCGTCACCATCATCCTGACCACCCACTATATCGAGGAGGCCGAGGAGATGGCCGACCGGATCGGGGTGATCCGCAAGGGCGAGATCATCCTGGTCCAGGACAAGGACGTCCTGATGCGCCAGCTGGGCGAGCGGCGGCTGACCCTGCATCTGCAGTCGCCCCTGACCGCCATTCCGCCGGAGCTGGCCGGAGAGCCCCTGGAGCTGGCGGCCGAGGGCCATGAGCTGATCTACACCTTCGACGCCCAGGCCGAGGACACCGGCATCGCCGCCCTGCTGCGCAGGCTGGAGGCCAACGGCATCGACTTCAAGGACCTGCAGACCAAGCAGAGCTCCCTGGAAGACATCTTCGTCAGCCTGGTGAGGGCTCCCCAATGAACCTCTATGCGGTCAAGGCCATCTATCAGTTCGAGCTGGCGCGCACCTGGCGCACCCTGATGCAGTCCATCGCCTCGCCGGTCATTTCCACCTCGCTCTATTTCGTGGTGTTCGGTTCGGCCATCGGCTCACGAATGGTGGAGATCGACGGGGTCAGCTACGGCGCCTTCATCATTCCGGGCCTGATCATGTTGTCCCTGCTGACGGAGAGCATCTCCAACGCCTCCTTCGGCATCTACATGCCCAAGTTCTCCGGCACGATTTATGAGGTGCTTTCCGCGCCCATCTCGGTGGTGGAGATCGTGGCCGGCTATGTGGGGGCCGCAGCCACCAAGTCGATCATCCTGGGCCTCATCATCCTGGCCACGGCGCGGATTTTCGTGCCCTACGAAATCGCCCATCCCCTGGTGATGATCAGCTTCCTGGTGCTGACCGCGGTGACCTTCAGCCTGTTCGGCTTCGTCATCGGGGTCTGGGCCGATGGCTGGGAGAAACTGCAGATCATCCCCATGCTGGTGGTCATGCCGCTGACCTTCCTGGGTGGCAGCTTCTATTCGATCAGCATGCTGCCGCCGGTCTGGCAGACCATCACCCTGTTCAACCCGGTGGTCTATCTGGTGAGCGGCTTCCGCTGGAGCTTCTACGGGGTGTCCGACGTGGACATCGGCATCAGCATCGCCATGACGCTCGGCTTCATGGCGCTCTGCCTGGGCGCGATCATCTGGATCTTCCGCACCGGCTACAAGCTGAAGGCCTGAGGCGGGCTGCGCCGGCTACTGATCTTCGTCGAAGCGGGCGGCCACCAGGGCGCAGAGCGCCTCAAGGGCGTCAGCCGCCTGCTCGCCCTCGGCGGCGATGTGGATTGTGCTGCCGGGACCGGCGGCCAGCATCATCAGGCCCANNNNAACTTGGCCGAGGCGCGGGCGTGCAGACCCCGCTTGTTGAGGATCTCGACCGTCCGTTCGGCGCTCATTTTTCGCCTGCCAGGACGTAGGAGGCCACGGAGATGTATTTGCGTCCGGCCTCCTGGGCGGCGGACACACAGTCCTCCAGCCCGCACCGGGTGCGGACGCTGGCCAGCTTGATCAACATGGGCAGGTTGAGGCCGGCGATCACCTCGGCCCGGGTCTGTTCCATCACCGAAATGGCCAGGTTCGACGGCGTGCCGCCGAACATGTCNNGCGGCGTTCCATATCGTCCTCGGGTCCGATGCAGATGGCTTCGACCGCGCTCTGCGGTCCCACCACATGCTCCATCGCCGACACGAACTCGGCGGCCAATCGCCCGTGCGTGACGATCACGAGCCCGATCATGCCCACGCTCTCAAAGGTTATCCCCTGTCGGCCGCGCTGTCGCAGGATGCAGGCCAGAAGCCGGCTGTGATACGCGCCTTCCGCACGTCATCCAAGTGTGTCCAGGGCGTGACTCAGTTTCACAGGGGCGGAATTCTCCAGCGCCACGAGCGTTAGCAGGGGTGTTTCCACCCCAAGATGTGTCACAGTTTCGAGATCGGGCAGCCGCTCCGGCGTTCCCAGGCGAATCCACAGGGCGATCGGCGCCAGGGCGAGGGCGCTCACCTGTCGGACGCCGAGCCCTCGAATCTCCATCTGGCCCGCCAGGCTGTCGGGGGCGCGGCCAAACAGGCGTCCTCCCGAAACCCAGATCACCACCCGATCGTCGGCCACCAGGCGAAAGCCATGGTCGAGGCATCTAAGGGCGAGGTCGCTCTTTCCGGCCCCGGAGGGCCCCTCGATGAGCACGCCCCGCCAGCCGACGGGCCCGGGCCTGGCGATCAGGCCAGCGTGAAGGATCACCGGCGGGCCTCGGGCAGGACGACGGTGAACCGGGCGCCGGCCACTTCGCCCGCCGCGTCGGGGGTGGTCCCTGTGGCGTCATCATCAATCCGCGGGCGGTTCTCGGCCCTGATCGTGCCGTTGTGGGCCAGGATGATCTGGCGGGCGATGGACAGGCCCAGGCCGGAATTGCCCCCGAAGGCCGCCCCCTTGGGCCGGGAGGTGTAGAAGCGCTCGAAAATGCTCTCCAGGTTCTCCGGGGGTATGCCTGGACCATCATCGTCCACGGTGATCAGGGCCTGGCCCTTCTGGCGGCCGAGCGAGACGCGGACCACGCCGTCCGGGGCGCTGAAGGACCTGGCGTTGTCGATCAGATTGCGCAGCACCTGGCCCAGGGCGCCCTCCTGGCCGGAGACCATGACGCTCTCCACCCCTTCCGGAACCGTGAAGGTGACGGCGGCTTCCCCCGGCCGGGCGGTGGCCTGGTAGAGGGAGACCACGTCGGAGATGAGCCGCCTCAGATCCACCGGCGTCGGCGGCTCCCGCGACAGTTCGGCGTCCAGGCGCGAGGCGTTGGAGATGTCGGTGACCAGGCGGTCCAGCCGTTGCACATCGTTCTGCAGCACCGCCATCAACCGGTCCCGGGCGGCGGGCTCCTCCACCAGACCCAGGGTTTCAACCGCTGAGCGCAGGGAGGTCAGGGGGTTGCGGATTTCGTGGGCCACGTCGGCGGCGAAGCGCTCGATGGCGTCGATCCGCTCCGACAGGGCGTGGGTCATGTCCTCCAGTGAGCGGGACAGGTCGCCCAATTCGTCGTCCCGCCGGGAGATGTCGGGGACCGAGATCGCCCGCGCCCGGGCCAGGCGCACCCGGTCGGCGGCCCGGGCCAGCCGGCGGACGGGGTGGGCCACCAGCCGGTTCAACAGCAGCGAACTCATCAGCGAGACGCCGATGGCGATCAGGATGAAGGGCAGCAGGGCGGCCCGTTCGGCGGCGATGATCTCGTCCACATCGCGGGCTTCCAGGGTCAGCACCCCCAGCACGGCCTTCACATGCTGGATGGGGATGGACACCGACACCACCCGCTCGCCATCCACGCCCACCCGCAGGCCCGCCCAATGGACCCCGCGCAGGGCGGTGTTCACCTCCGCCCTCAGGGCGGCCTCGGCCTTGGCCGCCTCGGCGCTTTCGGGGGAGTCTTCGGCGCCGCCGCTGAGATTGAGATCGAGGCCAGGCCCGTCGCCGCGGGCCCTGGCCGGGGGCAGGGTCCGCCACTCCACCCGATCCGAAACCCAATAGGAGTCTGCGATCAGCCGGCCTTCGGCGTCGAAGAGCCTGGCCCGTTGCGACCGGGGATTGGACAGGAGCTGGAGGATCTCAGAGGCGTAAGCGCCGTCCATCATCGGCTCGGGCTCGCCCACCGTGGCGGCCTGATCGATGATGGTGGCCAGCAGCTCGCCCTGGGTGGTCAGGCTGTCGATGCGCGCATTGACCAATCCCCGGCGCAACTCGTTCAGCACCAGGGCGCCGGAGATCAGGATCGTCAGCCCGACCAGATTCAGGACGATGATCAGCCGACCCAGGCGCGAGCCGGGCAGCCACGGCCACCGCCTGCGCCGGGGCGGTCGTTCAGGACTCGCGATAGCGGTATCCGACGCCATAGAGGGTTTCGATTGCGTCGAACTCAGGGTCGATCTCGCGGAACTTCTTGCGCATGCGCTTGATGTGGCTGTCGATGGTGCGGTCGTCCACATAGACCTGATCGTCGTAGGCCGCGTCCATCAGGTTGTCGCGGCTCTTCACGAATCCAGGGCGCTGGGCCAGGGACTGCAGCAGCAGGAATTCGGTGACGGTGAGCTTCACCGGCCGGTCCTCCCAGAGGCAGTCATGGCGGGCGGGGTCGAGGGTCAGCCGGCCCCGCTTCAAGGCCCGCGCCTCGCTCTCGGACGCCGGTCCGGCCACCCCTTCGCCGCCATCGGCGCTGGCCCGCCGCAGGACCGCCTTCACCCGTTCCAGCAACAGACGCTGGCTGAAAGGCTTATGGATGTAGTCATCGGCGCCGAGGTTGAAGCCAAGGATTTCGTCGATCTCATCGTCCTTGGAGGTNNGCCAGGCCGGCGGCGCCGTCATAGAAGGCCTTCACGGCGTGGCCGTGGCTTTCCAGGGCGAGGCTGACCGAGGTGACGATGTTCTCGTCGTCATCGACCAGAGTGATGTTGGCCATAGGAAAAGAGCTCCTGAAGACTTCGGCGTTGTGGCGCAGCTAGTGGTTCGCCCTGATGGCCTCAATGTGGCGTCGCCGAACCGGACAAGGTTAAATTCCCGACAGAATAAGCCGTTCCAGCATCAAGAGGAGCTTAATTCTATTGGGGCACTGTGTGTCCAAGGTCCTGGGGAGCGACCAGATGGAACGGCCTAAAGTGCATTACGAGGTGTTTGTAAGGAAGACGGTCGGCTCCGGCTGGACGTTGGAGATGGCGACCGAAAACCGCGGGCAGGCTGTCGCCGTGGCCGAGGAGCTGATCGCTGAGCGGCGGGTGGCCTCGGCCCGGGTCATTAAGGAGTCCATGGACCCTGAGACCAACGAGTTTCAGAGTGTCGTCATCCAGTCCCTGGGTTTGCCGGACACCGCCAAGGTCAAGAAGGCGCCAGAGCGCAACGATCCCCTCTGCGTGACGCCGCAGGACCTTTATACAGTTCACGCCCGCGAACGGATTGGTCGTCTGCTGGACGGCTGGCTGGCCCGCAATCACGCCACCGCCTTTGAGCTGTTGCATCGGGCTGATCTGGTGGAGCGGCTGGAGGCCTCCGGGGTCGAGCTGCAGCACGCCATCCAGAAAATCGCCGTTCCGGAGTCCCAGGCCCGCGGCATTTCGATCCACGAGATCATGCGGTCCTTTCAGGGCCTGGTGGAACGGGCCATCGAGCGGCTGCTCGGGGACGCCCGCCGGGGCGACCTGCCCGACGTGGACAAGGAAGGCTTCGCCGCGGCCGCCGAGCGGATTTCCCATGCGCCCGACCGGGCCTATCTGCTGGGGGCCGGAGTCGCCGCCTCCATCGCGCCAGCCCGCAACTGGAGCGACAAGGTCTCGCGCCTTCTGGACCTGGCGGACGCCGCGCCCATCGCCGGCCCGCCCCGGGGCCTGGCCCTGCAAACCATTGAACAGCCCCTGGCTGAAATCCTCGGCTCCTCAGCCGGCCTGGACGGGCTGATCGGCAAGGATCTGGACCTGGGGGTTCGCCTGGCGGCCATGACCCGCCTGGCCGCCCATGATGCGGTTGACGCGCTCATCCGGGTTGAGCCTTCGGTGGCCAAGATCATGCCTGAGCTGTCAGAGCCGGCTCAACGCCTGGCCAAGTGGCTGGCCACCGAGGACTTCCGCGCTGTGCGCAGCGCCATCACCAAGCGGGTGCTCAAGGAGCTCAACGGCCCCCGCCGGCTCAAGCCCAATGATGGGGCCGGCGAGATCGACCTGCTGCGCGGCCTGGCCATGGCCCTGACGGCGGCGGCTGGCGACCTTGTGCCCCTGGACGATGTGCACCAGGCCTTTGTGAACCGCTCCAAGATGTTGGTCACCGGCGACTTCGTGGAGGCCTATCTCGGCAAGGGCCAGAGCGCCCTCCAGGAGGCCGAAGCCCTGATGTGGCTGGTGGAGAACGTCATCGGTTCGGCCAATAAGCGGCTGGCCGTGCGCTGGCTGTCGGCCGTGGTGGGCTCGCTGGCCTTCGAGAAGGACGCCCGCAACCCCGACACCTCCGCGGCCCAGAGGCTGTTCGCCCTGGCCAAGCTCTATCGGGGCGTGGGCCGTGGGGGACTGTCGCCCGAGGACTATTCGCCGATCCAACAGAAGCTGGGAGATCTTGGGGGTCTGGCGGAGGCTGACGCCAAGGTCACCCAGGGCCTGGCGCGGGCGAACGCCCCGGCCGCCACCCGGCTGACCTTGCTGCTGAAACTCGCCTGTGGCGAGGCCGCGCCCCTAGGGCCAGCCGCCGACCGGGCCAAGGCCGAGGCGCTGAAGCTCGTTCGCCTGGACGACACCCGCGCCGAACTGGCGCGATCGCCTGAGCGCATGGCCGAGGTCCGGACCCTGATCCAGGCCGCGGGCCTGGCGGCCTAAAGCCCCAGAACCTCGCCCAGGGTCGCAACGACCCGGTCGACATCGGCGAGTGACATGCCCGGATAGAGGGGCAGGCTGAGGGTGCGGTCGTACCAGGCCTGGGCGCCGGGCAGGTCCTGTTGACCATACCGCTCCCGGTAATAGGGCTGGGTGTGGACAGGGATGTAATGCACCTGGCTGCCGATCCCCCGATCC
>DJWR01000247.1:3888-7969 GCA_002441055.1 Caulobacteraceae bacterium UBA6225 | reverse complement strand
CACCTGGCTGCCGATCCCCCGATCCTTCAACGCCTCCATCACCTGCCGACGGCTCTTTCCCAGGCCTGCGAAGTCAATCAGCACGCACATCAGGTGGGGGGTGGTCACGCTGCCCTCCGGTGAGGCGGCGGGACGCACGGCGGGGGCAAGCGGCGTCAGGGTCTCAAGGTAGCGGGCCGCCAGGGCCTGCCGGGCGGCGGAAAACCGGGGCAGCTTGGCCAGCTGCGAATGGCCCAGCGCGCAGAGAATGTCCGGCAGCCGGTAGTTGAAGCCCGGCTCAGCCATCTCGTACCACCACGGATCGCCCCCCGTGGGCCGCACCATGCCATGGCTGCGCAGGCGCCGCAGGCGCTCGGCCAGGCCAGCGTCTGGGGTGGTGATCATGCCACCCTCGCCGGTGGCGATGGTCTTCACCGGGTGGAAGGAGAAGGTCGACGCCGAGGACCAGCGCCCGGAGCCCACGGCGATTTCAGCATTCCCCTGCCGCAGGCTTGACCCAAGGGCGTGGCAGGCGTCTTCCACGACCACGGCGCCGGCGGATTCGGCCAGGGCCGCAATGGCCGGCAGGTCGAGAACCTCGCCGCGCAGATGAACCGGCAGAACCGCCGTCACCGCGCGGGGCGCCGCCTGCTCCAGGGCCCGGGACAGGTCCTGCGGGCGCATCAGACCGCTGTTAGGATCCACGTCGGCGAAGATGACCTCGGCGCCCACATAGCGGACGCAGTTGGCCGTCGCCAGGAAGGTGGTGGAGGGCACGACGCAGAGGTCTCCCTCTCGCACGCCGAGGGCCAGCATGGTCAGATGCAGGGCCGCGGTGCCGTTGGCGCAGGCCACGGCGTGTTCGGCGCCGACCGCCTCGGCGAAGGCGGCTTCGAAGGCCTCGACCCGCGGGCCGGTGGTCAGCAGATCGTCGCGCAGGGCGTCGGCCACCGCGGCGATGTCATCGTCTTCAATGGTCTGGCGGCCATAGGGCAGGAAGGAGTCGACCATGGGACCTCAGTCTGTGGCGCGGCGACGGCGGCCTGCGGGGGCCTTTTCCAGCAGCGCCCGGAGGCCATCGCCGGTGAGCCACTCCTCGTTGGTGTCGCTGGCGTAGCAGAAGTCCTCGGCGACCACGCCGTGCTCTGTGGCGAACGCCTTGCGGGCGTATTCCACAAAGGCCGGCTCGATGGCGTAGCGATCGCCCAGATCGGCGGTGGAGCGGGCGTCGTCGGCGGAGATCATCATCTCGTGCAGCTTTTCGCCGGGGCGGATGCCGACCACCTTGTGCGGCAGGCCTGGCGCCATGGCTTCGGCCAGATCAGTGATCTTTGTGGAGGGGATCTTCGGCACGAAGATTTCGCCGCCGCGCATGATGTCCAGGGAGGACAGGACGAAATCGACCCCCTCATCCAGGGTGATCAGGAAGCGGGTCATGCGTGGATCTGTGATCGGCAGCTCCGTGGCGCCCCGATCCAGCAGGCGCTGAAAGAGCGGCGCCACCGACCCCCGCGACCCGACCACATTGCCGTATCGGACGACGGAAAAGCGGGTGCCGATGTCGCCGGCCAGGTTATTGGCGGCTACAAAGGTCTTGTCCGAGGCGAGCTTGGTGGCGCCGTAGAGATTGACCGGGTTGCAGGCCTTGTCCGTGGACAGGGCCACCACCTTCTTCACCCGGTTGGTCAGGCAGGCCCAGACCACGTTCTCCGCCCCCAGCACATTGGTGTGAATGCACTCCGAGGGATTGTACTCGGCGGCTGGGACCTGTTTCAGGGCCGCGGCGTGGATGACGATGTCCACCCCCCGCAGGGCCAGGGTGAGCCGCTGGCGATCGCGCACATCCCCCAGGAAAAAGCGCATCCGTGCCATGTCCTCAGGGCCGTAGCGCTCAGCCAGGTCGATCTGCATCTCGTGCTGTTTCAACTCGTCGCGGCTGTAGACGATCAGCTTGCGCGGGGCGGACCGGCTGAGCACCGTATCGATGAAGCGGCGCCCGAAGGAGCCTGTGCCGCCGGTGACAAGGATCACCTTGCCGTCGAGGTCGAGGGAGTCTGGTGCGAAACGGCCCAAGGCGGCCTCCGATATGATCCGTGCGAATCTTGGCCGCAGTCTTCGACCCCTGGCGTAAAGAGACCGCTAACCATGAATGCGGCACACCGACGCTATGGAACAGATCCATCGCCTGCGCCTCGCCCTGCCCCTCCTGTTCAGCGGTCTCGTGGCCCTGAGCGCCAGCCCGGCGGCTGCGGCCGGCGCGCCCAAGGGGGGCGACAAGAAGAAGGGCGGCGGCGCCTCGTTCATCCAGTTTGCCACCCTGACCGCCACCGTGGCCGGAGAGCGTGGACGACGGGCGGTCCTGACCCTGGAGGCCGGCCTCGATATCCCTGACGAAAAGCTGCGGGAGGCGGCCGAATTGTCGACCCCGAGGCTGAGGGCGGCCTTTTCGCAGAGCCTGCGGGTCTATGCCGCCGGGCTCGCCCCTGCCGCCCTGCCCAATGCGGACTACATCGCCCGGCAGCTGCAGCGGGACGCCGACCGGGTCCTGGGCAAGGCCGGGGCGACCCTTCTGCTGGGCACCATACTGGTGAACTGACGGCCGCCCCCGGGCGCCTGGCCTCACATGGCCGAGATGCCGCCATCCAGTTTGAGCTCGGCTCCGGTCATGAACCGGCTCTCGTCGGAGGCCAGATAGAGGGCGGCGTTGGCGATGTCCGACGGCGCGCCAATGCGGCCGAGCGGCACCTGCCGGGCGAGCTTGCTCTCAGCCTCTTCCTTGCCGAAGCGCTGGCGCAGGGGATCGAGGATCGGGGTGTCCACAAAGGTCGGGTGGATGGAGTTGGAGCGGATATCCAGCCCCTGCTTGGCGCAATGCAGGGCGATGCCCTTGGACAGGAGCCAGACCGCGGCCTTGGAGGCGTTATAGACCGGGCTGTTATGGGCGGCGATCAGGCCGGCGATGGAGCTGATATTGATGATCGAGCCCGGCTGGCACCGGCGCATGTATTTCAGCGCATGCTTGGTCCCCAGGAAAACGGAGTCCACATTGACGCCCATCACCAGCTTCCAGTCCTCATAGGACAGTTGCTCGATGTCGCCGCCCCGGCTGATCCCGGCGTTGTTGATCAGCACCGACAGCCCGCCCATGGCCGCGTCGGCCTCCTCCAGGGCGTAGATCCANNTGGGCCTTGGCGCCTTCGTGATTGATATCGGCCAGGGTGACCTTGGCGCCCTCGGCGGCCAGGGCCGCGCCCATGGCGGCGCCGAGCCCCTGGGCGCCCCCGGTGATGAAGGCCTTCTTTCCTGCGACCCGTCCGCTCATCTGGTCCCTCCCTGAGATCTGTCAGTCTGTTGTTTTGGTCCGGGCCTCAGGCGCCGGCGATCTGGTCCATGAACTGCGCCAGTTTGACGTCCAGTTCGGTCACGCCGCCGGCGTCATGGGTGGTCAGGGTCACGTCCACCCGATTGTAGACGTTGAACCACTCGGGGTGGTGATCCAGCTTTTCGGCCATCAGGGCCACCCGGGCCATGAAGCCGAAGGCTGCGTTGAAATCGTCGAAGCGAAAGGTCTTCACCAGGGCCTCACGGTCGCCTGGCCCCGTCGACCAGCCTTGCAGCTGATCCAGGGCCGTCTGGACGCCCATGCGTTCGGGCCGGTTCACTGGGCGGCCTCAGGCACAGGGAAGGTCAGGCCGGTGGCGGCGGACAATTCGGCCAGGGTCTGATCCACATCCACCACCTTGATCGCCTTCATGCCCAACTGGGCGGCAGGCTTGCAGTTGACCCCAAGGTCATCGAGATAGACGCAGGCCGCCGGCGCCACGGAAAGCGCCTCGCACATCATCTGATAGATGCGCGGATCAGGCTTGCGCACGCCGGCCTTGGAGCTTTCGATCACATGGTCGAACAGGGGCATGATCTCGCCCATCAGCCCCCGGGGCTTCTGCGTCCCGTCGGCGCCGGGGCTGTGGTGGCTGACCATGTTGTTGGTGATGCAGCCCACCTTGAAGTGCTGCTTGCAGATCTTCAGGGCCTCCACCATGCGCGGCCGCACCACCCCGGAGATCAGCGGCAGGACGTCTGCGCCGCGGATGGGAAAGCC
>DJWR01000247.1:0-3792 GCA_002441055.1 Caulobacteraceae bacterium UBA6225 | reverse complement strand
CCATCGCACCTATCCTTCAAACGCCTGTTTTACGCCGCGAAGCTAGAGACGGCGCGGCTGACGTGCAAGCTAGGGGGATGGTCTTTCGCCCGCATCTCTCGCCCCTGGCTCGCCGTTATGGCGGGACCGCCTTCGTCCTGTGCCTTCTGGCCATTCTGTTTCTCTCACTTGCGCCGGCCGACGCCACACCCGCGCCGTTTCTGTGGGGGGATAAGGTGCGTCACGCCCTGGCCTATTTCGTCCTCACCGGGCTTGGACTGCTGGCCTTCGGGCCGCGCCCCGTGCTGCTTTTGGCGATCCTCAGCCTTGGGGCGGGGGTGGAAATCGCCCAGGCCCTCATGGGGTTGGGGCGAGACGGCGATCTCCTCGACCTGCTGGCGAACCTGAGCGGCGAGGCCGCGGCCCTGCTGATCTGGCTGACCTGGGTGCGGGCGGGGCGGGCCCGCTGATCCGGCCAGACGTGAGGTATGCCTGCGCCAGAGTTTCGTAAATACAAGGGGTTCGCCTGCTGAGGGATGCGCGCGCCGGCTCCGTCTCGCCTGAGGGGAGAATCCTACAGCGTTAACGAGGTCTAAACGCGCAGCGTGTGGGCGAGGGAGTTCTCGCCATGCGTATGCGCGCCGTTTCGTCACTTGTCGTCGCCCTGGGCCTGACCCTGGGGCTGGCCGCCTGTGACGCCCGCCCGCCCATGCCGCCGTTCGCCAAGTCGGACGCTCCGCCCGCGGCGGCCGCCACCGATCCTGCGAGCGCGCCGGCGCCTCAGGACCAGGTCCTGTCCCAGACCGTCAATTGCTGCGCCTGCCCGCCAGCCGAGGCGACCTGTCCAGACGCCCGACCCGCCCCCGCCACGCCGGTGGCCAGCAAGCCTGCGGCGCGTCCGCACCCTGCCCGGCGACATGCCGCCTACGAGGGCGCTGGCTCGGGTTCGGCCGTCGGGAGGGAGCGGGAGTATCGCCGCTATCAGGGCCCCGATATCGCCACCCAAGGGGGCTATCAGGCCCGGGCGGAGTCCTATCAGGACCAGTACAGGGGCGAAGCCTATCGGGAGGAGCGCTACGCCTATGCGCCCCCGCCGCCGCCTCAGGCGCACAGCTACGGCGAGCAGCATCAGTCCTACAGCGAACATCGCAGCTATTCGCAGCAGTCCAGCGGCTATGGCCACGCCGTGGCCGCCGGTCCCTGCTGCGCAGGTCGGCCCACTGAGGCGGCCGGCCGGGATTCCGGCGGCTATCTGACCTGGCCGGGCAAGCGCCCGCCGGCGCCCTATTACTGAGCCGCCAGCCGCTCACATCGATCTGTCACGCCCGGGGGGGATAATATGAGAATGCGTTCGCCGAGTGGTCCGTGGTTCAAGTGGTACGAAGTCGTGGCCCTCGTCGCCTTTGGCAGCGTGGCCCTGACCTTGGCCAAGCTCGGCATGGTGTTCTGAAGCCTCAATTCCACAGGGCCGGTCGGCGGTCCTTCCAGGACTGTTCCTTCTCCAGCTGGCCGGCCAGACGGTAGAGGGTGGCCTCATCGGCGAAGCGTCCGGTGAACATCATGCCCACGGGCAGGCCCTCTTCGGACTCCCACAGGGGCACGGACATGGAGGGTTGGCCGGTGAAGTTGGCCGGCGGGGTGGTGGCGTAGGTGGCCGCCTGGCGCTTATCGAATTCCCGGGTGTCGGCCATGTTGGGGTCGAGCCAGTCAATCCGGGGGGCCGGCGTGCTCATCACTGGGGTCAGATAGACGTCGAAATCCTCGAAGGCCGACAGGATCTGCCGGTTCATCAGGCGCAGCTGCTGGAAGCCCCAGAAGGCCTGCTGCCCGTTCACCCGCTTGCCGGCCTCATAGCCGCGACGGGCCAGGGGACCGAGTTCGTCCTCACCGGGCTCGCGGCCGAGCTTCTCCACCCAGCGGGCCACATTGGCCGAGAAGTTGGAGGCGCTGGCCAGGCTCTGGGCGCGATAGAGCTGCCGGTAGTCCACCCCCAGGCCCTTCTCGAACACCTCGTGGCCAAGGCCCTTCAACAGCTCCACGGTGCGCAGCAGGTGGGTGAGCATCTCATCGGGGATAGGCCGGCCGCTGGGGGTCTCGGCCGACCAGGCGATGCGCAGGCGGCCTGGGCTTTTGGCCACCTCGGCCAGATAGGGGCCGTCCTTGGCCGGCGCCTGGAAGGGGTCGCCAGCCTGCGGATAGCCGGTGGCGTCCAGCATGGCGGCGGAGTCGCGCACCGTGCGGCTGACCACATGGTGGACGGAGAAGCCCAGGGCGCCGTCGACCACTTCGCAGATGGGCGTGCGGTCGCGGGTGATCTTCATGCCGAACAGGCCGCAGCAGGCGGCAGGAATGCGGATCGAGCCCAGGCCGTCGCTGGCGTGGGCCAGGGGCACCATCCCGGCCGCCGTGGCCGAGGCCGCCCCGCCAGACGATCCGCCGGAGATGTGGTCAGGGTTCCAGGGGTTGCGGCAGGCGCCCAGCTGGTCGGAATTGGTCACGCCGGGAATGCCGAACTCCGGGGTGTTGGACTTGCCCAGCAGGACGACGCCCGCGGCGCGATAGCGGGCGACCAGTTCGCTGTCGGCCTCGTCGGCGGCCACCTGGGCGAAGCGGCTGCCGGAGGTCCGTGGCCAGCCCTTCACCTGGGCGCCCAGATCCTTGATCAGGAAGGGTACGCCCTTGAAGGGGCCATCGGGCAGGTCGCCGGCGGCGACAGCGCGGGCCTCGTCATAGGCCTTGTGGACGACGGCGTTCAGCACGCCATTGTGCCGCTCGACCCGCGCGATGGCGGCCTCGACCAGTTCGGCGGGGCTGACCTCGCCCTTGGCCACCAGGGCGGCGAGCCCCAGGCCGTCGTGTTCGGCATATTCGTCGAAGGCCATGGCCCAACTCCCTGCCGGTTTCCGGCTCTCGTTTCCTCTGAGCCGAAGAGTTCAGGAGTTGGGGCGACCTGTCCAGGCCTGTGGGGTTAGACGTCCACCTCGGCGTCCAGGGCGTTTTCCTGGATGAACTCCCGGCGGGGTTCGACCAGGTCGCCCATCAGGCGAGTGAACATGCCGTCGGCGTCGTCGGCATGGGCCACTTTGACCTGCAGCAGGGTGCGGGCCTCCACGTCCAGGGTGGTTTCCCACAGCTGGTCGGGGTTCATTTCACCCAGGCCCTTATAGCGCTGGATGGCGAGGCCACGGCGGCCGGCCTCCATCACCGCGCTGAACAGGTCCAGCGGCCCGCGCACGGTGGTCACCTTGTCCCGACGGGCGAAGCTGGCCGGGGCGGCGAAGGTCTCGGCCATGGTGGCGGCCCGCTCGGCCAGGCGCAGGGCGTCGGCGGCGTGCAGCAGCAGGTCGTCCAGCACCACGCGCTCGGACACGCCGCGGCGGACGCGGCTGAAGACATAGCCGCCGGTGGCCGCGGTCTCGCCGCTCCAGGGGCCGTCGCCTTCTTCGGCGTAGAGGTTCAGGCGCCTGGCGGCGGCGTCGAGGTCGCCGTTCTCGCCCAGCAGTCCGGCCAGGGCCGCCTGCTCGATGGCGAAGGCCGGGGCGCGGGAGGACAGTCGGTCCACATTGGCCTTGGCGCCGCGGGCGGTCTGGACCAGGGCGTGCAGGTCGGGGCCAGCCAGGCGCTCGCCATTGGCCAGGGTCAGGGTGGCGCCATCGACGCCCTCATTGACCAGGAAGGCCTCCAGATCGGCGTCGTCCTTCAGGTAGCGGATCGACTTGCCCTTGGTCGCCTTATAGAGCGGCGGCTGGGCGATATAGAGATAGCCCCGCTCGATCACCTGCGGCATTTGCCGATAGAAGAAGGTGAGCAGCA
>DJWR01000106.1 GCA_002441055.1 Caulobacteraceae bacterium UBA6225 | reverse complement strand
ATGCCGTTCATGGCCGCGGCCATGCCGTGCTCGCGGATGCCGTAATGCACATAGCGGCCGGCATAGTCGGGCGCGTCGAAGGCCGGCGTGCCCTTGACGAAGGTGTTGTTCGATCCGGTCAGGTCGGCCGAGCCGCCGACCATTTCCGGGATGGCGGGAACCAGCTGCTCAAGCGCCGCGCCGGAATGGACGCGGGTGGCGTTGGCCGGCGCGGTCTTGGCCATCTCGGCGATGTGGGCGTCCAGGCGCTCGAAGGCGTTTTGCGGCAGTTCGCCGGCCATGGCCCGCTGGAACTCCGCCTTCAGGGGCGAAGCGCCCAGGGCCTTTTCCCAGCTCTTGCGAGCCTTGCCGCCCTTGCGACCGGCCGAGCGCCAGGGCTTATAGACCTCATCAGGGATCACGAAGGGCTCGTGGCTCCAGCCCATGGCCAGGCGGGAATCGGCGATCTCGTCGTCGAACAGGGTGTAGCCGTGGCTGTGGGGGTCGCCTTCCTTGCGGCCCGCGCCTTTCGAGATCTTGGTCTTGCAGGCGATCATGGTCGGCTTGTCCTGCCGCGTGGCCCAGCGCAGGGCCGCGGCGATCTTGCCGAAGTCGTGGCCGTCCACGGCCTTCACCGCCCAGCCGGCCGCCTTGAAGCGGGCCATCTGGTCGCCGGTCTCAGAAATGGTCGCCTCGCCGTCGATGGTGGTGTTGTTGTCGTCGAACAGGACGGTCAGCTTGTTGAGCTTGAAGCGGCCGGCCATGGAGATGGCCTCCTGGCTGACGCCCTCCATCAGACAGCCGTCGCCGGCGATCACCCAGGTGCGGTGGTCGACCAGATCATCGCCGAAGCGGGCGGCCAGATGACGCTCGGCCATGGCCATGCCCACAGCCGTGGCGATGCCCTGGCCCAGGGGGCCGGTGGTGGTCTCCACGCCGGGGGTATGGCCGTACTCGGGATGGCCGGCGGTCGCCGAGCCCCACTGACGGAAGTTCTTGATTTCGTCCATGGTCACGGCCTTGAAGCCGGTCAGGTGCAGCAGGGCGTAGATCAGCATCGAGCCGTGGCCCGCCGACAGGACGAACCGGTCCCGGTCAGCCCAGTCCGGCGTCGTCGCGTCATACTTCAGGAACTTCGACCACAGGACAGTGGCCACGTCGGCCATGCCCATGGGCATGCCCTGGTGCCCCGACTTGGCGCGGTGGACGGCGTCCATGGAAAGGACACGGATGGCGTCGGCCATGGTCTGAAGCTGTGCGGGCATGAGCGTTCCGGGAAGTCTGAAGGTCGCAAGGGGGCGGGGCGCAGGCTGGCGGGGTCGCATGCACGGGCGCGGCGGTCAAGAAATGCGCCGCTTTCAGGCCACGCCCGGCGCGGGCTATAGATTAACGGACACACTTCTGGAGTCCTGAATGATCCGTGATCCCGCTAGCGAGAGCGCCATAGACCAGGCCGCCCGGCGGCTCGAACGCGCCATCGCCCTGCTGGAACAGCGCCTGGGCGCGGCCAAGGGTCGCGCCGGGCTGGAGGCCGGCGGCCTGTTCGACCAGGACCGCGCCAAGCTGGCCGACGAACTGGACGAGGCCCGCGCCCGGGAAAAGGCCCTGGAGGCGGCCGGCGCGGAGGCCTCCGCCGCCCTTGGGCGGGCCATCGCCGAGATTCGCGAGGTCCTCGAGGCTGACGAGGCGCCTGACGTCGAAGCGTCAGCCTTCGAGGAGGACGAGCCGGAGCTCGACCTCGAGCCGGCCTCTGACGCCGAAACCCCCGACCCCATGATCCGGGAGGACTGACCCATGGCCCAGGTGACCATCGAGGTGAACGGCCGGCCCTATCAGGTGGGCTGCGAGGATGGCCAGGAGGGCCATCTCCTGGAGCTGGTGCGGCTGTTCGACCGTCAGGTCCGCGCCGTCTCCCAGGACATGGGGCAGCTGACGGAGACCCGGCTCTTCCTCATGGCGGCCCTGCTGCTGGCCGACGAGCTATGGGATTCCCGCAGCCGTATGTCCGGTGTGCAGGCCGAACTCGCCCGCCTGCAGTCTGACCGGGCGCGGATCGAATCCAGGGCCGTGGCGGCGCTCGACGGGGCGGCCAAGAAGATCGAGCAGCTGGCGGCGGAATAGGCCCGCGCACGCGCCTTGTTATCGCCCTGGGCTAGCCCTAGATTAGGTCCCGGCGGGTCTGCTGTGGCTCACGTCGAAGGCAACCTAATTCCTCCGACCTTAATTGTCTCGAAGGGAGCTGTCCCTGTCCGGCGCCGTGGCCCCGGACACATGGCGCCCACCTGGTTATCCAGGTCCGAGGGGATTAAAATCGTCCTTCACGGTTCTCGCGGCGCCGCCACCCTTTGCTTCTTGATGGGTCAGCGGCTTTCGCTGCGTCCCATGTCCCCCAGTGGGGCATCCGCCGCCTAGCCCCGAAAACCGGCTGCGAATAGTTGAGAAGGGCGGATTGCAGAACGCAGCACATTAGCTACGCTTCCCTCGTCAAATGAATTGCCGCGCCCGCGCGGCGGCCGGAGAGAGCCCGATGAGAAGTCTTGCTGTCGGTGCGTTAGTCCTCGCATTGGGCGGTTGCGCGTATTCGACCGCGCCGGGGACCGACACACGAGTGGGGGGCACCGGAGGGGTCACTTTGCAACACGAAGAAGTGGCTCGTGGCCGTCATTTATTGGTTGTGAACGCTAATCCCGGTCTGGGGGAAACCGAGTCATCCATCGCTCAGCGTATTTTGGTGGCTGCTAACCGCTTTGCGGGCGAACAGTGTCCTGGCGGATTTTCCTTTGTGGACGACCCGAACGCTCATCAGCCCACTTCGGGCGGCTTCATGCGCCGATCTCGGACCTACACCTTTACCTGTCCCTGAGGCCCGTAGCGGGTCGGCAGCGCTCGTGAGCGGGCGTCCGAGGCCCCTACGCTCGATGCGGATTCGCCAACGCGCATAGGGCCAAGCTCGCATTTAGATCCGCCGTAAGCAGCAAACGCACCGATCTCAACGGCCTACGACAATTTCCCCAGGAGCCTCAGGTTCGGCTAAGAGCCTGGGCCGTGAACCCTGTCTCCCACCAGAAGTCCGTTCTGCGCCGGCAGATGCGCAGCCTGCGTCTGGCGCTGGCGGCCGCCGACGCCCAGGCCGGCGCCTGCGCCGCCGCCCACGCGCCGCTGGCGCGGCTAGGGGCTGGCCCGGTGGCGGGTTATATCGCCCAGGGCGCCGAGCTTGATCCCGCCCCGCTGATGGCGGCCCTGGCCGAGGCCGGGGTCAGCCTCGCCCTGCCGGTGGCCGCGAGCCGGGAGGCGCCGCTGATCTTCCGCCCCTGGACCCCGGGCGCGGCCCTGTCGCCGGACGCCTTCGGAATCCCCGCGCCCCTCGCCGACCAGCCGCAGGTCTCGCCGACGGCCCTGATCGTGCCCCTGCTGGCCTTTGATCGCCGGGGCGGGCGGCTGGGCCAGGGGGCCGGCGTCTATGACCGGGCGATCGCGGCGCTGGGCGCCGAGCACCGCCCCTTCCTGCTCGGTTACGCCTATGCCGGCCAGGAGGTCGAGGATCTGCCGCTGGAGCCGCACGATCAGCGGCTGGACGCCATATTGACGGAAGCCGGGCTGATCGAAGTCCGCTAGGATAGTTAGATGCGTTTCGCCTTTTTTGGAGATGTCGTCGGCCGGTCCGGCCGCGAGGGTCTCGCCGACCACCTGCCCATGTTGCGTCGCCAGCTCGGCCTCGAGTTCGTGGTCATCAACGCCGAGAACGCCGCCGCCGGCTTCGGGATCACCGAGAATACGGCGCGTGAGCTGTTCGACGCCGGCGCCGACTGCCTGACGCTGGGTAACCACTCCTGGGACCAGAAGGAGGCGCTGACCTATATCGTCCGCGAGCCCCGCCTGATTCGGCCCCTGAACTATTCGGTCCTGGCCGATGCGCCCGGCCGCGGCGCCAATCTGTTCGAGACCCAGTCGGGCCGCCGCGTCCTGGTGATCAACCTTCTGGGCCGGGTCCATATGGACTCCCTGGACGACCCCTTCGCCGCCGTCGACCGGGAGCTGGAAAAGGCGCCGCTCGGCATGGTGTCGGACGCCATCCTGGTGGACATGCACGCCGAGGCCACCAGCGAGAAGATGGCCATGGGCCACTTCTGCGACGGCCGGGCGAGCCTGGTGGTGGGGACCCACACCCATGTGCCGACCGCCGACTGCCAGATCCTGCCCGGCGGCACGGCCTATCAGACCGACGCCGGCGCCTGCGCCGACTATGACAGCGTGATCGGCAACCAGAAGGAAGAGCCTCTGCGGCGCTTCACCACCCGGATCTCCGGCGGCCGCTACAAGCCCGCCGAAGGCCCGGCCACGGTCTGCGGCGTGTTCGTCGAGACCGACGATTCCACGGGTCTGGCGGTCCGGGTCGAGCCGATCCGCGTCGGCGGCCGGCTTTCAGAGACCATCCCCCAGGTGGATTTGGCTCGGGCCTGAGGGCTCAGGCGCCTGGGCGCGGCGGCAGGCTGTCTGGGGTCAGAACCCCGTCGCCATCCTGATCCAGCAGCCCAAAGCGCCGGGCCGCAGCCTTGCGCCACTCCTCCAGGCTGACCCGCCCGGAGAGGTCCGCGTCGGCGCCGCGCACGGGGTGGGGCTCATTGAGCAGGCCAAACCTAGCCGCGCCCTCCCGCCTCACGGGCGGGGAGGCGCGCCCCATTCCCAGCATCGGTCGCCTCGGCCGCTCGCCCTCGGCGCCAGGGCCACGGCCGGCGCCGGGCGGCGGTCGCGCCCCGCCCAGACTGCGGATTTCCGGGACGACCTCCCGCTCATAGGCCTGGGTCTCGAATCCGTCGATGGACCCGTTCTGGTCGGTGTCCAGCAGGCCGAACATGCGGACAGCATCGGCCTCGAACTCCGCCAGGGTCACCAGTCCGTCCGCATCGGCGTCGGCGCCCCTAAACCAGGCGGCCAGGCCTCCGACCCCGCGAAACGGCTCGCCCGACGGGCTGATGAAGATCTCCAGGTCGCCGCCTTGGGGCTCGCAGCCAGGGGGCGGGCCCGGAGGCGGGGCGGCCGAGGCGACGGCCGCGCTTGTCCAGAGGGCGGCCAGGGTCAGCAGGACCAGTCTTTGCATCGATATCTCCCATCTCGCCCGCCCTACGGTCTCGCTATCGGCGTCGGTTGCGGCGGAAATGGGTCCTGGGGTGACGGACGCGGCGCCATCGGCGACTATGCCTCCCTGACTGACGGTCCAGGACCGTCCATTTCGGGGGAGGGCCTATGTTGGCCAAGTTCATCGTCCGCGCCATTTTCGGCGCCATCGGCCTTTGGCTGTCGTCCATGCTGGTGGCCGGCGTGTCCTTCACCGACATGGGCAGCCTGATCCTGGCCGCCGTGCTGCTGGGGCTGGTGAACGCCGTGCTGCGGCCGATCCTGTTCATCCTGACCCTGCCTCTGACCTTCCTGACGCTCGGCCTGTTCCTGCTGGTCCTGAACGCGGCCATGATCGGCCTGGTGGCGGTGATGCTGCAGGGCTTCACGGTGGACGGCCTGTGGCCGGGCCTGGTGGCCGCCGTCGTCACCGGCCTGACCAGCTGGGTCGGCCACATGCTGATCCGCGACGAGGCGAAGGGCTGAGCTAAACGGCGCCTGTCAGCCGACCAAAGAAAAAGGGCGGAGCCGTGAGGCGCCGCCCTTTCCCGTTAGTGAGAAAGCCTGGGTTGGTTTGGACTTAGAAGTCCATGCCGCCCATGCCGCCCATGTCGGGCATGCCGCCGCCGGCGGGCGCGTTCTTCTTCGGCGCCTCGACGATGGCCGCTTCGGTGGTGATCAGCAGGCCGGCGACCGAAGCCGCGTCCTGCAGAGCCGTCCGGACGACCTTGGCCGGGTCGATGACGCCAGCCTGGACCATGTCGACATATTCTTCGGTCTGGGCGTTGAAGCCGAAGGTGGCCGAGCCGTTTTCCAGAACCTTGGAGACGACGATCGAGCCTTCGACGCCGGCGTTTTCGGCGATCTGGCGGATCGGAGCCTGCAGGGCGCGGCGCACGATGGCGACGCCGGCTTCCTGGTCGTCATTGTCGCCCTTGAAGCCGTCCAGGATCTTGGAGGCCTTCAGGAGGGCGACGCCGCCGCCGGGAACGATGCCTTCTTCAACCGCGGCGCGGGTCGCATTGAGCGCGTCGTCGACGCGGTCCTTGCGTTCCTTCACCTCGACCTCGGTGGAGCCGCCGACGCGGATGACCGCAACGCCGCCGGCCAGCTTGGCCAGACGTTCCTGCAGCTTTTCCTTGTCGTAGTCCGAGGTGGTGTCTTCGATCTGGCGCTTGATCTGGCTGATGCGGCCTTCAATGCCTTCCTTCTCACCCGAGCCGTCCACGATGGTGGTGTCGTCCTTGGTGATGGTGACCTTCTTGGCGCGGCCAAGCATGTCGAGGGAGACGTTTTCGAGCTTGATGCCCAGGTCTTCGCTGATCAGCTGGCCGCCGGTCAGGATGGCGATGTCNNAGCCCGGCGCCTTGACGGCGGCGACGCGCAGCCCGCCCCGCAGCTTGTTGACCACCAGGGTGGCCAGGGCCTCGCCTTCGATGTCCTCGGCGATGATCAGCAGGGGACGACCCGACTGGACCACGGCTTCCAGCACCGGCAGCAGGGGCTGCAGGGTCGAGAGCTTCTTTTCGTAGAGCAGGATCAGAGGCTCTTCGAGATCGGCCTCCATCTTGTCGGCGTTGGTGATGAAGTAGGGCGACAGGTAGCCGCGGTCGAACTGCATGCCTTCGACGACGTCCAGCTCGTTGTTCAGCCACTTGCCGTCTTCGACGGTGATGACGCCTTCCTTGCCG
>DJWR01000033.1 GCA_002441055.1 Caulobacteraceae bacterium UBA6225 | reverse complement strand
AGCCCAAGGAGACGCTGAAGTCCGCGGCGCTCGCGGCTGCGGCCGGCGGGGTCACCTCCATCGTCGTCCAGCCTGACACCTCGCCGGTGGTGGATGATCCCTCGGTGGTGGACTTCATCCTGCGCCGGGCTCGGGACATCGAGCTGGTGCACGTCTATCCGGCCGGCGCGGCCACCAAGGGCCTGGCAGGCGAGCGAATGGCCGAGATCGGCCTGATGCGCGACGCCGGCTGCGTCTATGTCACCGACGCCGACCATCCGATCGTCAATTCCAAGGTCTTCCGCCGCCTGCTGGCCTATGCCCGCAGCTTCGGGGTGCTGGTGGCCCACCGACCGGCCGATCCCTGGCTCTCGGCGGGCGCCGCGGCCACCGAGGGCGAACTGGCCGGCCGCATGGGCCTGCCGTCTGTCCCGCCCATCGCCGAGAAGATCATGCTGGAGCGCGACCTCGCCCTGGTCGAACTGACCGGCGGTCGGCTGCTGGTGGATCAGATCACCACCGCCTGCGCCCTGGAAAGCCTGGAACGCGGCAAGGCCCGCGGCCTGGACGTGACGGCCACCACCTCGATCAACCACCTGTCCTTCAACGAGGTGGACATCGGCGACTACCGCACCTTCTGCAAGGTCGACCCGCCCCTGCGCGGCGAGGACGACCGCCAGGCGACCATCGAGGCCCTGGCCACAGGCCTCATCGACATCGTGGTCTCCGCCCACGCTCCGGCGCCTGCCGAGGACAAGCGCCTGCCCTATGATGAGGCCGCCCCCGGCGCCGTGGGCCTGCAGACCCTGCTGCCAGCCCTGCTGGCCTTCCATCATGAGGGCCGCATTCCACTCATCGACCTCATGGCCAAGGTGACCAGCCGTCCCGCCGCCCTGCTGGGCTTGCCCGCGGGCCGTCTGGCCAAGGGCGCGCCGGCCGACCTGGTCCTCTGCGACTTGAACGCCCCCATGGTGGTGGAGTTGGAGGACCTGAAGTCCAAGTCCAAGAACTCCCCGTTCGATGGCCGCCGCCTCCAGGGCGTGGTCCGCATGACCCTCGTCGAGGGCCGGGTGGTCTATCGTCGGGACTGACCGCCCAGACCTGGCGTCCCCCCATCTTGCTTGTCTCGCGCTTTTAGAACAAAACAGCAACTATGAGCGCGACGGTGACGCCGCTGCTGCCCGCGGTTACGACTAGGGCCACAGACAAGACGGGGGACACGCCATGCTGACCGACCAACTCAGCCCGATGCTCATCGCGATCGCCGTGATCGGCGGATACTTCCTGGGCTCGATTCCCTTCGGCGTCATCGCCACCCGCCTGGGCGGCGCCGGCGACGTCAGGTCCATCGGCTCAGGTAATATTGGTGCGACCAACGTCCTGCGCACCGGGCGCAAGGACTTGGCCCTGCTCACCTTGTTGGGCGACGGGGGCAAGGGCGCCCTGGCGGTGTTCATCGCCTGGTCCCTCACCCGGTCGGCGCCGCAGGCCGCTCAGGCGACCCTGACCTCCCTGGCCGGCGGTGCGGCCTTCATCGGCCACATCTTTCCGGTCTGGCTGGGCTTCAAGGGCGGCAAGGGCGTGGCCACCTTCTTCGGCACCCTGCTGGCCGCAGCCTGGCCCGTGAGCATGCTCGCCGGCGCCACCTGGATCCTTATGGCCCTGATCTTCCGCATGTCGTCCCTGGCGGCCCTGACGGCTGCGGTGGCGGCGCCGGTCTATGTCTTCCTCACCGACCGACCCTATCCGGTGGCGGTGCTGGCGGTCCTGATGGCGGTGCTGATCTTCATCCGCCACAAGGACAATATCGGCCGCCTGCTCAAGGGCCAGGAGCCGAAGATCGGCGGCAAGAAAGCCGCTGCGCCTGCGGACCCTGCATGACACAGGCGTTATCGCCGGAGGCCCGGCGGGACTGGCTTCGGCTCGCCCGGACCGAGGGGGTGGGCCCTGTCACGTTCGATCAGCTGATCCGTCGCTACGCGGAGCCCGGCCGCGCCCTGGCGGCCCTGCCCGACCTTGCCCGCCGGGGCGGTCGCAGCCGTCCGCCGGCAATCCCGACCGTCGACGAGGCCGAGGCCGAGCTCGCGGCCGGCGAAGCCTTGGGGGCGCAGCTGATCTGCGCCTGCGAGGCTGACTATCCCCCATCCCTGGCCGCGCTGGACCCCGCCCCGCCGGTGCTCTGGGCGCGGGGGGACGTCAGCCTGCTCGACCGCTCCATCATCGCCATCGTCGGCGCGCGGGTGGCCTCCGCCGCGGGCCAGCGTTTCGCCCGAGGTCTCGCCGCTGAGCTAGGCCAGGCTGGCCATGTGGTGGTGTCCGGCATGGCCCGGGGAATCGACGGCGCCGCCCATGAGGGCTCCCTGGAGCATGGCGCCATCGCCGTCCTGGGCGGCGGGGTGAACGATATCTATCCCCCTGAGCACCGGGACCTCTATCAGCGCCTGATCGAGCAGGGCTGCGTGGTGGCCGAGCATCCCCCCGGCCGCCAGGCCCAGGCGCGCGATTTCCCAAGGCGAAATCGAATCATCGCCGGCCTCGCCCGCGCCGTGGTGGTGGTCGAGGCTGAGCTCCGCTCGGGCTCCCTGATCACCGCCCGGCTCGCCGCCGAGCAGGGCCGTGAAGTCCTGGCGGTGCCCGGTTCGCCCCTTGATCCCCGCGCCCGCGGAACCAATGACCTGATCCGCCAGGGGGCGGCCCTTTGCGAAGGGGCGAGCGACGTCTTCAGGGCGCTTGAAACCCTGGACGGACTTCGAGAGCCTGGCGCGACCTACAGGCCCCGCGCCGAGATCACCGAATCAGACCCGGCCCTGACGGAGATGGTGGCCGCCCTGTTGTCGCCAACCCCGGTCTCGCGGGACGAGCTGGTCCGCGCTACGGGTCGGGAGGTCGGCGCTGTGGCGGCTGCGCTGGTAGAGCTGGCCCTGGCGGGACGGGCCGAACTGCTGCCCGGCGGCATGGCGGCGACCTCGTGAGCGCTCAAACCTCGGTGTCTGGCGCGCCCGCCGAGGCGCGGGCCGCCTCCAGCGCCGCCACCATCAAGGTCGTAGCCAATCCCCGATATCCCTTCACCGCCGCCAGTTCCGATAGGTCGCGCAACATCTCTTCGATGAACACGACGACCTGTTGGGGCGAAGCATCGGGCGGCAAGGGGGTTATCATAAGATATCACAGATATTCGGATTCGGCCTCTGCACCAAATGCGATGACGCTGACACCTAAGGTTGCGCTCCGAGTCCGGTTGACATCGCCCTTCCCCCCGGCCCACCTTTCGCGCCTTTGTGTTCCGGGCGTTTTGCTCGCGGAACCGCCAGTCAAAGCTCCATAAATGAACGTCGTCGTCGTCGAGAGCCCGGCCAAGGCCAAGACCATCAATAAGTACCTGGGCTCGGACTATATTGTCCTGGCCTCGTACGGCCATGTGCGGGATCTGCCGCCCAAGGACGGCTCCGTACGACCCGACGATGATTTCGCCATGAGCTGGGATGTGGACGCCAAGTCCGCCAAGCGGCTCAACGACATCGCCGACGCCATGAAGGGCGCCGATCGCCTGATCCTGGCCACCGACCCTGATCGTGAGGGTGAGGCCATCTCCTGGCACGTGCTGGAGGTCCTTCAGAAAAAGAAGGTCATCAAGGACGCCAAGGTCCAGCGGGTGGTGTTCAACGCCATCACCAAGTCCGCCGTCACCGAGGCCATGAAGGCCCCGCGCGACATCGATATGGAGCTGGTGGAGGCCTACCTCGCCCGCCGCGCGCTGGACTATCTGGTGGGCTTCACCCTGTCGCCCGTCTTGTGGCGCAAGCTGCCGGGCTCGCGCTCGGCTGGCCGCGTCCAGTCCGTCGCCCTGCGCCTGATTGTCGACCGCGAGCTCGAGATCGAGCGGTTCAAGACCCAGGAATACTGGACCATCGACGCCGACGTGTCGGCCGGCGGCGACCCGTTCGTCGCCCGGCTGGTCAAGCATCAGGCCAAGCGCCTCACCAAGTTCGATCTGGGGGACGAGGCCGCCGCTGAAGCCGCCAAGTCCGCGGTCCAGGCCGCCAGCTTCACCGTCGCCTCGGTGGAGAAGAAGCCGGCCAAGCGCTCGCCCGCCCCGCCCTTCACCACCTCGACCCTGCAGCAGGAGGCTTCGCGCAAGCTCGGCTTCTCCGCCCAGCGGACCATGCAGGCTGCGCAGAAGCTCTATGAAGGGGTCGACATCGGCGGCGAGACCGTCGGTCTGATCACCTATATGCGGACCGACGGCGTGCAGGCCGCGCCCGAAGCCCTGGACGAGGCCCGGCAGGTGATCGCCGGGGTCTATGGCAAGGACTACGTCCCTGAACAGGCCCGCATCTATCGTACCAAGGCCAAGAACGCCCAGGAGGCCCACGAGGCGATCCGGCCCACCAGCCTGGCCCGCAATCCCGGCTCCCTGCGTCTCGACGGGGATCTGGGCCGGCTCTACGAGCTGATCTGGAAGCGGATGATCGCCTCCCAGATGGAGAGCGCCCGGATCGAGCGCACCACCATCGAGCTGGAGAGCGCCGATGGCCAGACCGGCCTGCGCGCCACCGGTCAGGTGATCCTGTTTGACGGCTATCTGGCCGTCTACGAAGAGGGCCGCGACGACGCCGACGACGAAGAGTCCGGCCGCCTCCCCCAGGTCAGCCAGGGGGCGGCCGCCAAGGTCGCCACGGCCCGCGCCGCCCAGCACTTCACCGAACCGCCGCCCCGCTATTCGGAAGCCAGCCTGGTCAAAAAGATGGAGGAGCTCGGCATCGGGCGGCCCTCCACCTACGCCTCGGTGCTCACTGTTCTGCGCGACCGCGACTATGTGAAGATGGACAAGAACCGGTTCGTGCCCGAGGACAAGGGCCGGCTGGTCACCGCCTTCCTGGAGCAGTTCTTCCGCCGCTATGTGGAGTACGACTTCACCGCCGCCCTGGAGGAAAAGCTCGACCTGGTCTCGGCCGGCGATCTGAACTGGAAGGTTCTGCTGCGGGAGTTCTGGCAGGATTTCCACGCCGCCGTGGGCGAGATCTCCGAGCTGCGGGTCACCAACGTCCTGGACGCCCTAAACGAGGCGCTGGGGCCCCACATCTTCCCGGCCAAGGCCGACGGGTCAGATCCCCGGGCCTGCCCCACCTGCGCCACCGGCCAGCTGTCTTTGAAGACCGGCAAGTTCGGCGCCTTCATTGGCTGTTCCAACTATCCCGAATGCCGCTTCACCCGCCCCATCGCCCAGAGCGAGGGTGATGAGGCCGATGCGGCGAGCGGCGACCGGGAACTGGGGACCGATCCGGAAACCGGCCTGATCGTCCACCTGAAGAACGGCCGCTTTGGCCCCTATGTGCAGCTCGGCGAGGGCGACAAGCCCAAGCGCTCCAGCCTGCCCAAGACCTGGTCGCCGGCCGCCATGGACCTGGAAAAGGGCCTGCGCCTGCTGCGCCTGCCCCGCGAGGTGGGCGAGCATCCGGAGGACGGCCAGATGATCCTGGCGGGGCTTGGCCGCTACGGCCCCTTCGTCCAGCACAACGGCGCCTACGCCAATCTGGAGAGCATCGACGAGGTGTTCGAGGTCGGGCTCAACCGGGCCGTGGCCCTGATCGCCGAGAAGAAGGCCGGCGGCAAGGGACGCCGGGGCGAGGCCGCCGCACTCAAGGACCTGGGGGTCCACCCGGCCGACGGCGCCCCGGTGCGCATCCTGTCGGGACGCTTTGGCCCCTACATCAAGCATGGCTCCACCAACGCCAACATTCCCCGGGGCGGCGATCCCCAGGAGGTGACCCTGGAACAGGCGGTCGCCCTGCTGGCCGAGCGCGAGGCCAAGGGCGGGACCAAGAAAAAGCCGGTGAGGAAGGCGACCGCCAAGCCTAGGGCCGAGAAGGCTGAAAAGGCGCCAGCCGCCAAGACGACCGCGAAAAAGCCGGCGGCCAAGAAACCCGCGGCCAAGAAGGCGCCCGCCAAGAAGACCCCGACGAGCTAAGACCGGTGGACCTGCCTGTCCGCGACATCTCGGTCTCAGGCTACCGGTCGCTGCGGGCCATCACCTATCCGATGTCGCGGCTGGACGTGTTTGTCGGCGCCAATGGTGTCGGCAAGTCGAACCTCTACCGGGCGCTGGACCTCTTGCAGGCCGCCGCCCAGAACCAGCTGGGCGCTCGGCTGGCGGCCGAGGGTCTGGACCTCGCCATGTGGGCCGGGCCCCGCAAGGCCAAGGAACCGACCCGTATCGCCCTGTCGGTCACCCTGGCCGCGCCCGGCGCCCGCAATAGCGCCTTCCGCTACGAGGTGGAGGTGGGCTTCCCGCAAAAGGTCACCGCCGCGGCCTTCGACCTGGAGCCGCAGGTCAAGGTTGAGACCCTGACCTATCTGTCGGGCCAGCGCCGATCACGCCTGGTGGAGCGCCGCAACGCCTCGGTGATGGCCAGGGACGCCGAGGGGCGCCCGGCCGAAATCGACATCGACCTGCTCTCTTCGGAGACCCTGCTGGGCCGGCTGGAGGATCCTGGCCGCTATCCGGAACTCGACGCCGTGCGGCGGACCCTGCTGGAATGGCGCTTCTATCACGACGTCCGCACCGATGCGGATTCAGCCCTGCGCCGGCCTTGCGTGGCCGTGGCCGCCCCGACGCTCGCCTCGGACGGGTCCAACCTGGCGGCGGTCTTCGCAACGCTCGCCCATATCCGGCAGGATCGGAGCGACCTGGACGAGGCGGTGGCCAGCGCCTTTCCGGGCGCGGTGCTCAGCCTGCCCTTCCCGGACCGGACCGCCACCTTCGGCCTGCGCCTGCCGGAGTTCCCGAACCGTGTCTTTGAGCCCGCCGAACTGTCGGACGGCACTTTGCGCTTCCTGGCCCTGGCCGGCGCCCTGCTGGCCTATCGCCTGCCGCCATTCATCGCGCTCAACGAGCCCGAGGCCAGCCTGCATCCCGACCTGATGGAGCCCCTGGCCGCCCTGATCGCCAAGGCCTCGGAGCGGACCCAGGTCTGGCTGGTCACTCACTCCGAGCGCCTGGCCCACGCGCTTAAGGATCACGGCGCGGTACGCACTGTCCGTAAGACCGAGGGCGCCACCACCATCGATGGCCTGACCCTGTTTGGCGCCTTCAAGGACGATGACGACTGAAGCGTAAGCGCGATTCCCGCGTTACAAGGCGCGATGGCCAAGACCCGCAAGCCCAAGTCCGAACGCTTCGCCGCCGCCCGCCCCGCGGGCCTGCCCGACCGCGAAACCCTGCTGCGTCACATCCGCGAGACCGGCGAGACAGACCGCTCTGAACTGGCGCGGACCTTTGGTCTGAAGGGCGCCGACCGCCGGGCCCTGCGAGAGATGCTGGGCGAACTGCAGGCCGAAGGGACCTTGAGCCGCCGGGGGCGAAAGGGTGTGGCCGAGACCGGCGCCCTGCCGCCGGTGGGGGTTGTCGACGTGGTCGAACGCGACACCGATGGCGACCTGCTGGTGCGCCTGACCAAGGGGACCGAGGACACGCCGCTGGTTCACCTGGCGCCGGACAAGGCCGAGGCGGTGGCCGGGGCGCCGGGCCTGGGCGACCGCCTGCTGGTCCGCTTCGTCACCCTGGAGAGCGGCGAGATCGAGGCTAGGCTGATCAAGCGCCTGGGCCAGAGCGCCCACCGGGTGCTGGGCGTGGTGCGCAAGCATCGCCGCGAGATTCGCGTCGAACCGGTGGACCGCAAGTCCAAGGAAAGCCTGATCATCTTCGACGACGGCCCGCTCAAGGACGGCGACCTGGTCCTGGCCCAGGTGGGGACCGCCGAGCGCCATCACGGCCCCAAGCGCGGCAAGGTGCTGGAGGTGGTCGGCCGCGAGGATGAACCCCGCGCCGCCAGCCTCATCGCCATCCACAGCCACGGCATTCCCACCGGCTTTTCCGACGAGGCTGTCGCCGAGGCCGAGGCCGCCCAGGCCCCGACCCTGGCGGGCCGCGAGGACCTGCGCGACCTGCCGCTGATCACCATCGACCCGGCCGACGCCCGCGATCACGACGACGCCGTCTATGCTCAGGCCGACGAGGACCCGGCCAATGAAGGCGGCTGGATCGTCTGGGTCGCCATCGCCGATGTGGCCGCCTATGTGCGCCCGGCCGGCGCCCTGGACCGCGAGGCCCGGGACAAGGCCAACAGCGTCTACTTCCCCGACCGGGTGGAGCCCATGCTGCCCGAGCGGCTCTCCAACGGCCTGTGCTCCCTGCGCGAAGGCGAGACCCGGGCCTGCATGGCCGTGCGCATGGTCTTTGACCGCAATGGTCGCAAACGCAGCCACAAGTTCGTCCGTGGCCTCATGCGCTCAGCCGCCAAGCTCGCCTACGAACAGGCCCAGGACGCCATCGACGGCCGCCCCGACGACAAGGCCGGCCCCCTGCTCGACCCGATCCTCAAGCCCCTTTGGGCCGCCTACCTGACCCTGAAGAAGGGCCGCGAGGCCCGCTCGCCGCTGGCCATCGAAAGCTCTGAGCGCCGCATCGTCATCGGCGAGGACGGGAAGATCGATTCGATCACCCCGCGGCCGTCCCTCGAAGCCCACAAGCTGATCGAGGAGATGATGATCCAGGCCAATGTCTGCGCCGCCGAGACCCTGGAAGCCAAGCGCACGCCGCTGATCTATCGGATCCACGATGCGCCCAGCCCGGAGAAGCTGGACTCCCTAGCCGAATTCCTGGGCTCGATCTCGGTGAACTGGTCCAAGGGCGAGGCCGTACGCACCGACCGGTTCAACCGTCTGCTGGACCTGACCCGGGAGGGGCCGCATGCGGAGATCGTCAATGAGGTGGTCCTGCGCACCCAGATGCAGGCCCATTATTCCACCGACAATATCGGCCATTTCGGCCTGAATCTGGCCCGTTATGCGCACTTTACGTCGCCTATTCGTAGGTATGCCGACCTCATCGTCCACCGGGGCCTGATCAGCGCGCTTGGCCTCAACCTGCCCGGCGGACCCGATGGTTTGAGCGACTGGGACATCTCCCACATGAAAGCCACGGCCGAGGAGATCACCCATGCCGAGCGCCGGGCCATGGCCGCCGAGCGCGACGCCACCGACCGCTATGTGGCGGCCTTCCTGTCCGACAAGGTGGGCGCGACCTTCCAGGGCCGGATCACCGGCGTCACCCGGTTTGGCCTGTTCATCCGCCTGGCCGAGACCGGCGCCGACGGCCTGATCCCCATCTCCAACCTGGGGGATGAGTTCTTCATCCACGACGAGAAGATGCACGCCCTGATCGGCGAGCGCTCCGGCGCCCGCTGGCCGCTGGGCATGAGCGTCGAGGTGCGCCTGCGCGAAGCCACCCCCATCACAGGCGGCCTGCTGTTCGAAATGCTGAGCGAACCCGCCGCCCCCGACCCCACCGCCCCACGCCCGCGCCTGGGCATCCGCCGCAAGGCCGGCCGCCCACCCCTGCCCCGCCAGGGTGGCAAGCACCGGCGGCGGTAGGGGCCGGTGGCGGGCTCATCGCCAAGCTGACGTCGGTTCCGCTGGGCGCCACAAGCAGTCCTTCGGATCTCAGCAGGAACCGGACCTTGGAACCCAGCCCGGGCTCTGACTCTGCGCCGGGCCCAAGGCCCGCTCGCCAGGGGGGCCTTTGTGCTGCTCCGGGCTACCTAAGGCTTCGGCGGCTCTTGTAACCAGAACTCCAAGAGAGACTCAAACGCGGCTTTGTCTCCAAATCCGCAAGCCGAGCGACTTGCCGTCGCGGGGGCCGACTGGGGAGCTAAGCTACGCATAAAAATCGCGGGGTGAGCTGGATTTTCGAGGGCGGTCAGTGTGTACACGGCTCGCGAGTTCTCATCCGAGTAGAGGTCGAACATCGGATTGCCGCCCGGCAGGCGTGAGGGCTCATGAGCGAATTGTGTGACCTGCTCCCGCAGCGCAATGTAGCCCAAGCTGCAGTCGAGATCTGAGCCGTATTGGTGGATCGAAGCCGCGACCAAGCCGGCGGCAACCGCTAATCCCAGCATTTCGCCTCCAGGGTCGGGTGGGTGCGACGTTCAACCGTAACGCGAACAGCAAGATTGCGCCAGTTGCGGGAGCTGGCGCA
>DJWR01000191.1:5956-6153 GCA_002441055.1 Caulobacteraceae bacterium UBA6225 | reverse complement strand
ACGCATCGCTGATGCAGGGCCGAGGCCCAGCGGCAGCGCCGTGCCGGAACCTATCCCCTCCCGGCGGCGGCATGAGAGACGAACGACTTAGCGCCCGGGGTTCTCCAGTCCCCGGGCGTTTTCTTATGCGCTGATCTGGCTTAAGCCCGCCCCATGCGCCTTCGTATCGCCTCCTGGAACATCAACTCCGTCCGCCT
>DJWR01000191.1:2909-5926 GCA_002441055.1 Caulobacteraceae bacterium UBA6225 | reverse complement strand
ATCGCCGGCCAGAAGGGCTGGCACGGGGTGGCCATCGCCTCGCGCCTGCCGATCGAGGACGCCCCGACCCTCGATGTCTGCCGCGAGGGCCACGCCCGCTGCGTCTCAGCCAAGGTGGCCGGCGTCGAGATCCAGAACTTCTATGTGCCGGCCGGCGGCGATACGCCTGACCGCGTCCTCAACCCCAAGTTCGACCACAAGCTCGACTTCTTTGAGCGCCTGACCGCCGAAATGGGCCGCCGGGACCCCAAGGCGCCCCTGGCCATCGTCGGCGATCTGAACGTCGCGCCTGGCGAGTTCGACGTCTGGAGTCACCGCCAAATGTCACGGATTGTCAGCCACACGCCGGTTGAGGTGGCGGCCATGGAGGCCCTGCAAGCGTCCCTCGGCTTCATCGACCTGCCCCGAGCCGCGACGCCGGAACCGGAAAGGCTGTTTTCCTGGTGGAGCTATCGGTCGGCCGACTTCCGCAAGTCCAACCGTGGCCTGCGCCTGGACCATATCTGGGTGTCGCCGGGCCTGCGCGAGGCGGCCTTCCGCACCGGCGCGGCCTCATCCCGCGTCCATGACGATGTCCGCGAATGGGAGCGCCCCAGCGACCACGCCCCGGTCACCGCGGACCTGGGACTTTAGCGCCTAACAGGCCACCGCCAGGATGTGGCCTGCGTCGGCATAGTCGAGAGTTTTGCGATCTCGCGTCATCAGGGTCACGCCCATCTGGCGCGCGGTGGCGATGATGATCCGGTCGGCCGGGTCGCGAGGCGGCGCGCCCGGCATGGCGCTAGCGTGCAACAAGATTTCTGGCGTCAGGTCACAAACCGTAAGCCGCATCATTTCGCAGGCGCGTCGCCACCAACGGTCTGCTGGACTCGTCAGGCTCAGCCGTCCACGGGATTCCAGCATGCCGAGCTCCCACGCGCTCATTGGTGAAACGAGGGGTGATTGACCGGCACGCCACGCCTCATCCAAGGCCTCTCGTGCTTGGTCACTGACTGGCTCTCCTTGGCCAAGCCAGAGCAAGGCGCAGGTGTCGAGCAGGATTGGGGTGCTCACGCGTCTGCGCCCCACTCCGGATCCGCCGGCGCCGTCAGATCGAGATCGGAGGCGAACCGGATCGTGCCTCTCATCGCCCCATAGCCCGGATAGCGGTCGAGGCCGCCTGGTGCCGACGCGGGTTCCACGCGCTTGGCGCGTCGGAAGGTCAGGCGTTGGGCGGAGATATCGACCTGCTCCGTCACAAAGCCGGCCTCAAGCCAAACCCGGGTCATGGGATTGTTGGTGGGACTGTTGCTCCACCAGGCCGGATAGCGCTTCGAGGCGGGAAGCGGTCGCCCCAGCACCTGCTCGATTTCCGAGAAGGTCAGCGGGATGCGCTCGCCCGATTGCCGCTGAAGATAGGACGCTAGCGGGTCGTACTTGCTCATCGGTTCACTCCTAAAGGGGAACCTTATTACTCCTAAATAAAGCTGTAAAACAGTTTTAGGGCGCCAGGCGGTAGCCGCCGGCCTCGGTCAGCAGCAGGCGGGCGTTGCCGGGATCGGGCTCGATTTTCTGGCGCAGGCGATAGACGTGGGTCTCCAGGGTGTGGGTGGTGACCCCGGCGTTATAGCCCCACACCTCGGCCAGCAGCTCCTCCCGGGACACCGGCTTGTCGCCCGCCCGGTAGAGGTATTTCAGGATGTTGGTCTCTTTTTCGGTCAGGCGGATCTTCTTCTGATCCTCACCGATCAGGGTCTTGGCCGAGGGCCGGAACTCATAGCCCCCCAACTGGAAGACCGCCCCCTCCGACTGCTCGTGGCTGCGCAGCTGGGCGCGGATGCGGGCCAGCAGGACGGCGAACCGGTAGGGCTTGGTCACATAGTCGTTGGCCCCGGCCTCCAGGCCCTGGACGGTGTCCTCGTCGGACGCCGCCGCCGTGAGCATGATCACCGGCGCGCTGATCCCCTGCTGGCGCAGGGACTTGCAGACCTCGCGCCCATTCATGTCGGGCAGGTCCACGTCCAGCAGCACGAGGTCAGGGCGCACCTCCTGGGCCAGGCGGACGCCGTCGGCGCCGGTGGCCGCCTCGACAGCGAGGAACTCCTCGTGCAGTTGGAGTTGTTCGGCGACGGCGCCGCGCAGGTCGTCGTCGTCGTCGATGATCAGCAGGGTCTTTCTTTGCGCCATGGGGGCAACATGCACCGCATCGGCGCCCCCGGGCAAAGAGTTTTGGGAGCAGCACCTTGATCTTCCGCGCCAATTCCAAGGGCTTGTTTCATGCCGGCGAGCAGGTGTTTTCCTGCGCCATCGGTCGCGGCGGCCTGGCGGCGGCGGCCGACAAGCGGGAGGGCGACGGGGTCTCGCCCATCGGCGTCTGGCCAATGCGCAGGCTGCTCTATCGCCCTGACAGGGGGCCTGCGCCGGTGACCGCCCTGCCGGTGCGGGCGATCACGCCTCAGGACGGCTGGTGCGACGACCCGGCCCATCCCGACTATAATCGTCTCGTTCAGCTGCCGTTTTCGGCCAGCCATGAGATCCTGTGGCGCGAGGATGGGCTCTACGATCTGGTGGTGGTGCTGGGGCACAATGACGACCCGCCCATAGCGCCCCTGGGTTCGGCCATCTTCCTGCATCTGGCCAAGCCGGACTATGCGCCCACCGAGGGCTGTATCGCCCTGTCGCGGGCCGATCTGGAGGCGGTGCTGGCCCAGGCCCAGCCCGGCGACGCCCTGGCGATCGAGGCCTGAGGCCTCTAGAGACTTGAGCGCGTCCTGCTCCGATAACCGGTTCCCACTTATCGGAACGCGCTTTAGGACCACCGGGTTCTCATCACCCCGCCCGCGCGCCGAACAGGGCCGAGCCGACACGAACGCTGGTGGCGCCAAACCGCACGGCGGTCTCGAAGTCCCCGCTCATCCCCATGGAGAGCCGCGAAAGCCCGTTGCGGGCGGCGATCTTGGCCAGGAGGGCGAAGTGCGGCCCCGCGGGCTCGTCGGCCGGCGGAATGCACATCAGGCCTTCGATCACCAGGCCGTGGA
>DJWR01000191.1:0-2902 GCA_002441055.1 Caulobacteraceae bacterium UBA6225 | reverse complement strand
CGGCCTTGCCCTGCTTGGCCATCTCCTCAGCCAGGGCCTTGGCCAGGCGCTCTCTGTCCACCGTCTCGATGACGTCGAACAGGGCGACGGCCTCGCGGACCTTATTGGTCTGAAGCGGCCCGATCAGCCGAAGCTCCAGCCCCTCGCGGTGGTCGGCCCAACGGGCTTGGGCCTCCTGCACCCGGTTTTCGCCAAAGACCGTCTGGCCAGCGGCCAGCACCTGGGCCACAGGATCCCACGGCTGTTGCTTGGACACCGCCACCAGGGTCACATCGGAAGGCGCCCGGCCGCTGGCCCGGGCGGCCAGGGCGATCCTGTCCAGCACCTGGGCGCGGGCAGCGGCGGAATCGAAGGGGGCGTCGGACATGGGGGCTGGTTTCGACTTCTGGGACCTGCGGCGGACCGCATGGTCCTTAAGCCGGCGCGCGGCCTTGCAAAAGCCCCTGCCGCCCCTGCTGCTGTTCACCGATCCCGCCCGGACTTCAGACCCGCTGGCGGCGGCGGCGGCCCTGCCCGCCGGATCGGCGGTGGTTTACCGCGCCTTTGGCGCCCCAGACGCCCTGGAGGTCGCCTGCGCCCTACGCCAGCTGACACGAGCCCAAGGGGTCGCTCTGCTGATCGGCGCGGACCCAGCCCTGGCCAGGGCCTGCGACGCCGACGGGGTGCATCTGCCTGAGCGGCTCGCCCCCCTGGCCGGCCCCCTGAAGCGGAGCCATCAGCCCTGGCTCGTGACCACAGCAGCCCATGGCCTCGGAGCGGCCCGGAAGGCGCTCGCCCTGGGCGCCGACGCGGCGGTGGTCTCGGCGATCTTTCCAAGCCGCAGCCCGAGCGCCGGGCCGCCCATGGGCCCCCTCCGGCTGGCCATCCTGGCCCGGGCCGCCGGCGGGCCGGTCTATGGGCTGGGGGGGATCAATACGAAAAACGCCCGACGGCTGCTGGCCTCGGGCGTGGTGGGTCTGGCGGCGGTGGAAGGGCTTGCGCCCAGATGAGCCTTAGAACTTCAGCGCCGTCTCGAGGCGCACCCGCGGGGTGGCGTCGGTGGGCTGGGTCTTCTTGAAGGTCGGCTCTTCCTTCTCGCCCAGGGCGACGGCGCCGCCGACCCGCAGGCTCGGCGTGACGCTGTAGAAAGCGCCCGCCTGCACGTCATTGAGTTGGACGTCACGGCCGGTGGGTTGGTCGAGATTGAGCGACACGCCCCAACGTCCGTTCTGAAGGCCCCACTTCAGGGTCTTGCCCCCCTGAGGCAGAGCCTCGCTGCGGACGGTGAAGTCCATGCCCTTGGCCCGTTCGGTCTGGGCGTGCGCCGCCGTCGACCCAAGCAGGGTCGCGATGGTCGCGCTCAAAACCAAGGTCCGAATGGACATCTTCACCGTCAAAGGGCCCCCTGCGCCCCGCAGACCACGTCCGGATAGTCCGTGCGCGGCCGTCTCTCCGATTAGAAGCCCCTGGCGCGGCGGGTCAACTGGCCTTGGCGGGAGTCCCGCCTCTGTGGACAAGATGGTCGGTTCATGTGGCGCCTAGGCCACGCGATTCCTGTTTGGCGCCTGCAATCGGGTTGTTATAGAGGGCCCCGGCGCGGGGCGGCGCCGCGGCGCGACCACGGCGCGGAAACACTACTGGAGACGGATAACATGCCGTTTGTGCGCGGAGCTCGGTTCTCCAAGATTTCGGTCGGCGTCCTGGCCCTTTGCCTGGTTTCAGTATCAGCCTGCGCCTCCCGTGGCGAGGGCGAGCGCCGGGGCCTGTTTGGCCGTGGCGAACCTGAGGCCGCCCAAACCGCGGCCATCTCCGTCAATGGCTATCTGTGGCGCGCCACCCTCGACACCATGGCCTTCATGCCGCTGGTCTCGGCCGACCCCTATGGCGGCATCGTCATCACCGACTGGTACTCCACCCCCGAGGCGCCCAATGAGCGCTTCAAGGCCACAGTCTATATCCTCGACGCCCGCCTGCGAGCCGATGGCCTGAACGTCGCCCTGTTCAAGCAGGTTCGTGGCGCCGACGGCCAGTGGACCGACGCCCCGCCCTCGGCCCAGACCGAGGTCGACCTGGAAAACGCCATCCTGACCCGGGCCCGCCAGCTTCGACTTTCGAACATCTCGGGCTGACGCCCGGGGCGCGTTCAGCCTGCCCGATCGAACGCGCCGCCCCTGCCATGGCCGGCGCGCCCCCAAGGCCGCCGGTCTTCGTTCCCTGACCCGAACCAGATCGTGAAGGCTGCCTGAAATGGCGCGCTATAATCCCAAGGACGTTGAGCCCAAGTGGCGTCAGGCCTGGACCGAGGCTGAGGTCTTCAAGGCTCACATCAAGCCCGACCAGCCGAAGTACTATGTGCTGGAGATGTTCCCCTATCCGTCGGGGCGTCTGCACATGGGCCATGTGCGCAACTATGCCCTCGGCGACGTGGTGGCCCGCTTCAAGCGCGCCCGCGGCTTCAATGTGCTGCACCCCATGGGCTGGGACGCCTTTGGCCTGCCGGCCGAGAACGCCGCCATGGAGCGGGGCGTCGATCCCCGGGCCTGGACCTATGACAACATCGCCCGCATGCGCGACGAGCTGAAGCAGCTGGGCCTGTCCATCGACTGGAGCCGGGAATTCGCCACCTGCGATGTGGCGTATTACGGCAAGCAGCAGGCCTGGTTCCTGGACCTGTACAAGGCCGGCCTCGTCTATCGCCGCGAGGGCGTGGTCAATTGGGACCCCGTGGACCAGACGGTGCTCGCCAACGAACAGGTGGTGGACGGCCGTGGCTGGCGCTCGGGCGCTGTGGTGGAGAAGCGCAAGCTGAACCAGTGGTTCCTGCGCATCACCGACTACGGGCAGGAGCTGCTGGACGAACTGGACAAGCTGGAAGGCTGGCCGGGCTCGGTCAAGACCATGCAGCGCAACTGGATCGGCCGCA
>DJWR01000141.1:19681-20259 GCA_002441055.1 Caulobacteraceae bacterium UBA6225 | reverse complement strand
CACCGACAGCAAGGGCGCCACGACCATGGTCGACAAGACCTGGGGCTATGTGCGCGATGACCAGGGCAATCTGCGCATCGTCCTGCACCATTCCTCCCTGCCCTACTCGGCCGACTAAGGCCTGAGATCGGCGAGACGATCCGCCGGTCGCCCTCAAGGGCGGCTGGCGGTCACTCCCACTCGATGGTGCCGGGGGGTTTGGAGGTGACGTCGTAGACGACCCGGTTGACGCCACGGACCTCATTGATGATGCGGGTGGCGGCCCTTGCCAGCACGTCCCAGGGGAATTCGAAGAAGTCGGCGGTCATGCCGTCGGTCGAGGTGACCGCGCGCAGGGCGCAGACATTCTCGTAGGTCCGCGCGTCGCCCATGACGCCGACGGTCTTCACCGGCAGCAGGACGGCGAAGGCCTGCCAGATGAAATCGTAGAGGCCGGCTTTGCGGATCTCATCCAGATAGATGGCGTCGGCCTGCTGCAGGACGGCGACCGCCTCCGGCGTGATCTCGCCGGGGATGCGGATGGCCAGGCCAGGCCCCGGGAACGGATGGCGGCCGACGAAGGCCGGCGGCAGTCCAAG
>DJWR01000141.1:16253-19575 GCA_002441055.1 Caulobacteraceae bacterium UBA6225 | reverse complement strand
CCGATGGTCTTGCGCTTGGTCTCAGGGTCAGTGACGCCCGCCAGCTCACCCAGGAACTGATCGCCGGCGTCCACATGGATCAGCGGGATGTTGTAGTGGTCGCGGAACATGGTCACGACCTGTTCGGCCTCATTGTGCCGCAACAGGCCCGTGTCGACGAAGACGCAGGTCAGCTGGTCGCCGATGGCCTCGTGGATCAGCACGGCGGCCACCGAGGAGTCCACCCCGCCGGAGAGGCCGCAGATCACCTTGCCCTCGCCCACCTGCTCGCGGATGCGCTCGACCATCTCCTGGCGGAACGCCTTCATGGTCCAGTCGCCCTTCAGGCCCGCGATCTTGTGGGTGAAGTTGCGCAGGATCAGCGCGCCGCGTGGCGTGTGAGCGACCTCGGGATGGAACTGGATGCCGTAGAAGCGCCGCCCCTCATCGGCGATCACCGCGAAGGGGGAGCCCTCGGAGGCGGCCACCACATGAAAGCCCTGCGGGATGGCGGTGATCTTGTCCCCGTGGCTCATCCAGACGGTTTCCTTGGCGCCGACGCCGCCCAGGCCGTCCAGCAGCGGGCTTTCCCGCTCGATCAGGATCTCGGCGCGGCCGAACTCCCGATGATGGCCGCTCTCCACCGCGCCGCCTAGCTTGGCGCACATGTGCATCTCGCCGTAGCAGATGCCCAGCACCGGCACGCCGAGCTCGAAGACCCGCGGGGTGACCTTGGGCGCCTCGTCCTCATGGGCGCTGGCCGGCCCGCCGGACAGGATCACCGCCTTGGGGGCGTAGGTGTCCAGCATCTCCTCGATCTTGTCGTAGGGATGGATCTCGCAATAGACGCCGTTCTCACGCAGGCGTCGGGCGATCAGCTGGGTCACCTGGCTGCCGAAATCGACGATCAGGACGCGCTCGTGGTTGGGTTCAAGAAGCTCGGTCATGGCGGTGGCCTTGGTCATCGGTCGGTTTAGCGCGCACGCTCCAGCACGGCGACGAAGAAGCCATCGGTCTGGGCGCCGGCGGGCGTCAGACGTAGATAGCCCTGCGGCGTGAGCCAGGGGGTGAGTTCGGGTCGATCGGTGGCGGGCTGGACCTGGAATGCGCCACCCTGTCGCGCCAGGAAGGCCTCAACCCGGTCCTCATCCTCCCGCGGAAGGATGGAGCAGGTTACATAGATGATGCGTCCCCCGGAACGCACGAAGGTGGCGCCGTGGTCCAGGACCTGATCCTGGTCGGCCATGCGCCGCTCCAGGGCTTCGGGGCTCAGGCGCCACTTGGTGTCCGGGTGACGCCGCCAGGAGCCAGACCCTGAGCAGGGCGCGTCGATGAAGACGACGTCCATCTTGCCCTCAAGACCCGCCAGAGGCTCCTGGTTCACCGGAGAGCGAATCTGCAGATTGCGAACCCCGGCCCGCTCACCGCGACGGATGGTGTCGGTCAGACGCCGGGCGTCAGAGTCATAGGCGTAGATCTGGCCGGTGTTGCCCATGGCTGAGGCAAGCGCGAGCGTCTTGCCGCCGCCGCCAGCGCAGAGGTCGAGAACCTGGCGCCCCTTCACCTCACCGGCGCAGGAGGCCGCGATCTGGGAGCCCAGATCCTGCACTTCGAACCAGCCCTTGGAGAAGGCGGGGATGGTTTCCACTGCGCCAGCCCGGCGGGACGGGTCGGGCGCCGGAATACGGATGGCGCCGTCCAGCAGGTCGACGGTTTCTGGGCCCAGGGGCGCCAGCGCCTTCAGGGCGCGGATGGGATCGGTCTTGAGCAGATTGACCCGCAGATCGACCGGCGCGCGCTGGGCCAGCGCCTGAGCCTCGGCGACCCGTCGATCTCCGAAAGCCCGGCCCAGATCCTCATCCAGCCAATCGGGATAGTCGCCGCGAACGGGGTCAGGCGCGGCCTCCAGATCGGCCGGCGCCTCGAGGGCGGCCGCCTCCGCTGCGCTGAGGGCGCCTGGCCCATGCTCCTCGTCGGCGCAGGCCTCAGCAATGGCCTGGCTCGTCCAACCCCACTCGAACTTCAAGGCGCCAATCGCTGCCGCACGGTTGGAGTCCGCCCCCATCCGCCAGGCCAGAGACCGGCGCTTACGCAAGACGTCCAGCACCAGGCCCGACACGAAGGCGCGGTCCTTTGACCCAGCGAACCGGGAACGCTCGCCCCAGGTTTTCAGCGCCAGGCGCGCGGGGCGGTGACGGGTCTCGATATCGTCCAGAACCTCGATGGCCGCAGCCAGCCGTCCGCCATCACGCACTGGGCCGCCTCACAGGAAGATGGCCGCCACCACCATGCCCAGACCGACCATGGCGGCGAACCAGACCAGGCTGCGCACCATGGGGATCCCGGCCGCATAGATCGGGACGTAGAGGGCCCGGGCGACCACATAGACGATGCTACCCCACAGGGTCAGGTCGCCCAGCTTGCCACCCAGATAGGCGACGATCACAGCGACGGCGAAGAAGGGGAAGGTCTCAAGAAAGTTGCGCAGCGCCCGGTCGAGCCGCGCAGCGACCCCATCAATGGGCCGCACCTCGTCCCGCGGTCCCGCGGCCCACTTCAGGCCCTGCTGGCGGCGCGCAGCGGCAGCGCCCCAGAGGATCTGAATGAGGCCGATCAGGACGGCGACGGCGAGCAGCTTCAACTCGATGGCCATGGTCATGGCTCAGATCCCGCTCGGATAGTTGGGCGCCTCGCGGGTGATCATGACGTCGTGGACGTGGCTTTCCCGCAGGCCAGCCCCGGTGATGCGAATGAACCGCGCCCGCTCCCGGAACTGCTGCAGATTGCCGGCGCCCACATAGCCCATGGCCGCCCGCAGGCCGCCGACCATCTGATGGACGATGGGGGCGATCGGCCCCTTGAACGGCACTTGGCCCTCAATGCCCTCAGGCACCAGTTTCAGAGCGTCGGAGACTTCCTTCTGGAAGTAGCGGTCAGCCGAGCCCCGGGACATGGCGCCCAGGGACCCCATGCCGCGATAGGCCTTGTAGGACCGGCCCTGATACAGGAACACCTCGCCCGGCGCCTCATCGACGCCAGCGAAGACCGACCCCATCATCGCCACCTGGGCGCCGGCGGCCAGCGCCTTGGCCAGGTCGCCGGAATACTTGATCCCGCCGTCGGCGATGACTGGCACGCCGGAATCCCCCGAAGCCCGGACGGCGTCCATGATGGCGGTCAGTTGCGGCACGCCCACACCCGCCACCACCCGGGTGGTGCAGATAGAGCCAGGGCCGATCCCGACTTTGACCGCGTCGGCGCCAGCGTCGATCAGGGCGCGGGCGCCGTCATAGGTGGCGACGTTGCCGGCGATCACCTGCACCCGGTTGCTCTCGGCCTTGAT
>DJWR01000141.1:0-16210 GCA_002441055.1 Caulobacteraceae bacterium UBA6225 | reverse complement strand
CCCTTGCTATCCTTGGCGGCCAAGGGGTGAGCCTGGGCCTTTTCGATGTCCTTGACGGTGATCAGGCCTACGGCGCGATAGGCGTCGTCCACCACGATCAGGCGTTCAATCTTGTTGCGCCGGAGCAGATCATGGGCCTCGGACTGCTCAACGCCTTCCTTGACCGTGATCAGCTTGTCTTTGGTCATGATGGCGCTGGCCGGCATGGCGTCGCTGGCCTCGAAGCGCATATCCCGGTTGGTGAGAATGCCCACCAGTTTGCCGGTGTCGCGCTCCACAACCGGGAAGCCGGAAATCCGACGGCGCGCCTTGATCTCGCGAATCTCACCCAGGGTCGTATCTGGATGGATGGTCAGCGGATTGATGACCATGCCGCTCTCATAGCGCTTCACCTCGCGGACCTGATCGGCCTGCTCCTCGACGGTGAAGTTGCGATGCAGCACGCCCAGGCCGCCAGCCTGCGCCATGGCGATGGCGAGCCGACTTTCGGTGACTGTGTCCATGGCCGAGGACACAAGGGGTATGTTCAGCCGGATCTCTCGGGTCAGCCGTGTGGTCGTGTCCACCTGGGTGGGCATGACCTCGGACGCGCCGGGTTCGAGCAAAACATCGTCGAAGGTGAGCCCTTCGCGAATCTCCATGAGACTCTCCGTTTTGCGAGCCGCGTATAAGCCGTCAGCGGCGGTGGGGGCAAGGCCCCTGGGCGCCGCAGCGCAAATTAGGCCGGATCGCCCTGCGGATCGCGCCGGCCCTTGAAGCCGGTGGCCACGATATAGGTCTCCGAGGAGTCCGCACGGCTGGCCTTGGGCTTGACGTTTTTCACGCTCGCGAAGTCCATGCGGAGCTTCTGGATCAGATCGCCGACCTCGCCCCCCTGAAAAGCCTTGATGGCGAAGGCGCCGCCAGGCTTGAGCACGCTGATGGCGAAGGTTGTCGCCACCTCGATCAGGCCCACAATGCGCAGGTGGTCGGTCTGGCGGTGGCCCACTGTGTTGGGCGCCATGTCAGACAGAACCAGGTCCGGCGGTCCGCCCAGCAGGTCAATCAGCATCGGCCCGCACTCGGGGTCGGTGAAGTCCATCTGCAGAATTTGGGCCGGCGGCATCGGATCGACCGGCAGCAGGTCGACGGCGGCGATGTGGGTTACGCCCCGCTCGATGGCCACCTGGGTCCAGCCGCCCGGCGCGACGCCCAGGTCGATGACCCGGACGCCGGGTTTGAGGAAGTGGAACTTGTCGTCGATCTCGATGAGCTTGTAGGCCGCCCGGGAGCGATAGCCGTACGCCCGAGCCTTGGCGGCGAACGGGTCGTTGATCTGGCGCTCCAGCCAGGCCTGGGACGATGGCGTCCGCTGCTTGGCGGTCTTGAGCCGTGCGGGCTTGGAACGGCCTTCATCGCTGCCGCCGGTGGGCAGGCGGACCATCCGTTTGCGGGGGGGCTCGGTCATGCTGGCGCCTTGGTGTTCTCGCCCGTCCGGCGGCGGCGGGGGCCGCGACGGCGACGTCGTCGCCCGCCCTTATCGGACATCAGCGAGATTAGCACGCCTTCGCGCAATCCACGGTCTGCGACCCGCACCCGCGTGCAGGGCCAGAGTTCCTGAACCGCCTGCAGAATCGCCGCGCCAGCCAGCACCAGATCAGCCCGGTCAGGTCCTATGCAGGGCTGTTGGGCCCGCTCGGCCGGCGTCAGAGCCAGCAGCATGCCTGCGGCGCGGTCGCAGTCGGCCCGTGTCATCCAGATGCCGTCCACCCGAGAGCGGTCATAACGCTCTAGCCCCAGATGCAGCCCAGCCAGGCTGGTGATCGCCCCTGAGGTGCCCACCAGATGGGCGCCATCGGCCTCGAAAACCGGACGCAGGGGCTCGGCCCGGCGGAAGGCGGCGATCTCACTCTTCACCGCTTCAACCATGGCGCGAAACCACTGGTCGGTAGGCGCGTCGCCCTCAGGAAAGCGCTCGGCCAGGGTGACCACGCCGATGGGGATCGACAGCCAGGCCTTGATGGGCGGGGTATTGTCGGCCGCCTGGCTCGGGCCGCTGAGATCAACCCAGGACATCTCGGTGGACCCGCCGCCCACATCCACCACTAGGGCGGCCTGCGCCTCGCGATCGAGAAGACCAAGGCAGCCGGCGACGGACAGGCGAGCCTCCTCATGCGGACTGATGACCTGCAGATTGAGGCCGGTCTCCTTGGCGACCCGTTCGACGAAGGCTTCACCGTTCTCGGCGGAGCGACAGGCCTGGGTCGCCACAGCGCGGAGTTTCACCACCCGTCGACGACGGACCTTTTCAGCGCTGACCGCCAGGGCGGCCAGGGCCCGGTCCATGGCCGCCTCCGACAGGCGGCCGGTCTGGGACAGGCCCTCCCCCAGCCGTACGATTCGGGAATAGGCCTCGACCACCCGAAACCCGCCCGCAGAGGGCGTGGCGATCAAAAGCCGGCAGTTGTTGGTTCCGAGGTCGAGGGCTGCATAGCAGGGCCCGTCCTTCGTCGTTCTGTCCCGCGCACGCAACCTGGTGTCGGGCGCTCTCGGCGCCTCAGACATGGACCGCCACCCTGTCCCTCTCCAGCCGGTCTTAAGATCGCCGGCTCGTTTCGAAGGCGACTGTAGCAAGCGGACTCGCCCGCTGAAAGGCGTCGCCTTGCGCCACATGACAGGATGATTACGTTCACCTCCCAGTTAGGAAACGTGGTGTACAAATCCCTGTCATGGAACCTCGTCGCGCCAAGTACGCCATTGGTCAGGTGGTCCGGCACAGGATCTTCCCCTTCCGGGGCGTGATCTTTGATGTCGATCCTGAGTTCGCCAACAGCGAGGACTGGTGGCTGTCGATTCCCGTCGACGTGCGGCCTCACAAGGACCAGCCCTTCTACCACCTGCTGGCTGAGAACCAGGAAAGCGCCTACGTCGCCTACGTCTCTGAACAGAACCTGCTGCCTGATGAGTCCGGGGAACCGGTAGGCCATCCGCAAGCCGCCCTGCTGTTCGATTCCTTCCACGGCGACCACTACACGCTGCGCCCCCGGATCAGCCACTAGACGCAATTTTTGATCCGTCGACTGCGGCGCAGGGGTGAAATTCGCACGGATATTTCCCCGCACCCGGCGCATTCTCTCCCCATGGATGGGAGCAGAACATCGCTGGAGCCGCCCCCCGGGGCCAACGCCGACTGGACGATCGACCAGGGGTGGGAGACCTATTCCCCCGCTGAGCACAAGGTCTGGACCACCCTCTGTGAGCGGCAGACCGCCTTGCTGGGCGGCAGGGCCTGCGCGCCCTTCCTCAGGGGACTTGAGGCCCTCGATCTGCACGGCGAGGGCATTCCTGACTTTCGCCGGATAAACGCCGAGCTTATGGCCATGACTGGATGGCAGGTTGTCGCCGTCCCGGGCCTCGTCCCCGACGCCGTCTTTTTCGAACACCTGGCCAATCGACGGTTTCCAGCTGGGCGGTTCATCCGGACCCCGGACCAACTGGACTACCTGCAGGAACCGGACGTCTTCCACGATGTGTTCGGCCATGTGCCGATGCTCACCGATCCGGTCTTTGCCGACTATATGGCGGCCTATGGCCAAGGGGGCCTGCGCGCCCTGAGCAAAGGCCACCTGGCCCATCTTGCCCGGCTGTACTGGCATACAGTCGAGTTTGGCCTCATGCGCACTCCGGAGGGTCTGCGGATCTATGGCGCCGGCATTGTCTCATCTCGGGCGGAAACTGTGTTCTGCCTGGACGATCCGTCTCCGCATCGCCTGGACTTCAATCTGATCCGGGTCATGCGAACGCCGTACCGGATCGACGACTTCCAGCCGACCTACTTCGTCATCCCCTCCTTTGAGGACCTGCTGGCCGCCAGTCTGCAGGATTTCGCCCCGATCTATGACGCCCTCGAAGGGCTGGCGGACATCCCCATCGGGGCGACAATTTCTGCAGACGGCGTGATCCAGCTTGGGAACCAGACCTATCACCAGCCCCCCTCAGGCGCTCAGTAGTCCCGCCGCCAACGCACCGCCAGCCGGCTATCGCCTTCACCGGTGAGCCGGGAGATGATGGAGAGGTTGCGCCGGACTTGCCACTCGACCTGGGCCGTCGCACCGCCGCGGCCGCCACCGATGATCTCCAGATAGACGTCATCGCTCAGGTACTTGCCCCCCGCCACCGTCACGCCAGACGTCTCATCCCCCCCGAGGCTCAGGCGATCGAGACCTGCGAATTCCCGCAGGTTGCCGACGATGTCGAAACCGCCGCCGCCCGCCAGGGAGGACAGGGCCGCGGCCAGTTGCGCCGCCTCAAGGGTTGACAGCTGCGAGGCCGAACGGCCGAACAGCACCTGGGATAATACCTCATCATCCGGCAGAACCGGTGTGGAGGTCAGGCGGATGCTGGGCTTGGCCGCCGTGCCGCTGACGCGGATGACCGCCGTCAGAGCGGGATCGTTTCGGGTGGCTGTCAGGTCCAGGCGAATGTTGGACGGCGAGGTGGACAGATAGACCACGCCTCGAGAGTCGAACTCGAACCGCTTTCCGGCGAACTCATAGTCGCCGCGCACAACCCGAGCCTCACCCGACAGGATTGGTCTGGCGGTGGAGCCGGTGACCCTGGCGTCCAGGGACATCTCCACGTCGAGGCCTCGTCCTCGCAGGAAAACGCTGCGGGGAGCCTTGAGGCTGACGTCCAGGGCCCATCCGTCCCCTCGACGCTGCGGTTGCAGGCGCAGGTTCTGGCGAAGATCCAGCTCCAGGGGGCGATTGCGCTCCACCACGTCAATGCTCACTACGCCCGAGGGGGTCGGCGGATCAGCGGCGACCTCGGCCTGATCAACCCGCAGGTCCCCAGACAGGCGGACCTTGCCTTCGGCGTTTCGGTTGATGGTCACCTCGCCGCTGGCGTCGGCCTGGGCGATGTCGTTGTCGATCAGCCGGAAGCCATCCAGGCGCAGACGGAAGCCAGAGACCCCGCCGCGATAGAGGCTGATCTGACCCTGCCCATCAACACGCCCGCCGGAGCCATCCACGCCGCGGGCCCGGCTGACGTTGATGACCCGTTCCGACAGCACCGCCGCGACGCTCATCTCCCGAAGACTGAGCCCGGTCGGGGCATCATCAAACCGTCCGTCCTCCAGGCTGGCGCGCCCCGACAGACTGGGATCGGCGAGCGTGCCGCCAATCTGGCCGTTGATCTGGACCCGCCCGGCCAAGGTGCGATCGCCGTCCACCAGCAGGGCCCAGAGGGGTTCCACGTCCCCATCGGCGAAAACTCGCCCGCTCACCGGCCGCCGTCGATCCAGGGCCAGCCTGAAGGGGCGAGCCGAGGCCTCGGTGGGCAGGTTCAGATCAGCCTCAGCCCGAAGCCCTTGTTCATTGCTCACCTCGGCCTGCACGGTCATGTTCTGATCGTTCAGCTCGATCTCAAGCACCCCGTCCAGTCCCTGGGCCCGAGGACTTCCCCGGCCTCGCGCGTCCGCGAGCCGGGCGCCGAGAGACCCGACCAGTTCGTCCTCGCGACCAGACAGAGTCAGATTGGCGTTCACTCGGCCGGCCAGATCCGGATTGATCACGTCCAGACCGAGGTTGGTGATCTTGGCCTCGACGTCGGCGATGGCGCCGGCCAACCGACCGTCGATATCCACACGTCCGCCGTCTTCGGTCCCCAGCAGGATACGCGCCGTCCGCACTCCCCCCCCCAGGCGGAAGATCGCCGGCTCGACCGTGGCCACGTCGCGACCGCCATATTCGCCTCGCCCCATGAAGGTCAGGGTCCGGGCCTGCTCGGCCTCGGCCAGGGCGCCGCCGCCGGAAATATCCCAGCGCTCGCCCCCGTGTCCGCCGCTGGCCGACAGGTCATAGGCCAGTTGATCCAGGGGACCCTGGGCGGTCAGGCGGCCAGCAACGATGGCCAACTCGCTGCCCACCGGAACCGCGTCACGGATTTGCAGATCAAGGTCAGCAATAGGCCCCTCTTCACCGTCCACGATCTGAACGGCGCCCGTCACCGAGCCCCGCGCCAGAATCGCGCCAGGACCGATGTTCAAGCGGAGATCCGCCCGGGAAGGCGTGGCGCGGCGCAGGCTGAGCGCGCCTTGCAGGGTCACGCCGGCGGCGTCCACATCAATCCGGCGCAGATCCACGCCAGCCGACGGCAAGGCGAAATCGGCCCGTCCGCGAGCCGGTCCATACTGGCTTTCGGCGGCCAGCGTCACCTGTCCAGCCGAACCGGCCGCCTGACTACGGCCAAAGCTCAGGGTCAGAACCGCCTCTCTCAGGGGCATGCGGGGGATGTCCACCTCGTCAAACCGAGCGGTCAGATCGAGTTTGGGGGCCGAAACCGTGCCGGTGAGGGCGCCGGTCCCATCCGCCGATCCATCGAACTCGGCAGGACCAGCCTGCAGTGGCCCCTGGGCGGACCAATCCAGCTTGAAACCCAGCCCACCGTCGGGGCCATAGACCCCGGCGGCCTGCGCCTCGAGGGCGCGACCATTGAGGCGCGCCTCCTGCAGGGCCAGCCGACCGCCGGCATAGTCGGCCTCGACCCGCAGTTGGGGCGCTGGGCCCAGCAGGCGGTCCAGCTGCGCGTAGCCGGTTCCCAGCTCCGCGCCGCGTCCTTCAAGGCGCAAGCTCCACGGGCCCTCCCGTCGACCACGTTCGGCCGACCAGGTCAGGTTCACCTGCCCCGCCGCCCCGGCTCGCGCCGCCGCCAGATTAGAGAGACGAGCCGTTCCCCGGGCGTTCAGGCCGCCCAGCAATCCGCGACCGCCCCGGGCCTCTACGGCGAGTCCCGCGCCCGTGGCGTTCAGCTCACGTACCAGCAGGCGCCCATCACTCAGCCGTTCAGCCTCCAGCGAGACACGGGGCTGGGGCCCCAGCATGGCGTTCAGGTAGCCTTCGCCCGCGCCGCCAGATCCCCGCAGGTCGGCCTCAATGGCGATCCCGCGCCGATTGCGCTCAAGGCTCACCGGTCCAGCCAGGGCCCCCAGACTGTAGCCCCCCGCGGCAAGTGCGTTGGCCACAACATCACCATCGAAGGTCAGTTCCTCAGGCGTTCCGGTAAGAACGCCCGACAACCGGGCCGCGCCCAGGTCTGGCCCGCCCGTGAGTTGCGAGAGCTGGGGCGTCTGAAGCACCAGACTGAGGCCCTGCGGCCCCGTCCGACGCTCGCCTGGATGAACATGTCCCACAGCGCGGGCGGTCAAATTGTCAGCGCCCAGTCGCAGGGTCGTGGCGTAGAGGCCGTCCTCAAGCCCCTGGCCCTGAATATCGAAGGTGAGCTCATCCCCCAGGCGGCCCGCCAGGGGCGCCGTCAGACGCGAGGCGTCCAAGGACAGGCGCCCGACCGCCCTTCCGCCCAGCCGGTTCCATCCGCCATTGGCCCGCAGAGGGGTCGAGGCGCCCGACTGGGCCAGGGCCTCGAACCGGCCATCGCCCCCCTCCCCGGCGGCGTCGATCCGAAGCCGAAATGGCTGATCAGCCGGCAGACCAAGCGCGCCCGCGATGGCGCCGCCCTCAGCTTCCAGGGCCGAGACATCGACCATCAGGGGACGGCGTCGGCCAAGGTCGAAGGCTAGGTCGAGATGGTCTCCTGACCGCAGGAGGCTACGGGCGCTGACCTCGCCCGATTGTCCTCGCCCCCTTCGCCGCACATCCAGCTTGGCCGTGACGTCAAACAGGCCGCGGGCATAGCTGAACTCCGGCGACATCGACAGGCGCAGGCGCGCCTGATCGATGCTGATCCGCAGGGGCGGTCCCCCCGTTTCATCCTTCTTGGGCGTCAAGGTCGGCCGACGCAGCAGCCGCACCTCATCGGCAGTCAGGCGCTCGGCGTGAAAACGTCGACGCAGCAGCTCCAGATAGTTCCACTGCAGGGCGATGTTGTCTGCCTCAAGCCAGACTCCTTCCTCGTCAGAGATGCTGAGCCGGCGAATGCGAATGTCGCGGAACAGATCGCCGCTAAGCCCCTGGATCTTCAGATTACCGAAGCGTCCGATGGCCAGACCATCTGTCCGGGCCTCGATCAGTCCCATGGTCGGCGGCGCCATGGCCCCAAAGCGGACCGCGGCGAACAGGACGCCCACCAGGGCGAACAGAACCACCGCAATGATGGCCAATCGGCGCTTCAGAGGCGTCCGGGGAGCCGGCGCAGCCTCAACCGTGGGCTCAGGCGCGTGACTCAAAAGCTTTGTCCGATGCTGAGATAGATCTGGAAGGCGCCGTCTCGCTTATCGGCGTCAAGGGGAATGGCGATGTCCGCACGGATTGGACCAAAGCCCAGATCGTAGCGCACGCCGACGCCCACCCCGGCGCTGAGATTGTCGCCATTGGGCGTCATTTCGTCGCCCACCGCGCCCGCATCCACAAAGGCCACGACCCCCCAACGGTCGGTCAGCTTGCGCCGGGCCTCCAGGCTGACCTCCACCAGCGACAGACCACCGGTGGGCGTGTTGTCGCTCAGGCGCGGGCCCACCGCCTGGTAGCCGTAACCTCGAACCGAGCCCCCACCGCCGGCATAGAAGCGACGGGACGCCGGAATGTCCGGCAACTCGCCGCCGACCAGGCTGCCGACACGGAGGCGGCCCGCAATCACGGTCCGTCCCTGGTCATCCAGGGGGAGATAGGCTGCGCCCTGGGCGGAGACCTCCAGATAGGGCAAGGCCTCGTCGCCGGCGATGTAGGTCGGCTCAAGGCGCGTGTCGACGCGCCAGCCCTGGGTGGGATCCAGGCGGTCGTTGGACCGGTCCAGGGAAACTGCGGCGAAAACCGCAGCCGTGATCAGATCTCGTCCCAGGGGCGAGAGGGTGCGCGCCTCCTTCTCGTCATTTCGCGAGATGTCGAGGGACGCTCCGGCGGTGACAAAAGAGTTCGCCCCATAGCGGCGACGCAGGTCCGCGCCGACGCCAAATCCGGTTTCCTCAAAGGCGTCGGTCTCGTTGCGATAGGCGCCGGCGTTGAGGTGGAGGGTCTGGGCGGCCCGACGCCAGTGCGGAAGCGTAAGATCGCCCCCAAGGCGACTGTCCAGCTCCGAAAGCCGCGCAACAAGCGCCAGGGTGTCGGCCCGGCCGAGGACGTTATAGCGGCTCCACCGGCTGTCGAGGCCGAAGCCCTCAAGGGTGGAGAAGCTGGCGCCCAGCTCGATCGTACGCCGAGGACGGTCTGAGAGCCCCACCAGGACCCGCCGCCGCCCCGCCTCATCCACATCGTCCTGCGCCGACAGGGCCACGGTGACCGTGTCATAGACCCCTGTGTCCAGAAGACGCCGCTCGAGTTCGGCCACATCTTCAGGATCGTAAACATCGCCCTCGCTCCATGGGCGAAGCTGGTTCAGCCACGCGGGATTGGTGCGGCCGTCGGTGTCCAGCACCAGGCCGTCTAGACGGACGAGACCGCCGGCCGCGATTCGAAAGGTGGGGCGCACCGTGCGGTCCGCATGGTCGACAATCACCTCCCTTGGATCTGGGGCGGCGTCGGCATATCCCGACTGACGGACCGTGGCGACGACACGCCCCTCCGCAGCCACCACCTCGGCTGATCGTCCTGGGTCGCCGAGTTTCAAAGCCATGGCCGCTGCGGCCTTGGCCCGGGTCGTCTCATCGGGCGCCTCGCCAGTCCACGCGACCTTCGGGTCAGCGAAGACGAAGCGGGGGCCTGGGGTTACGGCCACGACCGGCCGCGGTGGCTCGGTCTCGCTGACCTCCGGATCAACGGCGTAGGCGTAGTAGCCTTCCGATCGGAGCACGGCGACGGCGTCCTCCGCCGCATCGCGGGCCCGACGTCGCGCCTGGAACCGGTTTTCAACGGGTCGGTCGGCCTGACCGATCGCCCGGACGATCCGATCGCGGAGATCTGAGCTCAGATCTCCGGACACATCGGCGCGGGGCTCCGCCTGCGCGGCGCCCGCGCCATAAACCCAGAGGGCAGCCGTGGCGACGGCTGCGAAGGCAAGTCGTCCCACGCAATCACCTTTAAGCCCCCGAAGCACCCCTGTAGCGAGGGGAAGGCCCCCTGTCACCCGCCGACATCGCTCATTTTTCAGACGCCTGACGCCTCATTTCACAGCGTGCGCGTTACGGGGCGACGATCGCGTCCGCAGTCTCTAGGCTCTGGCGGCGGCTTGCGGTTTCGAGGACGCAGGCGTGTGGAGTATGGCGTGGCGACGACGCAGGGATCGGAAGAGATCGATCGGGGCTTGGCCCTGGCGGCCGAGGAGATGGCGGCCAAGGCGGGGGTGAAGCCGCCCTACGATGAAATGCAAGCGCCAGACGGGTCGGTCAGACCCCATTTCGCCGTCCTGGCGCGACGGCTGGCGGCCCTTGGGCCAGGCGAACTGGACGAGCGCCAGCGCACCCTGGAGCGGTTCTTCCTACTGCAGGGGATCACTTTCACCGTCTATGGGGCCGAAAGCTCCACTGAGCGGATCATTCCCACTGACCTGCTGCCGCGGATCATTCCGGCCGACGAGTGGGCCAGGATCGAAACCGGGCTTGTCCAGCGGCTGCAGGCCCTGAACCTGTTTCTCGCCGACATCTATGGCGAGCGGATGATCCTGAAAGACGGCGTGGTGCCCCGGGAGCTCGTCCTTGGCGCGCCGTCCTATCGTCGGGAAATGCAGGGGCTCTATGTCCCCCATCAGGCCTACGCCAATGTCTGCGGCAGCGACCTGATCCGGCAGGAGGATGGCGAATACGCGGTGCTGGAGGACAATCTGCGGGTGCCATCTGGCGTGTCCTACATGCTGGCCAACCGTGAGGCGTCCAAGCGCACCTTCCCCGGCACCTTCCGCTTGGCCGGCGTGCGTCAGATCGACCGCTATCCGGACCTGCTGCTCTCGACCCTGCGGAGCATGGCCGAGTGGCGGCCCAATCCCCAGGTCGTGGTGCTGACGCCCGGCGTCTATAATTCGGCCTATTACGAGCACGCCTATCTGGCCCGTCTCATGGGTGCGCCGCTGGTGGAGGGGCGCGACCTCGTGGTCCACGACAACATGGTCTACATGCGCACCACTTCGGGGCTGCGGCGCATTGATGTGATCTATCGCCGGGTGGATGATGACTTTGTCGACCCCCTAACCTTCCGGCGGGACTCATCACTTGGGGTGCCCGGGCTGTTCAACGCCTACCGGGCGGGCACCGTGGTCATGTGCAACGCCCCGGGCACGGGGGTCGCCGATGACAAGGCGGTCTATGCCTATGTCCCCGAGATCATCCGCTACTATCTGGGCGAAGAGCCGATCCTGCCCAATATCGAGACCTTCCTGTGCCGCGAGCCCGCCCAGCTCAGCCACGTGCTGGCCAATCTGGACAAGCTCGTGGTCAAGGCCGTCGGGGCCTCAGGCGGCTATGGCATGCTGATCGGCCCCCATGCCAGCATCGCCCAGCGTGAAGAGTTCGCCCAGGCGATCAAGGTCGATCCTGACAACTACATCGCCCAGCCCACCATCCAGCTATCCACTGCGCCCTGCCTCATCGATGGAGAGGTGGAGGCCCGCCACGTGGATCTGCGCCCCTTTATCCTGTCTGGCGAGAAGATCACCGTCACCCCTGGCGCCCTTACCCGGGTGGCCCTGCGCAAGGGCTCCCTTGTGGTGAACTCCAGCCAAGGGGGCGGCTCCAAGGACACCTGGGTCCTGGCAGGACCAGGAGACGACCTGTCATGATGCTCGCCCGTGTCGCCGACAGCCTCTATTGGATCGGACGCTATGTAGAGCGGGCCGAGCATGTCGCCCGTCTGGCGGACGTGATGCTCACCGCCACCCTCGACAGGGCCGAGACCGCCGCCCAGGTGGCCCGTATCGCCCTGTCGGCGGTGGGGGACGCTACGCCCGAAAAAATCGCCACACCCTTTGAGTCGGCCCGCGCCCTGACGCTGGATCGCATGGACGGCAGCTCGGTCGTCTCGTCCCTGGCCCTGGCCCGGGAGAACGCCCGTCAGGTGCGCGACCAGATCACCAGCGAGACCTGGGAGCGGCTGAACCTGGTCCACCTGCGCCTGTCTGGGGCCGTAGCGGCCCGGTCATTCAATGACGGCTCCTCAGCCTTCTTGCATGACATCATCGCCGACCTGCACCTGTTCAAGGGCGCAGCCGACGCCACCATGAGCCATGGAGAGGGATGGCGCTTCCTGCTCCTTGGCGCTCACCTGGAACGCGCTCAACTGATCGGACGCCTGCTGGAGGTCTGTTTCGGTCGCGGGGTTGAGCGGCTTGATCACCCGACCCTGACGGCGGTGCTGCGCATGAGCTGTGCGCTGGAACCTTACCTGCGGGTCTATACCGCCGACGTCAGGGCCCGGCCGATCCTGGAGTTCCTGTTGCTCAATCCCGAATTCCCCAGGTCGATCCGCTTTTCGACCGACGAGATTGAGGCCCATCTGTCGGTCCTCGCCCGCCACACCGAAGCCGTACACACAGGGCCTGGCCGGCTTGCGGGACGACTGAAGGCGCGGCTGCAATATGCCGATATGGCCGAGATTGAGCGCGACGGATCCCACGTCTTCCTGGAGGGCGTTCTGGCCGATTGCGGGGCGATCCACAGCGCCGTCTATGACGCCTTCGTCGCCTATCCCCTCGAAATGCGCCTTCCGGCCTGAGGAGAGTCGCTGTGCTGCTCGAAATCCGCCACGTCACCCAGTACCACTACGCCGCCCCGGTGCGCGAAAGCCTCATGGAGGTCTGGATGCAACCGCAGAAGGGCGCGCGCCAGCGGCTGGTCAGCTTCGATCTGGAAATCGACCCGGGCGCGCAGCTCTTCTCTTACGCCGACACCTTCGGCAACGCCGTCTATCACTTCGATGTCCCGCAACCTCATGACCGGCTGACCATCGTCGCCCGCTCCGCGGTGGAGACCCAGGCTGAAGTCCCGTTGCCGGACGTACTCGACATGGGGGAGTGGGACCGGCTCCGCAGTGATTTCGTCCGGGGCGACCAGTTCGATTTCCTGCACGAGCATGGGTTTGCGGTGCAGACCGATCTGTTGCGGGCCTTCGCCGCCGAGCATCAGATCGATCGTCTGCGAGACTCCGATCCGCTGAGCGCGGTCGCCGCCCTGTCCCGGATCATCTACGAGTCCTTCGCCTACGAGACCGGCGTGACCGAGGCCGACAGCCCGATTGACGAAGCCCTGCGCGAGCGTCGGGGGGTTTGTCAGGACTTCAGTCACATCATGATCGCGCTCTGCCGGGCTTGGGGCATCCCCGCGCGATATGTCTCAGGCTACCTGTTCACAGACCGGGAGGGGGGCGATCGCTCCGATCCCGACGCCACCCACGCCTGGGTGGAGGTCTTTCTGCCCAGCCTGCGCTGGATTGGCTTTGATCCGACCAACAATGTCATGGCCGGCGAGCGTCATGTGGCCGCCGCCGTGGGCCGGGACTATAGCGACGTGCCGCCGTCGCGCGGGGTCTATAAGGGGGACGCCGAGAGCCAGTTGGCCGTGGGGGTTTCGGTCCGCCGTGCCCGGGCGGCGATCACCGAGCCGGAATTCCTGCGGATTTCGCCGCCGACCTTCAGCCGCAACGCCCGTCGACGCCCGGCCCCCCAAGCGGTGATGCACGACCAACAACAGCAGCAACAGCAGTAGGCGCCTGAACCCCGCCGACGCGCGCTGATCGTCCCTTTCAAAGCCAGGCAGGCTGGACTATGGCGAGGCCGTGAACCGCCGGGACATTCATCCTCCAGTTTTCCGCCACAGCTTCATGCTGATTTTGGCGACTCTGGCGCTTTTCCTGAAAATCCTGATCCCGCCCGGCTACATGGCCGCGCCGGCCGAGCCCGATGGGCCCGCCTTCGCCCTGGTGCTGTGTACCGCCCAGGGGATGGTCACCCTCGACCCGGCCGACCATCCGGACGGCGCCGGCGAGTCGGCGCCGACAGACGACGACGACGCCCAGCACAGCCCCTGCGTCTTCGCCGGGCACGGCCTCAACGCCCCGGCGCCGGACCTGCGGGCGGTCGAGATCGTCGCCTTCCCGAGCCTGGCCGACCGGCCCTTGATCTCAAAGACTGATGTCGTTCCCGGTCGCGGCCTCGCCGCGCCCCCGCCCCCGGCCAGGGGGCCCCCGCTTCTGCAGGCCTGAGGACCGGTCAAGCCCGGTCCTTTTTCGCACCAGGTCCTGGGCGCCCGTTCGCGCCTGACCTTCCTGCATGACATGGCCGCCTCTGCGCGGCTGGGGACACCTCAAATGAAGTCGGCTTTCAGCGCCTGTGGCGCGCTGCTCCTTATCGCCCTGCCCGCTGGGGCGAACGCTCAGACCACCGTTGATTCGGTCATCGTCACCGGTCGGCCAGACCCCGAAGATCCGGCCGTTGTGGCCCAAGCCCGCCAGCGGCTGTCGGAGACCCCCGGCGGCGTGTCCGTCGTCGCCGCCGAATCCTATGAGGACCGGTTCGCCCTGGCCCTGGACGACATGCTGCGGGACGCCCCCGGGGTCTTCGCCCAGAAGAAGTGGGGCGGCGACATCCGCCTTTCGATCCGCGGCTCGGGCCTGGGCAACGCCAACCACAATCGCAGTCTACTGCTGGCCCAGGACGGCCTGCCCCTGAATGAGGCCGACGGCTATGGGGACAGCCAGATCGCCGATCCCCTGATCACCCGCTTCGTCGAGGTCTATCGCGGCGGCAACGCCCTGCGGTTCGGCGGCGCGACCCTGGGCGGGGCGATCAACATGGTGACGCCCACGGGCGAGACCGCGCCCTATGACCTGCGCCTGCGCCTGGACGGCGGGGACTTCGCCATGCTGCGTCAGCATCTGGCGCTGTCTGGCGAACGCGGCGCCTGGGACGGCTTTGTCGCCGTGACCAATCAGACCGGCCAGGGTCCTCGCCCGCAGAGCCAGCANNTTCATCCTCAATGGCGCTCACATCAAACAGGAGATCCCCGGCGCCCTCACCCGGGCGCAGTTCGACGCCAATCCCCGTCAGGCCAGCGCCGGCAATGTGGCCAATGACTACGCCCGGGATGTCACCGGGGTCCGCACCGCCCTGACCCTCAACTGGGATATCGCCGACCATCTGGCGCTGTCTGGCGGGGTCTATGGCGTGTGGAAGGATCTGGAGCACCCGATCTTCCAGGTCATCGCCCAGGAGAGCCGCAACTACGGCCTGTACGCCAAGCTGGACTGGGACGGCGAAATCGCCGGCCTGAGGGCCGACGCCTATGCTGGGATCTGGGGCCGTCAGGGCGACCTGGACTCCCACTTCTATCTGAACCGGGCCGGGTCCCGAGGGGCGCTGCGTTCGGTCTCCTATCAGAACGCCCGCGCCCTGGACGTCTTTGGCGAGGGGCGGCTGTTCCTCAGCGACCAGCTGGCGGTGATCGGCGGGGCGACCTATGGCCGGGCCGAGCGCGACTATGACAGCCGCGCCGTCCCTGGGGTCGCCACCACCTTCAACTTGAAGGCCTCAAAGACCTTCGACTGGATCGCGCCGCGCCTGGGGCTGCTGTGGGAGGCGCCTGACGGCGCCCAGCTGTTCGCCAATGTGACCCGCTCGGTCGAGCCGCCCAACTTCGGCGCCCTGTCGCCGACAGGAACCGGCTTCGCCCCCGTCGAGGCGCAGGAGGCGGTGACCTTCGAGGCCGGCGCCCGGGGACGCCGTGGGGCCTTCATCTGGGACGTGACCGCCTATCACGCGGAACTGGAAAAGGAGCTGCTGCAGTTCAGCGTCAGCCCCGACCGTCCGGCGACCACCTTCAACGCCCAGGAGACCTACCACCGCGGCCTCGAGGCGGCGCTGGACTGGCGCCTCGCCCCGGCCTGGCGCCTGCGCCAGACCTATGCCTGGTCCGACTTCGCCTTCCGCGACGATCCGCAGTATGGCGACAACCGCCTGCCGGTGGCGCCCGAGCACCTCTACCGCGCAGAGCTCCGCTACGACTCGCCCCAGGGCTGGTTCTTGGCGCCGTCTCTGGAGTGGTCGCCCCGCGGCCCATATGTGGACTTCGCCAATACCACCCGGGCGCCGTCCTATGCCGTGGCCCACCTCAACGCCGGCTGGGCGCTCCAACCCGGCCTGAGCGTTTTCGTCGACCTGCGCAATGTGACCGACGAGGCCTATGTCTCCAACGTTCAGCCGGTGATCACTGCGGGCGCTGCGACGGCCGCCTACTGGCCTGGCGACCGACGCTCCGTCTTCGCCGGCCTCGTCCTCGACTTCTGATCTGCGATCTCCACATTTCTTTCAACACCCGGCCTTCCGGCCCGGCATGTCATCATCAGGGACATCAAATGAA
>DJWR01000205.1 GCA_002441055.1 Caulobacteraceae bacterium UBA6225 | reverse complement strand
GGATTATCGCCGAGACGGGCGCGGGCCAGCACGGGGTGGCCACGGCCACCGTCTGCGCCCGGTTTGGCCTGCCCTGCGTGGTCTATATGGGCGCCGTCGACGTGGCCCGGCAGCGGCCGAACGTCTTCCGCATGAACCTGCTGGGCGCAGAGGTCACCCCGGTGACCAGCGGCGCCTCGACGCTCAAGGACGCCATGAACGAGGCCCTGCGCGACTGGGTCACCAACGTGGAAGACACCTATTATCTGATCGGCTCGGCGGCCGGCCCGCACCCCTATCCGATGATGGTCCGGGACTTCCAGGCGGTCATGGGTCGTGAGATTCGCGAACAGATCATCGAGGCCGAAGGCCGCCTGCCGGACGCCGTCGTCGCCTGCGTGGGCGGCGGCTCCAACGCCATTGGCACCTTCCACCCCTTCCTCAACGATGAGTCGGTGCGGATCATCGGGGTCGAGGCGGCCGGCGACGGCATGGGCACAGACCGCCACGCCGCGGCCATCAATGGGGGCCGCCCGGGCGTTCTGCACGGAAACAAGACCTATCTGCTGCAGGACCCTGAGGGTCAGATCACCGAAGCCCACTCCATCTCGGCGGGCCTGGACTATCCCGGCATCGGGCCGGAGCACTCCTGGCTGCACGATGTGGGCCGGGCCCAGTACCTGACCTGCACCGATACCGAGGCGCTGGACGCCTTCAAGCTCTGCGCCGAGCTGGAGGGCATCATTCCGGCCCTGGAATCCTCGCACGCCATCGCGCGGCTGTCCGACATCGCCCGCGATGTGGGCAAGGGCGGGGTCGTGGTGATGAATCTGTCGGGCCGCGGCGACAAGGACGTGGCCACCGTGGCCGACCACCTGGGACGCACCATCTGATGAAATCCCGTATCGACGCGCGGTTTGCAGCCCTGAAGGCGCAGGACCGCGCCGCCTTCGTGGCCTATGTGATGGCCGGCGATCCTAACCGCGCCACGGCTCTGGAAATCCTCAAGGGCCTGCCCGCCGCCGGCGCCGACCTGATCGAGCTGGGCTTTCCCTTCTCCGACCCCATGGCCGAGGGCCCGCCCATCCAGAAGGCCGCCCAGCGGGCCCTGAAGGATGGCATGACCCTGAAGGGCGTGCTGGATCTGGCCTCCGAGTTTCGTAAGGGCGACGAGACCACGCCGCTGATCCTTATGGGTTATCTCAATCCCCTGGTGACCTGGGGCTTCGAGGCCTTCGCCCAGGCTGCCGCAGCAGCCGGCATCGATGGCCTGATCGTTGTCGACTGCCCGCCGGAGGAAGCCGATCCCCTGGCCGACGCCCTGGACGCGGCCGACATCTCCCTGATCCGCCTGGCCACGCCGACCACCGATGACAAGCGCCTGCCGGTGGTCCTGCGCCGCACCTCGGGCTTCGTCTATTATGTCTCGGTGACCGGGGTGACCGGCGCAAAGGAGGCCGACGCCGAAGCCGTGCGCCCGGCGGTGGCCCGCATCCGCGCCGCCTCCGGCCTTCCGGTGGCGGTGGGTTTTGGCATCCGCACGCCGGAGCGCGCCGGCGCCATCGCCCAGGTGGCCGACGCCGCCGTGGTCGGCTCGGCCCTGGTGGACGAGGTGGCCGAGGCCCTGGAGCGGAACGAAGACGTGACCGCCCGGGTGCTTTCCAAAGTTCAATCCCTGGCTAAGGCTGTGCGTTCGGCCCGAACCGCCGCCCTTCCGGCCTAGACCCCAATCGAGATGGCAGATCAGAAGCACGAAAAGCCCGCCCGTCCGCAAGGTTCGCAGGGCGGCTGGCTCTCCCGGATCGCCCCGGGCATCCGCAACGCCTTCGCCAAGCGCGAGACGCCGGAAAACCTCTGGGTCAAGTGTCCGGACACTGGCGAGATGATCTACCGGCCGGACCTGGAGGCCGCCCTGTGGGTGACCCCGTCGGGCCACCACATGCGGATCGGCGCCCAAGACCGGCTGAAGATCACCTTCGATGACGGCGTGGTCGAGCGCATCGCCACCCCGCACGTCACCGAAGACCCCCTGAAGTTCCCCGACGATCGCCCCTATGGCGAGCGTCTGAAGGCCGCCCGCAAGGCCACAGGCGAACACGACGCCATGGCCATCGGCGTCGGCAAGATCCAGGGCCAGGAGGCCGTGGTGGTGGTGCAGGACTTCGCCTTCATGGGCGGGTCGCTCGGCATGGCGGCGGGTGAGACCTTCATCAAGGCCGCCCACGAGGCCATCGCCCGGCAATGCCCCTTCGTCATCTTCACCGCTTCGGGCGGGGCGCGGATGCAGGAGGGGACGCTCTCCCTGATGCAGATGACCCGCACCACCCTGGCGGTGAACGAACTGCGGGCCGCGGGCCTGCCCTATGTGGTGGTGCTCACCGACCCGACGTCGGGCGGGGTGACCGCCTCCTACGCCATGCTGGGCGACGTGCACCTGGCCGAGCCCAACGCCATGATCGCCTTTTCGGGCCGCCGGGTGATCGAGCAGACCATCCGCGAGATCCTGCCGCCGGGCTTCCAGCGTTCGGAATTCCTGGCTGAACGGGGCATGGTTGACCGGGTGGTCAGTCGGCCGGACCTGCCGGCCATGCTGGGCTCGATCCTGAAGACCCTGATGCTGGGACGCGCCCGTTCCCGCGCCGCCTGACGCCGCCCCTCTCTCAAAGGCCCCGCCGCCCGAGCCCCCGCCATGTATGATCCGATCCGGGCCTCAGACGCGGTGATCGCGCGGCTGCGCGCCAACCATCCCAGCCTGATCGACCTGACTACCGGGCGGGTGGAGCGCCTGCTGGCGGCTCTCGGCCATCCTGAGCAGAAGCTGCCGCCGGTGATCCATGTGGCCGGCACCAACGGCAAGGGCTCGACGGTGGCCTATATGCGCGCCATCGCCGAGGCCGCGGGCCTCAACGTCCATGTGCTGACCTCGCCCCATCTGGTCCGCTTCGCCGAGCGAATCCGGGTGGCTGGCGAGCTGATCAGCGACGAGGCGATGGAGGCCCTGATCGGGGAGGTGGAAGCCGCCAACGCCGGCGAGCCGATCAGCTTCTTCGAGATCACCACCGTGCTTGCCCTGCAGGCGTTTGCGAAAGTTCCGGCCGACCTCTGCCTGATCGAGGTGGGTCTTGGCGGCCGGTTCGACGCCACCAACATCTTTGACGCCCCGGCGCTCAGCGTCATCACGCCCGTGGACTATGACCACCTGGAGATGCTGGGGCCCGAGCTCTCCAAGATCGCCTGGGAGAAGGCCGGCATCATCAAGGCCGGCCGCCCGGTGGTGGTCGCCCGCCAGATGGAGGAGGCGCTGGGGGTCATTACGGCGGAGGCCGAGGCCCTGGCTGCCCCCATGACCCTGATCGGCGCCGACGCGGACGCCTGGGAGGCCAATGGCCGCCTGCTGGTGCAGTGGGGGGAGCAGCTGCTCGACCTGCCGCCGCCGGCCCTGTTTGGCCCCCATCAGTTCGACAATGCCGGACTGGCGGTCACCGCCCTGCTGACCCTGGGCGATCCCCGCATCGACGAGGACGCCATCGCCCGCGGGGTGGCCACGGCCCAGTGGCCGGCCAGGTTCCAGCGCCTGCGAGAGGGGCGGCTTGGCCAGATGGCGGCTGAGCGCGGAGCGGTGCTGTGGCTGGACGGGGGCCACAATCCCCATGCGGGCGCAGCGCTCGCCCAGGCCCTGGCCAGGCTGACCGCCCGTGATCCGCGGCCTGTGGTGCTGATCGTCGCCATGTTCGCCCGCAAGGACGCCGTCGGCTTCTTCGCCCCCTTCGCCGAGCTCGCCCCCCAGGTGGTGGCCACCAGCTTCGACTCCCCCAACGCCGCCCCGGCCCACGAGATCGCCGCCGCCGCCGAGGCCGCCGGGCTCGTGGCGCAGACCGCCGCCGACGTCACCGTCGCGCTGTCGGCCGCCCTGGCCACGGAGGGCCCGGCCCCGCACATCCTGATCTGCGGCGGCCTGCACTTCGCCGGCGAGGTCCTGGCCATGGACCCGGAGACCTGGCCCCGGTAAGAGCCCACCATGGCGCGCACCAAGCTGAACCCTGAATTTCCGATCACGGTGGACGGGGACCCCTATGTCTGGCGGCTGCAGCGCCAGCCCCAGTGGTCCAGCGACGCGGCCGAATGGCGGGGCATGGCCATCGCCGTGCGTCATGTGGAAGGCCAGCGGGAGGCGGTGGTGGAATTTCCCCCCGGTCCGCAGCGCCGCTATGGCGCCCCGCAGCTCCAGCCCTCGCACATCCCCACCGAACTGGTGGCCCAGGCCATCACTTCGGCCATCGCTGCGGGCTGGGAGCCCCTGTCCCGGGGCAAGACGGTGGCCATCGTGGTCGACGCCGAAGGCCGCTGAGGGCTCGTCCTACGGGATCGTCCACCAGCGCCATAGGACCAGGAAGAGTAGTCCGATCAGCAACAGGGGCCACCAGAAGCTACGTCGCGGCCTCTCGGGCCGAACAGGGCGCGCGGCGGTCGCTCGCAGCCGCACCCAGTCGGTAGCTTCATCCTCATCGTAGACGAAGCCCGTATAGTGGGCGACCAGCTGCATGGGCACCTCGAACGCGAAATCGACGCCGTCCTCGTCCACCTGCGCCTTGAGCGCCAGGTCTATCCCCAGGCGCCGCCCAAGGTGGAATACCGGCTGACCGAGTGGGGCCACGCCATGTGCCCGGCCCTGGACTCGCTGCTGGAATGGGCGGCCCAGAAGCCGACCCCGCCGCCTGAGGATTAGGCCAGCTCGAACTGGCCCACGCGCTTGCGCAGGATGGCCTCGGCGTCGGCCATGATCTTGTCGATCAGCTCCTTCACCGTCGGGATGTCGTGGATCAGGCCTGCGACCATGCCGCAGGACCAGCCGCCGGCGTCCATCTCCCCGTCGCGCATGATGGCCGGATAGACGCCGGCCACCTCCGGCGCGATATCGGCGAAGGTGATGGCGGCGCCCATCTCCTTCTCCTTGGCCAGCAGGCGCTCTACGCCCGCATTCACCAGCACCCGCTCGGTATTGCGCAGGGGCCGCATGATCAGCCGGGTGTCCAGCTCGCTGGCGTCCACCAGGGCCTGCTTCACATTGGGGTGCACCGGGGCTTCCTGGGTGGCGATGAAGCGGGTGCCCATATTGATCCCGTCGGCGCCCAGGCAGAGCGCCGCGGCCAGCGAGCGGCCATCGGCCATGCCGCCCGAGGCCAGGAACGGGATCTCCAGCTCCTCGGCCGCCCGGGGCAGCAGGATGAAGTTCGGCACGTCGTCCTCGCCCGGATGGCCGCCGCATTCAAAGCCATCGACGCTGACCGCGTCGCAGCCGATGGCCTGGGCCTTCAGCGCATGGCGCACGGCGGTGCACTTGTGGATCACCTTGATGCCCGCCTCCTTCAGGGCCGGCAGGTACTTCTGCGGATTGTTGCCCGCCGTCTCGACGATCTTGACGCCCGACTTGACGATCGCCTCGACGAAGCCCGGATAGTCCGGCGGCGTCACCGAGGGCAGGAAGGTCAGGTTCACCCCGAACGGCTTGTCGGTCATCCCCCGGCACCGTTCGATCTCGGCGGTGAGCTTCTCCGGCGTCCCCTGGGTCAGGCCGGTGATGATGCCAAGCCCGCCCGCATTGGACACCGCCGCGGCCATCTCGGCGAAGCCCACATAGTGCATGCCGCCCTGGACGATCGGATGCTCGACGCCGAGCAGGTCTGTGATGCGGGTCTTCATGGTCGGCTCCTCCCAGGGGCTGTGTTTGTTGGGGCGGAGTCGTGCGCGGAATGGGGGACGTGTGCAAGTGGGCTCACAGCTGCGGGATGCACGAGGTTAAGGGCGGTGTGTAGGGCGCCGAAACACTCACTCGAAGCCAGTTCCGAGAGTGCGGTCGGTGACTGAGTACGACGCATCATGGTTGTGAGAAAGGGGGGCCTGTGTCTTGTTGGTACAGCTACCAGGGGAGGTGTCGATGGTTGGATACGACTTGGCGGTCGAGGGGAGTTGGCAGAATTACTGCACAAGTATACTCCTGGACTGCATCTCAAAAAACAGCGTCATAAGCGCCAAGGTGTGGAACGAGAAAAAGGTAGAGCTTGAGAAAATAAAGAGAGTTATTATCGCAGATGCAGAATTTGTAGACGCAGACATGCGCGGATACATTTTTTCGCGGTGCTACTTCATTCGCTGCGAGTTTTCAGGATGCCGACTTGATCGATCCGTATTTAGATATGCGATAATAAGGTCAAGTCGACTCATAGAGTGTAGTATATCGAGCGCAGATTTCGGCGAGGCCGATTTGGCCGAAGATGTATCTCTAATATCAATATCTTATAACGATAGGACGAACTTTTCTGTTCGGAGCGGTAGGTTCCCATCCAAAATCGACGTCGGCCTACGCGACATCGCTGAGAACGAATGGAGAAAGCAAGATATAAAACGAAATAAGTCCCGGGGCGCTCTCTACCGGATTCTGGTGCGTCTCCTCGGCTACGGCGCGCGGATGGATCGGATTATTTATATTTCATTATCAATAATAGCTGCATTCACAGCGCTGTATGCGTCAATTAATCCCATTAAGGATGATCCGTATTCGACTATCTCGATAGCGTTAAAGAACTCATTGAGGTATTTCCTTTCGCTTTCCGACCCCTATGAAGTTAACGGCGGTCTAATTTCTGTGGCCGGTATTATGGAATCCGCCCTGGGCCTAATAATGCTGGCCGTGCTAATATCTGTCATATCTAGACGGCTTATCTTGGTAAGATGAGACTATAGATTGTTTTTATCTAGGCAAATTCGGCGTGATGCCCTCCTCATACTTGAGGAGATCGAGAATTATTCGCGAGATAGCCGCCCTCTAAGTGAATTGGAGAGGCTTGTGCTGAGCTTGGAGGACCGAAGATTTTTCTCGCATCGAGGCGTGGATCTCATCGCGGTAATTAGAGAGGTCGTTCGTCTCCTTCGCGGCGCACGGCCAGGGGGCGCGAGCACGATCGAGATGCAATTGGTGAGGACCATGACCGGGCGGCGTGATCGCAATCTGCGTCGAAAACTGCGAGAAATCGCAGTAGCTTTGCATATCTCCGGGAAGGCCAACAAACTTGCGATTTTGCGCTGCTACCTGCAACGTGCCTACCTAGGCGTCCGTATTACGGGCGCTGACATGGCTGCCGAGGCCTTGTTTCGGCGCGGTCCGCGCGAGCTACATCGTTCTGAAGCAGCCTTGATCGCTGCGATGCTGCTCGTGCCACGCCCGGCCGTCTCCACGGATAGTTGGATAGGCCGTGCAACGCAGAGGGCGCGCTATGGCGAGAGACGCTTGAGCACACTCAAACTTCCCCACTAAGCAAGCTCGGCTTCAGCGGCGAAGTTAAGAAGGTCGGGAGCCTCAAAAACGGCCGCGGCGCTAATTATTTGTGATTTGGACCGCTGCATAGACGTAGCGATAGCTCTTCTTAAATTCTCCTAGCAAAGCAGAATTTTGGGCTAGGTTCGCGTCGAGTACCAGCACCTGAACGGTCTTGCGGATAGGAGGTAAGCGAACTCCGGCTGGCCAGATGATGAATGCATCCCGCTTGTCGTCAACGAGGGTTGCAGGAAACCCCGCCATGGTTGCGCCGTTAATATTCACCGGCTCGGGCTCTTCGAGCCGTCGGATTCGAAGGGGGATCGCCGGACCATCTAGGCCAGGGGCAGTCCGGATCAGCTGCGCGATCTCATCATCAAGCGCGAATAGAGGCACTGCGGGCTCACCTGGGCATTGAATTTCGATGGCGATGGCACCGCAAGTGGCTGCGGTTTCGGTGAGCGCAAGGTAGGCGGGCCGGAGTTCCTCGACCTCCTCCGGCGTGAGGATCAGCCCCCGCGCGTCCATTGAGGAGGTCTGCGTTCTCCCAGGTGCGGCGCGAGCCGCCTCCTCCCGATGCTCTAGCTCCACGATGCCCTGATAGCCGAACACTAACCCTAACAGGAAGGTCGCTATCCCCGCTCCATCCGCCAGCTTGGCGAGCAACGTCTCCGCATCTTCTTTTCGATAACGCCTCGGAGTACCCGGGGGTGGTCCGGTGACCTTGAGCGAAAAGTGCAGCTCAATCGAACCTGGACGTGGAGAGGCGACCAACATCATTTGCGCTCGAAATGGGAGATCGAGCACGGTGGCTAGGCGATCATAGAGTCGCACCACCGCGCGAACTAATGCGTCAGCACGTTCCCATTCCAACTCCTCAGCCACATGCTCAGCAAAGCGGAAGCGAATGATGGTTGTGTCGTTTCGCACAGGTCCCCCCGCCTCGCCGACGCCGTGCCGGCCAGTTGCAATAGACGAGGTGTTCCGTTCCACGAGCAAGTGACAAGTGACCTGCCACCTTCCTGATCGTGCCCCTCCGGTGAGGACCGCC
>DJWR01000039.1 GCA_002441055.1 Caulobacteraceae bacterium UBA6225 | reverse complement strand
ATGCTGGTGGAGCAGGTGCGCGGCCGCCTGGCCCGGCAACTGTCCTACGCCTATCGCGGCGATGACGGCGCCTTGCCCATCGTCACCCTGTCGCCCGAATGGGAGAATGCGTTCAGCGAGGCCCTGATCGGCCCCGGCGAGGAAAAGCAGCTGGCCCTGGCGCCCTCCCGCCTCCAGGACTTCATCCGCGGGGTCCGCGACGTGTTCGAGCGCGCCGCCCTGTCTGGCGAGACGCCGGTCCTGCTGACCAGCCCGGCCATCCGTCCTTATGTCCGTTCCATCATCGAGCGGTTCCGCGGCCAGACACCGGTGATGAGCCAGAACGAGGTTCACCCCCGCGCCCGGCTCAAGACCCTGGGCACGATCTAGGCGATAGCGGGAGAAGCTGCGCTTTTCCAAAGTTGCCGGGAACGCTTGCGGCTGATAGCGGTTTGGCGCGCGGGACGCCCTTTGGTCCCCGAAGCGTTGGATGACGAATGGCCAGCAGATCCACACCCAAGCGCGGCGCCTGGGCCTCCCTGTTCTGGGACCTCCTGACGTTCGACCGTCTCATGACGAACTCGGTGATCCACCTGATCTACTGGGCGGGTCTGGGGGTCATCGCGCTGGGCGCCTTTGGCACGATCGGCGCCGCGGTGGGCGTGGCCCTGCGCGAAGAAAGCCTGATGGGCCTGATGCTGGCCATCCCCGTCCTGGTTGCGGGCCTCCTGGTGGTGGGCGCGCTTATCCTGCTGTGGCGCTCCTTCTGCGAATTCTATGTGGCGATCTTCCGGCTCAGCGACGACCTGCATGTGCTGCGTCAACAGGCCGACGCCGAACGGATGGCGCCGCCCCGCGCGCCGGCTCCGCGTCCGACGAGCCCTTCCGAGAGCTGACCATCAGCCGCTGGTCGCGGCCCTATCCGACCCGTGCGGCCCAGGCGGCCGCAGCGGCCTTGGCCCGCCCCTGGTCGTCGAACGGCAGAGGGGTGTCGCTAGCGTCTTCACGTTTGAGCCAGGACTCGCTGTCGCGCAGCCCCCAGAAGCTGAAGGCGAAGCGCTGGCGTGGCGGCAGGGCCATGAAGGCCTCGGCGGCCTCGCCATAGAGGGCCGCCTGCTGGCGCTCCAGTTCAGCGCGGTTAAACCTCAAGCCCTGCGCCCGGCTCAGAGAGACATCGAACTCCGAGACATGCACCTGCAGGCCAAACTGGCCGAGCTCGGCGATGGTGCGGGCGATTTCGCCAGGCGCCTGATCGGCCGCCACATGGGTCTGGGTGCCCACCCCATCGATCGGCGCTCCGGCCGCCAGCAGCCGCTCCACCAGACGCAGGAAGGTGGCGCGCTTCTTCGGAATCCATTCGAGATTGTAGTCATTCAGGAAAAGCTTGGCCGTGGGATCGGCCTCCCGGGCGTTCTGGAAGGCCAGCACCATGTGCTCGAAAGCTCCGAGCCGCTGGCTCCACAGGCTGTCGCGCCAGCCCTCGCCATCCTCGGCGACGGCCTCATTGACCACGTCCCAGCCCACGGCCTGGCCACGATAGCGCCCCACCACCGCGTGGATGTAATTGCGATAAGCCTGGGCGAAGCTGACCCGCCCCTCATCCAGCCGCTCGAAGGCCGGCGAGGTCTGAGCGTACCAGACCAGGGTATGGCCAAACAGGCCAAGGCCATTGGCGCGGGCGAAGGCGGCGATGGCGTCCGGCGCCTCGAAGCGGAAGGTCCCATCGTCGCGGACGATGTACTCCATCTTCATCTCCCACTCCGGGGTGAGCTGGGAGGCCTGGGCGGCGATGAGGCGCGCCAGGGAGGGGTCGGTGAGATGCACGGCCTGGACCGCTGTCCCCACGGGGAAAGGGGCGATGGACTTCAGGGGCGGCAGGCTGATCGTCGGCGTCTGCGACTGGGCGGCAGGCTGGCAGGCCCCGAGCGCCAGGGCCGAGCCCAGCAGGCTGCGGCGGCTGAGGCCGTAGAGCGAGCCGGGCAGGCTCACCTGCGGCCTGCGGCGGCCCGGCGCAGGCCCATCTCGTCCATGGCCGCAGAGTCCCGGCGGGCCAGTTCGCGAACCTGTTTCAGCCGGATCTCTTCGGCCACCTGCTCGTACTTCTTCTGCTCTTCAAAGGCGCCGTTCAGGGCGTCGCGGGCGCCCTGTTCCTCGAGATCCAGGGCCTTCAGCTGATCCAGCAGGGCCGCCCGCCGGGCGCGCAAGCCATCGAGGAAGCCGATGTGATACCAGCCGGCATCAGCATTCTCCCGGGCGTTCTGCGCCTCGGCCTCGCCCTCAGCCTCCAGCATCAGCAGACGCATCTCCACATCGGCGCGGCGCTGATTGATCTCCGCCATGCGCTTTTGCAGCACCTCCACCTCGTAGGTGGAGAGTTTCACCAGCGACTTGGCCCAGCTCATGCGGCGACCCCTTCAAGGATGTGAGCCAGGGCGCCGAACGACTCCTCAAGGGTCGTGGCCTCGTCCTGATCCTGGCTGAGGAAGCCCTCCAGGGCGGGGTTCAGGGCGATCGCCTGATCCACCTGGGGGTCGGAGCCCGGCCGGTAGGCGCCGATGCGGATCAGCTCCTCCATATTGGCGTAGGCCGACAGCGCCTGGCGCGCCGCGGTGACGATCTGGCGTTCGTGGGGCTGATGACAGCCCGGCATGGTCCGGCTGATGGACTTCAGCACATTGATGGCCGGGAAGCGGCCGCGCTCGGCGATCGCCCGCTCCATGACAATATGGCCGTCGAGAATCCCGCGCACGGCGTCGGCGATGGGTTCGTTGTGGTCGTCGCCATCCACCAGCACAGTGAAGAGGCCGGTGATGGGGCCGGCTCGCGTGCCGTCCGGTCGGATGGGTCCGGGCCCCGCCCGCTCCAGCAGCTTGGGCAGCTCGGTGAAGACAGTGGGGGTATAACCCTTGGTGGTCGGCGGCTCGCCTGCGGCCAGACCAATCTCCCGCTGGGCCATGGCGAAGCGGGTGACGGAGTCCATCAGGCAGAGGACTTCCATGTCCTGATCGCGCATGAACTCGGCGATGGCGAGCGTCATATAGGCCGCCTGCCGCCGCTTCAGGGCTGGCTCATCGGAGGTGGCGACCACGACGATGGCCCGGCGAAGCCCCTCCTCGCCCAGGGTCTCCTCGATGAACTCCCGAACCTCCCGGCCCCGCTCGCCGATCAGGCCGACGACCACGGCGTCGCAATCGGCGTTGCGCGCGAGCATGGAGAGCAGCACGGACTTGCCCACGCCGGAGCCGGCGAAGACGCCCAGGCGCTGACCCCGGCAACAGGTGGTGAAGACGTTCATGGCCCGGACCCCAAGGTCCAGACGGGCGCCCACCCGATCACGGGCGTGGGCCGGCGGGGGCGGCGCGCGCAGGGGATAGGCGGCCAGCCCCTGGGGCAGGGGCCCCTTCCCATCAATGGGTTCGCCGAAGGCGTCGATGATCCGGCCGAGCCACGCCTTGGTCGGACGCACGGCCGAGCCGCCGGGTTCAATACGGATTTCAGCGCCGGGCGCGACGCCCTCGACCGCGCCAAAGGGCATCAGCAGGGCGCGGGCGTCGCGGAATCCCACCACCTCGGCTGGCAGGGGCGCGGCGCCCAGTCGCTCGATTTCAGCCCGGGCGCCTACGGCCAGCCGCGTCACCCCGCCCCGGGCCTCGATGAGAAGCCCATTGACGGCGGCCACACGGCCGGAAACGGAAAGTGGATCTATGCGCTCGACGGCGGCGACGAGATTGCGCAAAGGCCGGGCCCCCGGAAGTTACTGACATTCAGGGTCGCGCCGCAGGCTTAATCTCAGGTGAAGATTCGTAAACGCGCCGCCGGGCGCACCGTTAACGCAGGGCCTCGGCGAGGCCGAACGCTTCCCTGGGGTGGCGGGCGGCCAGCCTGGCGGCGGCAAGCGGGCGACGCAGGGCCGCCCTTGCGACCAAGGGTCGCGCCATGCGCGCGGCCATGGGCCGAGCGTTGCGGGAGATGGGGCCCCGTCCCAGATAGGCCGCGGTCGCGACCAGGGCCAACAGGCCAACTCCGAGGGTGACGCCAGGATGCTGCTGGGCCCGGGTGTAGAGGCTGAAGCGACGTCCGCCATAGGCGTCCGTGCGGACGAGGCCGTCCTTGCCAGGGGCGTGCAGGTTGTCGCCTGGGGTCTTGCCCCCTTTTCGCGTGGCGAGCCTGGGCATGGTCGCAGCGAACAGCCGATCCGCCAGACGGGGCGCGCCGCCACCCAGCAACACCATCTGCCGTCCCCCAGAGCCGATTGTCACATGTCGGGTGGGATGTTGCGCGGCCCTCAGAATTGCGTCGGCCACCACCTCGGGGGCATAGACCGGCAGCGGTGTCCGCGGCGCCTTGCCCATATAGTTGCGGGCGTGGTCGGCGAAGGGGCTGGAGATGCTGCTGGGCTTGATCAGGGTGACGCTGATCGGCGCCTTGTCCCGGACAAGCTCCATGCGCAGGGCGTCGGTAAAGCCTTTCACAGCGTGTTCCGACGCCGCATAGGCGCCCAGCAGAGGTACGGCCACGTCGGACAGGACCGATCCCAGATTGATGATGGCCCCGCCGGATTTCCGGCCCTTCAGATGCTTGACCGCCTCCAGGGAGCCGTTGACCACGCCGAAATAGTTGGTGCGGAACAGGCGCTCGTGATCCTCCGGCGGAATCTCTGTCAGGTCGCCATAGAGACCGACGCCCGCATCATTGATCCAGGTGTCAAAACCGCCGAACCTGGCGATGGCGGCCCGGGCGATGGCCTCGACCTGGGCCGGATCGCCCACATCTCCAGCCACCGCATGGGCCCGGCCGCCAGAGGCGTTGATCTCGTCCGCGATGGTCTTGAGGGCCTCTTCATTGCGGGAGGCCAGAACCACGGCGGCCCCGGCCTTGGCCGCGCGCCGGGCGGTGGCCAGGCCAATGCCCGATGAGGCGCCCGTGATCACGATGACCTGTTCAGACAGGGGCTTCAGCTTGACGGGCATGGGGCGTCCTTTGGTGACCGAGGGGCTTTGAGGCTCACCCTGCAAACGGTCTCAAGGCCAAGCCGTTCCCACCTGAACGACGGCCGGGCCCGACCCCCGCTTCGCCCCCAACGTCCAATCACAAAAGATTCAACTGGACTGCGACTCGCCGCCGCGCGCTGGCCCTTGCCGCTGATTCTCAAATCGGATTAACGAATTGCTCAGAGGCCCTTCAATATTAACCGGTCTTAAATTAACTCACCGGCAAGATTACCGGGAGGGGCTTGGACGGTTTCCGAACCGGGGACATCCAAGCTGCGCTGTCGTTCGAGGAGGGACTGATGCGCGTTCTGTTGATTGAGGATGACAGCGCCACGGCGCAGAGCATCGAGCTGATGTTGAAGTCAGAAGGCTTCAACGTCTATACGACCGATCTGGGGGAAGAAGGCGTCGATCTGGGCAAGATCTACGACTACGACCTTATTCTGCTGGATCTCAATCTGCCCGACATGAGCGGCATGGATGTGCTGCGGACCCTGCGGGTGGGCAAGATCAACACCCCGGTGATGATCCTCTCCGGCTCGGCCGAGATCGACACCAAGGTCAAGACGTTCGGCGCCGGCGGCGACGACTACATGACCAAGCCTTTCCACAAGGATGAGCTGATCGCCCGCATTCATGCGGTGGTCCGACGCTCCAAGGGCCACGCTCAGTCGGTCATCCGCACAGGCGACATCGTGGTGAACCTGGACGCCAAGACCGTCGAGGTGAACGGCGCCCGGGTCCACCTGACCGGCAAGGAATACCAGATGCTCGAGCTGCTCTCCCTCCGCAAAGGGACGACGCTCACCAAGGAAATGTTCCTGAACCACCTCTATGGCGGCATGGACGAGCCCGAGCTGAAGATCATCGACGTCTTCATCTGCAAGCTGCGCAAGAAGCTGGCCGCCGCCGCCGAGGGCAAGCACCACATCGAAACCGTCTGGGGCCGCGGCTATGTGCTGCGCGATCCTCAGGAGGCCGCCGTCGCCGCCTGACGGCGTCGTCGACCTGATAGACCGCTACAGACGCCCGCCGCTCCTTCCGGCGGGCGTTTTTGCGCCTGCCTGGCGCCCCTGGCGGGTGAGCAGCGATAGTCACGCCTGGAAAACAGGCTAGGTTCCCCGACAAGAACACGACGGGGAAAACGCGCCATGGAACGTACGATCGCGCTGGTGGTCTGCCTGATCCTTGGGGCGGCGATCGGCTGGTTCGGGGAACGGGGGCCAAGGCCCCTGTCGGCTGACGCACCTGCTGATCAGTTCTCGGCCGGCCGAGCCTTGTCCGACATCGAGATTATCGCCCGCGCCCCCCACCCCACGGGCAGCCCCGCCAATTTCGCCGTCCGCGCGCACCTCGTCGAGCGGATGACCGCCCTGGGCCTGGATCCCCAGGTGACGGTCGCCCGCCCCGTCTGGGCGCGGGAGTTCGCCGGTAAGGCCTATGTCACCGGCGCCCGCATCGAGAATGTGACCGGCGTGCTGCCGGGGCGTGACCGCACGGCGCCCGCCCTGGCCCTGATGGCCCATTACGACAGCGTGACCCGATCGCCGGGCGCCGGGGACGACGCCACAGGGGTCACAGCCATCCTCGAGATCATTGGCGTCCTGCGGGCCCGCGGCCAGCCCGAGCGCGATGTGATCGTGATCTTCACCGACGGCGAGGAGCCCGGCCTGCTGGGCGCGCGGGCCTATTTCGAGCAGCCTGGCGCGGCGGAGCGGATCGGTTTTCTGATCAACCTGGAAGCCAGGGGCTCGGCGGGCCGGGTCAACATGTTCCAGACCGGCGTCAATGGGGGCCCAACGGTCGAGCTGTTCGCCCGGGTGGCCCCGGGCTCGCCCTCAAACGCCTTGGCGGGCTTTGCCTATGAGCAGATGCCCAACGACACCGACTTCACCATTCCCCGCGACCAGGGCGTGGCTGGCCTGAACTACGCCTTCGCCGGGCGGCAGTTCGACTATCACAGCCCGACGGCCACGGTGGAGACGCTGTCGCGACGATCCGTCCAGGATCTGGGGGATCACGCCCTGGCCGCCACAGTGGCTACGGCCTATTCCGACACCCTGCCGGGCCAGGGGCCAGATCAGGTCTTCGCGCCCCTGCCGGGGGGCAAGACGCTCACCTATGACCCGTCCCTGGGATGGGGCCTGCTGGCGGCGGCGGCCTTGCTGCTGGCGCTGGCGGGGTTCCGCGCCCGCCGGTCCGGTCAGGCGCTCATGGTCCTCGATGCCGCCCAGGGCGCCTTGGCGGGGCTCTATGTATTGCTGGCTGGGGCCGTCGTCCTGCGCTTCGCCCGGCAGGCCACCGGGGTCGGGGTTGGCTATCTCGAGCAACGGGAATTGCTGGCCCAGGCTGGCCGCTTCGAGATCGTGGTCGTTCTGCTGGCCCTTGGGGTGGTGCTGCTGGCCGCATCCGCCCTCGCCAAGGGTGGAATGCGACTGACCACCGTGTCCCTGGCTGTGGCCGCCGCCTTGGGCTGTCAGATCGGCGGGTGGGACATGCCAGCGGCCATATTGGGCGCCGGCGCGGCCCTGGTCGCCCTGCTCACCTTTGGCCGCGCAGCCCAACGCAGCGCCAGTTGGCTGGGTTTGCTGATCACGGGCCTGGTCGGAGCTGGGGCGCTGCAGGCCGCCGTCCCCACCGTGGGCTTCCTGATCGCCTGGCCCCTGCTACTGGCCTGCCTTGGCGGGGCCCTCACCAGTCTTGGCGCCGCAAGGGCCCTGCCCCTGCGGGTCAGCCTGATCCTGCTCGGCGGTCTGGGGCTGGGCTGGCTCGGCTTCGCCATCCATGCGGTCTATGTGAACCTGGACATGGTCGAGCTGTTGGCGCCTCTGGCCTGGCTCGCGGCCTTCCTGCTCTGGCCCTTCGCCCATCCGAAAATGGGCGGGGCCGGCCGGTTCACCGCCCTGCTCGTGCTGGTGGCGGGCTTGGTTCTTCTCCTGGTGGTCAGGTTCGATCCGCCCTGGTCGGCGCGCTATCCCCAGGCGACCATGGCCCAGTATCTGGTCGATCAGAGCAAGGGCGAAGCCTACCGCCTGGAGGCCGCCCCTGGCCTCACCCCATGGAGCCGGCGCCTTCTGACGGCTGAAGGCGAAGAGATCCGGCCCGTGGACGCCAGCCCCTTCTGGCGGCGACCGGTGCAGGGGGCGCCTGCGCCCATGCTCTACCTGCCTGTCCCACGCCTTCAGTTGGACGCCGGCGGCGGCCGCCAGTTGCTGTCGGCTACGCCGCCGCAGGGCGCGACGACCTTGATCCTGGAGGTTCGGGCGTCCGCCCCTATGGAGGATGTGCGCCTGAACGGCCGGCCCGTCGCCCTGCTTGCGGCGCCGGGCCAATGGTCGCAGGTCCGCTGGGGCGCCGACCCACAACCGGTGCAGATCAGCTTCAGGCCCCTGGCGGAGGCTGGCGCTCTTGAGGTCCGCTACGGCGCCATCACCCCTGGCTGGCCTGCCGCAGCCCGTCCCCTACCCCCGCGGCCAGAGGATGTCATGACCTTCGACCAGGGCGATTCCACCCTGGTGCGTGGCTCTGAGACACTTAACTGGTAAGGCTTTGCTTGGTTCTGGCGCGCGCCTCGGCTATCCCTTGGGCATGAGCCGATCTGACGTGGTGATCTATCACAACCCCGCCTGCGGAACGTCGCGCAACACCCTCGCCCTGCTACGGGAGAAGGGGGTTGAGCCGACCGTTGTTGAGTATCTCAAGGCCGGCTGGACGAAGGAACAACTCCAAGACCTGGTGAAGCGTTCCGGAATGGGCGTGCGGGACCTTCTGCGCGAGCGGGGCACCCAGGCGGCTGAACTGGGCCTGACCGATCCGGCGATCTCGGACGAGGCCATTCTGGCGGCCATGATCCTGGATCCCATCCTGGTGAATCGTCCCATTGTGGTCACTGAAAAGGGCGTCGCCCTGTGCCGTCCCCCCGAACGCGCCCTGGACCTGCTGTGATCGCACTCATCCCAGAGGCGACCGGGCTCTCCTCCGACGCGCCAGGGGGCGACAAATCGACCATTCTCCCTATAGTTACCAATGGTTAACCGCATGACCCGACTCTGGCATGGCCTACCACTTGCTGTATCTCGTCGTGTCAGGTCATGGGTGACCCAGACTGTGGCGTCGTTGGAATCCGGGGGCACGATGCAAGAGTTCGATCCGAGACGACCAACCCTGCGTTATGCGCCGCGCCTTATGGTGGGCGTCGGCGGCATCTGCGCCCTGGCCCTGGGCTGGAAGCTGACGGCCGCCGAAGCCACGGCGCCCGTGCCGCCCCTGTTGGACTCCGCCGCCATCAGCGCCCTGCAGCACGAAGCCTTCGCCCAGGCCGAAGCTCTGCCCGGCTTCGCCCGTCCAGAGAACGTCGCCGTCAAGGTTCTGCCCGGTGACACCCTGGAAGCCGCCGTGGCCCGCACCGGCGTCTCCGCCGAGGAGGCGCGCCAGGCCGTGCGCACCCTGGGCGAGGCCATGGACACCGTGCACATCAAGGCCGGCATGACCTTCGACGCCGCCATCGCCCGGCCGCAGGACGAGGCGGGCCAGGCGCGGCTGATCGGGCTGTCCCTTCGGACGGGGCCGGCTACCGCTGTGACTCTGTCGCGCACCTTCGACGGCGCCTTGCGCCTGCGGGAGATGGAAGAGGCCATCCGTAGCGAGACCACCGTCGCCCAGGGCGAGATCCACGGGTCCCTGTATGAGAGCGCCGCCAAGCTTGGGGCCACCTCCTCGGTGACCTCCAAGGTGGTCAAGCTGTTCGCCCACAAGCTGGACTTCCAGCGGGACATCAAGGCGGGCGACGAATTCAAGCTGGTGTTCGAGCGCAAGGTCACCGAGAGCGGCCGGGTCGTGGAAACCGGCGAGCTGGAATACGCCGAAGTGAAAGGCGTGAAGTTCTATCGCTTCGAGCGCAATAACGGCGACGTCGACTATTTCGACGAGACCGGAAAGAACATTCGCGGCTTCCTGCTGCGCACCCCGGTCGACGGCGCCCGGATCACCTCGAACTTCGGCCCGCGGCGTCACCCGGTCCTCGGCTTCCGCCGGAGCCACCAGGGCGTCGACTTCGGCGCTGGCCATGGCACCCCGATCCTGGCGGCCGGCGACGGCGTAGTTGTCGAGGCACGCCGTTGGGGCGGGTACGGCAACTGGGTCCGCGTGCGTCACGCCAATGGCTGGGAGACCGGCTACGCCCACACCTCGCGCTACGCCAAGGGCATCCGCGCCGGCGTTCGGGTGAAGCAGGGCCAGGTGATCGCCTATGTGGGCTCCACCGGCATGTCCACCGGGCCGCATCTGCACTACGAAGTCTGGAGGAACGGCCAGCGGGTCAATCCCATCGGCGCCAAGGTTCCCCAGGGGACGGTGTTGGCGGGGGGCGAACTGGCGGCCTTCAAGGCCAAGAAGAGCCGGATCGACACGCTGCTGGCCAGCGCCGAGCCCGCGCAGGGATCTGAGGCGGTCAAGCTGGCGGCCGCCCGGATGGACACCGTGGCCCTGGCCGATCTGCGCCGCTGATCGGCGGCCTGACCCAGGCTGGAGCCTTGAGCGCGTTTCATCCGATAGCAGGTTCCCAGGCGTCGGAATGCCCTCTAGCGTCAGGGTTTCGCCAGCCGCGCCCCGAGCCTAAGGTGACGTGACGAGCGAACGTCACAATTCGGAGGCTCCGTGACCGTCGCGACCCGCCCGCCGCCCCGCGCCCGCTACGCCGCCAGGCGCGACGCCATCCTCAGCGCCGCCTGCAAGGTCTTCATCGACCAGGGCGTGAGCGGCTTCACCCTGGCGGCCGTGGCCAAGCGGATGGACCTGCATCCGGTCAGCCTGACCTATTATTTCAAGCGCAAGGAAGACCTGGCCGCCGAGTGCATGCGGCTGACCCTGTCGCGGTTCAACGCCATGCTTGAGACCGCTGAACAGGAGGAGACCGCCCAGGAGCGGTTGCGGGCCTTTGTCGGCGCCTATTTCGAAACCCGCCGTGGGATCGTGCTGGGCGAGGCGCCGCGCCTGCTGCCGTTTGGCGAGATCACCCAGATCGGCGCCCCCGGGGACGACGAGTTGGTGGACGCCTATCGCGCCCTGCGTCAGCGGCTGGCCCGGCTTCTGCGGCCGTCGGACGCCCCCTGGCTGACCGGGCCCCGGCGCTACATGCTGGCGCACCTGATCATCGACCAGCTCTGTTGGTCCGACACCTGGATCGCCGGCTATGAAATCGCCGACTTCGGGCGGGTGGCCGAGCGCATAGCCGATGTGATGATCAATGGCCTGGCGGCCCCAGGCATGACCCAGCCCCAGCGCCCCCTGCTCGAACTGGGCGCGCCGCCAGCCCTCAATGATGAGGTCACCCGCGAGCGGTTCCTGGTGGCGGCCACTGAGATCATCAACCGCGAGGGCTATCGCGGCGCCTCGGTGGACAAGATCTCGGCCTATCTCAACGTCACCAAGGGCTCGTTCTACCACCACAACACCGACAAGGATGAGCTGGCGCGGGCCTGTTTCGAACGGACCTTTGACCTCATCGACGAAGCCAAGACCCTGGGCCGCGCCGAGCCCACGGGGTGGGAGCGCCTGTGGCTGATTTCAGCCTCCCTGACGGCCCACCAGACCAGCGGCGAACGCGGACGGATGCTGCGCCACTTCGCCCTCTCGGCCATGCCGGGCGACCTGCGCCGGTCGATCTCGGGCCGGTTTCAGCAAATCGCCAACGCCTTCTCCGGCATCATCGCCGATGGGGTCGCCGATGGCTCCATCCGACCGGCCGACCCTCTGCTGTCGGCGCATCTGGTGATGGCGATGTTCAATTCGGTCCTGCTGCTGGAGCATTGGGGCGAAGACGCCACCGTGGACACGGTGATCAGCGCCTATGTGCGTCCAGCCCTGATGGGCTTCTTCACCCCGGAATAGCCCCATAGAAAAAGGGGCGGCCGCCGCCGCCCCTTTTGGACGCCCCCAGAATCGTCGCGGACCAATGCCGCCGCGCCCGATCTCCCCCCTAGGAACGTCGTTGACCGAACCTCAGTAGATGAAGCTTGCCCGGGGTCTTGGACCCAAACAAGCCTGCACGCCTAATAGGGGAAAGACAGGACAGGCCCGCCTCTCCCCGCGCCTCAATACAGGCACTTAGAGCGCGTTCCGATAAGTGGGAACCGGTTATCGGAGTAAAACGCGCTCAAGTCTTTGAGTGTAGAGCCTGATTCAACGATCAGACGGTTCCGTCTGATCGCATCAGGCTCTTAGGCGTCGAAGACGATGACGGAGCGGGCGATTTCACCGCGCTTCATTTCGTCAAAGGCCTCGTTGACCTGCTCCAGCTTCAACCGGCGAGACACCAGATCGTCCAGCTTCAGCCGGCCCGACATGTAGAAGTCCACCAGCCGGGGCATGTCGACGGGGAAGCGGTTGGAGCCCATCATCGAGCCCTGGATGCGCTTTTCGCCCAGGAAGGCCGCGCCCATCAGGCTGATGGTCTGACCCACGGGGATCATGCCGATGATGTTGGCCGTGCCGCCGCGACGCAGCATGTTGAAGGCCTGCTCGGCGGTCTTGGACAGGCCAATGGCCTCGAAGGCGTGGTGAACCCCGCCCTTGGTCATTTCGATGACCTCCTTCACCGCGTCGGTGTCAGCCGCACAGATGAAGTCGGTGGCGCCGAAGGCCATGGCCAGGTTCTGCTTACCCGGAACCATATCGATGGCGATGATCCGGCCGGCGCCGGCGATGGCCGCGCCATTGATGGCCGAGAGCCCGACGCCGCCGCAGCCGATCACCGCCACGGTCTCGCCGGGCCGTACGTTGGAGGTATGGATCACGGCGCCCACGCCCGTGGTCACCGAACAGCCGATGAGGGCGGCCCGGTCAAAGGGCATGTCCTTACGAATGGCCACGCAGGCATGCTCGTGGATCAGCATCTGCTCGGCGAAGGACGACAGGTTCAGGAATTGCGGCAGACCGACGCCGTTCTGCATCAGGCGGGGCTCATCGTCCTTGTCGCGCTTGGTGTCGGAGGACACGCACAGGCTCATATGGCCGGTGAGGCAGGACTCGCAATGACCGCAATAGGCCGACAGACAGGTGATCACATGGTCGCCCGGCTTCACCGTACGGACCTCAGAGCCCACCTGCTCGACAATGCCGGCGCTCTCGTGGCCCAGCACGGCCGGCAGGGGATGAGGATAGGAGCCTTCGATGAAGTGCAGGTCTGAATGGCAGACGCCGGCGGCCATGGTGCGGATCAGCACCTCATGGGGACCAGGCTTGTTGATCTGAACGTCTTCAATCTGAAGCGGCTTGCCCACTTCGCGCAGAACGGCGGCCTTCATGTCGCACTTCCCCATGCTTGCGCCCGCTGACCGGGCCAGTTCAGGGCCGCTGGTCGGGCCCCCTTGGGGAAGAGTTATCGCTGTTCAGATCATGGGGGCCAAGAGGGTTTTCCCTAAGTTGGCGACTGCCCGTAGCGCCGCCTGAGCTCTAGGCGGTCTCCCGCCCGGGGGCGGCGCCCAGCCAGGGCCCCGCGCGCAGACCCCTTGGCAAGCGCGACAACAGGCCAGCCACCTCCAGCCTGGGCAGGCTCGGCCATGGGAATTTCGGCAAACCCCGGCGAGGCGGCGGCAGACAGGCGTCGAGAATGGCCAGCAGCCGCTCGACCGGCCCATCGTTGATGAAGTGATCAGCGCCTTCGACCCGCTCCAGCCGGATGGATCGGCGGGCCTGGATGTCGCCCATCAGGCGTTCGGCCGCCTCCAGCGGGGCGAAGTCGTCCCGATCGCCATGGACGAGGTGAATGGGGGTCCGCAGCTGCCCCAGCGCCGCCCGCACAGGGCCGAGCTGCTCGGGCTGGCCCGTAACCTCAAGAACCGCATTTCGAAGATCTCGCGGAATAAGGCTGAGCGCCCGACCGCCGGTGTCCAGCAACCACCGGGCTGTGGGGCCAGGTTCGCCATAATAGCCAGACAGCAGGACCAGGCCGCGAACACGGCGGCCGTGCCGTCGCGCCATCAGGGTGGCGATGGCCGCTCCATAGGACTGCCCCACCAGCAGAATGTTCTGCCCCGGCGCCGTCCGCAGCAGGGGCGACAGGGCCAGGGCCTGGACTTCAAGGTCGGGCACATGATCGGCTGGCTCTGAGGCGCCGAAACCGGGCCGATCGACGACGATCATCTCCCGGTCCGACGGCAGGGCGGCCAGCACGGGCGCCCAATATTCCGCCCATGAGGGCGATCCGGTCACCACCACGATCTTCCAGGGGGCCGGCCGCTCCCGAGGGGTTTCCAGGGCCGAGATGCGCCAGCCCAGGTCGCCGCCCGCCTCAAAGCTCGTGCGCCGCACCACCGTGTCGGGATAGTCCTGAGACATGGGCACATGCTCGGTCCGCCCCAGCATGGCCGAGGCGAAGCACGCCCAGCCGACGCCGACGACACCCTTTGGCCTTTTGCGCGGCACAACAAACTCCCTGGCTAAGCCTGAACTCGTCCATCAACGCTCAAGCCGGCCTTTGGGTTCGCCGAAACTCAGGCCGCCGGTCGGGTCACCGTCATCATATAGTTCACCTCGCTGTCCCGGCTCTGGGACCATCGCCCGGTGATGGGATTGAAGACCACGCCATAGGGTCCATCCACCTGCACGGGCTCGCCCTGCAGAAACCCCTTGAGTTCGTCGGGCTTGAGGAACTTGCGCCAGTCGTGGGTCCCGGCCGGCAGCCAGCGCAGCACATATTCAGCGCCAACCTTGGCCAGGGCCAGGGCCTTCAAGGTCCGGTTCAAGGTGGCGACAATCATGATCCCGCCTGGCGCCAACAGCTGGGCGCAGCTGCGCAGATAGGCGCCGGGATCGGCCACATGCTCGATCACCTCCATGTTGAGGATCACATCGAAGGGAGCCGTCCCCTCGGCCAGCAGCTGTTCGGCGGTGGCGCAGCGATAGTCGATGTTCAATCCCTGCTCGGCGGCATGGGTGCTGGCGGTGCCGATATTGCGTTCCGAGGCGTCGACCCCGGTGACCTGAAACCCCAGACGGGTCATGGGCTCCGAAAGCAGTCCGCCGCCACAGCCGATGTCCAGCAGGCGCAACCCCTCGAAGGGCCGCCGAGCCAGGGGGTCACGACCAAACTGCGCCAGGGCCTTGTCCCGGATGAAGGTCAGCCGGGTGGGATTGAAACGGTGCAGCGGCGCGAACTTGCCGTGCGGATCCCACCATTCGGCGGCGATGCGGGAGAAGCGCTCGACCTCTTCGGGATCGATGCTGGAGCGGAGATCAGGGCTTGCGGACATGACCTCACATATAGCGTGTGGTGAGGCCGGCGGAAGGGTGTGTGGCGGCCGTGCGCCGCGGCGGCGGCGCTCGACCTTCTGTGACGCAATAATGTTACGTTGCAGGCTGGCCTAGCCATCGGTAGAAGGGCGGCCTTCTTTAGCGGGGGTCGATCCGGCGTGGCCCGTCTGGTGATGAAATTCGGCGGCACCTCGGTGGCCGACCTTGAGCGTATCCGGCGCGTGGGCCGGCTCGTGGCCGCCGAAGTGGCGGCTGGCCACCGCGTGGCCGTGGTGGTTTCCGCCATGTCTGGCAAGACCAATGAACTGGTCGCCTGGACCGATGGGGCGGGCGCAGCGGCGCAAGGACTGCCGCCCTCCGATGATGAGTACGACACCGTCGTCGCGTCCGGCGAACAGGTGACGGCTGGCCTGCTGGCCATGACCTTGCGCAATATGGGCCTGCCGGCGCGCTCCTGGCTGGGCTGGCAGATCCCAATCATCGCCGATGACGCCCACGGCCGGGCGCGCATCGAGGACATCCCGCCCGAAAAGCTGGCGGCCGCGCTCGACGCTGGCGAAGTGGCCGTGATCGCCGGCTTCCAGGGGGTGACGAAGGACGGCCGCATCGCCACCCTTGGCCGGGGCGGCTCCGACACCAGCGCTGTGGCGGTGGCTGCGGCCCTGAAGGCCGAGCGCTGCGACATCTATACCGACGTGGACGGAGTCTACACCACCGATCCGCGCATCGAATCCAAGGCCCGCAAGCTCTCCAAGATCTCCTTCGAGGAGATGCTGGAGATGGCGTCCCTGGGCGCCAAGGTGCTGCAGACGCGCTCAGTCGAGTTGGCCATGGCCCAGAACATGCCCGTGCGTGTGCTGTCGAGTTTCGTAGAACCCGGAGAGGCCCCCGGTCAGGGCACCATCGTCTGCGACGAGGAGGAGATCGTGGAAAAGCGCATCGTGAGCGGCGTCGCCTATAGCCGCGACGAGGCCAAGATCAGCGTCTTCGGCCTGCCCGACCATCCCGGGGTCTCCTCGGAGATCTTCGGACGGCTGGCCGACGCCAATGTGAATGTGGACATGATCGTCCAGAGCCATGCCCGCACCCAGGACACGGCGAACATGGAGTTCACGGTCGGCAAGCGCGACGCGGCCCGGGCCATCGAGATCATGCGCCAGGCCAAGTCGGTGATCGGCTTCGAAGACGTGGCCGTGAACGAGGATGTGGCCAAGGTCTCGGTGATCGGCGTCGGCATGCGCAGTCATGCGGGCGTGGCCAAGACCATGTTCGGCGCCCTCGCCGACAAGGGCGTCAACATCCAGGTCATCTCCACCAGCGAGATCAAGATCAGTGTGCTGATCGACGCGGCCTATACCGAGCTGGCCGTCCGCGCTCTGCATGCCGCCTACGAGCTGGACAAGCTCTAGGGATCAATCGGCTGCAGGTCAGTGGCCTCGGCGTCCTGCTTCTGGCTGAGGCGCCAGGCGGTGATGATGGCTGCAGCCGCCACCGGGCTGGCCGCGGCGAACACCCAGAGCGCCGCGGCGCTGGCGCTGGTGACGGTCAGGGCGTCGCCGAAGCCGGCGAGATTGGCCAGGGCGCCGGCCACAGCCGCGCCGACAGCCGCGCCGGTAAAGCGAACCGTATTGATGGCCCCGCCCCCCAGGCCGCGCTCTTCAGCCGGCAGGGCTGAGAGCACCATCTGGTTCATGAAGGCCGAGGACAGGCCAAAGCCTGAGCCCAGCAGGGTCGCCGCCAGCAGCAGGGTCCAGAGCGGCCCGTCGACAATCACGAAGACGCACATGCCGATCCCAACGGTGGCCAACACGGCGCCCAGGCGCACCATGCGTCCCCGCCAGACTCCGGTGAGATGGGTTATGGCCAGGGCCGAGGCCGTCCAGGCCAGGGCCTCCACCCCGATCACATAGCCTGCGGCGAGGGCCGAATATCCCCGCGTCGTCTGCAGGATGGCTGGACCATAGACGCTGAAGCCCATGGAGGCCGCCGTCATCAGGAACATGGTGGCGAAGCCCAGCCCCCCGATGGTGCGGAAATCTCCTGAGCTGACCGGCAGCAGCCGCACCTTGGCCTTCGCGTCGATCCGAACGCTCAGGGCCAGCACCCCAAGGCCAAGGGCGATGAGCACCACGGCCAGGCTGAAACCGCCCAGGACGTCAGCTGCGGCGATCGCCCCAACGCCACCGGCGATCAGCAGCAGCTGCAAGGCGGGCACCCCGCCGCCCTCTCCCTTTTCGCCCTTGGGCAGCAGAACCAAGGCTGCGCCAGCCACCATCAGGCCTTGAATGACAAAGGACCAGAAGGCCCAGCGCCACAGACCCGCATCAGCGAAGACGCCGCCCAGGAGGGGGCCGATCAGGGTGGCGATCCCCCAGATACCGGTGGCCGCCGCATAGACCCGGGGCAAGGTGCGATCGGGAAACAGCAGGCCGATGGCTACGGAGCTGAACCCCGCCAGCCAGCCGCCGCCCAGGCCCTGGACGAGACGTCCCGCCAGAAAGGTCCAGATGTCGGGCGCCGCGGCGCTCATCAGACAACCGAAGGCGTAGATCACTGCCGACAGGACGAAGGCCTGGCGCAGGCCCGTCCGTCCGGTCAGCCATCCAGCGCTGGCGCCCGCCACCACAGATCCCAGCAGAAAGCCCGCGGTCGCCCATCCGAAATAGGCGTAGCCGCCAAGGTCGGCGCCGACGCTGGGCATGATGGTCGCGGTGACCAGGCTGTCGGCCGCATGCAGCCAGACCGCCAGACAGATCAGCACGAACTGGGCGAACCGGCCTTCGGCCAGCACGTCTTTCCAGCTCCCGGGGGCGGGGGCGGCGGTGGGCATGTGCGAGGCTTTGTGGCTGCGAGACGGCGAGGCTCTCCGCTAGCCCCGCCAGCAGCTTTGCGCAACCTCGCCGCGCGCGCGTCGGCGCCTCATCCGTCAGCCCCCGGGCGCCCAGTGCATGGCCGTGCCGCCGACGATGTACCAGGTGATGAACAGGCCGCAGATCACCGCGCCGGGGACATAGGAGTTGGACCGCCGATAGGCGAAGGCGCCGATCAGGCCGATCAGGGCCAGGAGCGGCGCAAACTGGATGGCGATGATAGTGTTCAGGGGCTCTGCTGACGTCAGCAGCCGTCCGGTCAGGAACAGAGCGCCGTATTCCAGCGCCAGCAGTACGACGAAGCCGAGGCTCAAGGCCACAGCCCATGCGGCCGTCTCCGCGCCTGCGCCCTGGCCCTTCAGGCTGAGACGGGCGGCCAGCGCCCGCTGACTGACCAGGAAGAACAGGATCCAGGGACCGGCATAGGCCAGAGCGGCGGCCATCTGCCGATCGTCCAGCGGCTTCAGCGCCAGGACCCAGAAGCGGAAATCGGTCTTGAAGAGCGCGTCACAGGCCAGCACCGCCCCATAGGCCATGCCCACCGAGGCCGCAGCGATGAGCGGCGCGACCAGCCAGCGGTGCTGGAAGCGGGGCGCAGGGCCTCGGATGAACAGCGCCAAAACCAGAGTGATCAGACCGTTCAGCAGGGCCCAGGCCAGGAGCTGGTTGGTAACCTGCTGGGGAAAGAGCGGCCCCGCAGCGAACAGCTGGCCCAGGGTCATGAACGGGAAATAGGTCAGGGCCGGAACCGCCGCCGTCAAGGCGAAGGCGATCCACCACCGGCGACCGCGCGCCTCTTCCCGGGGCTGGCCCATGGGCAGGCCCGCCAGGCGGCTCAGGACCTGGAAGGT
>DJWR01000030.1:13839-24927 GCA_002441055.1 Caulobacteraceae bacterium UBA6225 | reverse complement strand
GGTCGGCCCGCCCGCCGGCCGATCAACGCGTGAAGACGGAGAGCTTTGAAACCGTCGTCTGATCGAGGGCGCCGGTGGCGGCCAGACCTTGATCGCGCTGATAGGCGGCGACCGCAAGGCGCAGGGCCGGCGAGGCGGTCCCGTCGGTGGGGCCCTGATAATAGCCCAGGCGCGACAGAGCCCGCTGGGCGGTCTTCAAAGCCTCTGGCGAGGCGCCGATCGCGGCGGTCGCTGTCGGCGCGACCGGCTCAGCCGGACGGAAGGCGCTGGCCGCCCGCTCCGCCACAGCCTGGGCGGCAGGCGTCAGGGAGTCCTTGATCCGCTCAGCGCTGGCCGCGGCGTCCTTGTCGCCGGCGCGACCGGCGATCATGAACCACTTATAGGCCTCGGCGGCGTTCTGACTGACCCCGAAGCCTTCCTCATACAGCCGGCCCAGATTGTACTGGCTGTCCACCAGGCCAAGATCCGCCGCCTTGCGGAACCACTGCGCCGCGGTGGTGGAGTTCTTCGCCCCGCCGACGCCCTCGAAATAGTAGAGCGCCAGATTGTGCATGGCCTTGCGATCGCCGCCCTGGGCCGCGCGCTCGGTCCAGCGGCGGGCTTCGGTCATGTCCTTGGCCACGCCGGCACCGCCGTTTTCATACAGCTTGGCCAGATAGAACTGCGCCGGCGCATAGCCGAGATTGGCCACCCGGCGGACCTCGTCGACGCCGCCGGCGGCGCCCTCCTCGACCTGGCGGACCGCCTCGGCATAGAGGGCCGGAAAGTCCTCGCGCATTTGGCCGGTGGGGCCCGCGTCCTCATCCTCCAGCCCAGGTTGCGGCGAGAGGGCCACCGAGGCCCGGGGCGTGACCCCGTCAACTTCGAGGCCGGCAAGTTCTTCAGGCTCATCGCGGTTGGCCGACACCGCCTGGGCGACTCGCGAGGGCAGATCACCGGACGGATCACCGCCCATCAGCACCATGCCGCCGGCCGCCATGCCCAGGAAGGCCGCGCCGCCCGAGATCAGCAGGGCGGTCTGCAGGGTCGAGCCGGCCCGCTTCTTCGGTCGGATGGAAAAGCTGCTGAACAGGGAGCCGCCGGCGTCCTTGGGTTCAGCCGAGGCCTTGGCCTTGCCCTTGCGTCCCTTGGGCTCGGCGGACGGCGTCGCCCGCGCGGCGGCGCGGGCCTGGGCGATGACCTCCCGCGTGGACAGGGCCTGGGGGCTGGTGGCCCGGCTCGCGGGCGCCGATGGGGCGATGAATTCCGACTCGTCCTCGAAGCCGAAGTCGTCCTCATAGTCGGGATGAACCTGCGGCGCGAGGGCGGCGCGCTCGGCCATGGCCCGCGGGGCGGGCTCAGGTTCGTCCTCGATGAATGGATCAGGCTCGGGGAGCGGCGCAGCGGCGCGGCGGCTCTGGGCGGGCGGCGGCGGCGAAAAGCCGTCTGCGGCCTCAAAGTCCTCCGGCGCCAGCGGCGGACGCTCGGCCTCGACGGAGAAGGCCTGGGGCGATGGGAAACCGTCGTCCGCGGCGAAGGCTTGCCGGGCCGAGGGTTCAGACCTGGGGGACGGCGCGCCGAAGCCGGCGAAGTCTTCAAGACCGAAGGGAGAAGACTCAGGCTCGGGGGACGGGCGCGGCGCTGCGGCCGCCACAGCCGCCGCCGCCGGGGCGGGCTCAACCTCCCGAGGGGCTTCGGCCAGGCGGCGGTCGATCCGCTCCCGAGCCTCTTCCAGCAGGCGGGCGGTGCGCTCCTCGCTCAGACGGATCCGCTCTGACAATTCCTCGGCGGCGCGGTCCTGACGGCTGCTGATCCGCTCCGTGACCCGGGCCACCTGATCACCCACATCGTCGATCGCCTGGGCGGACCGCCGCTCGGCCGTGGCGATCTTCTCGCCCAGACGCTCGGTGATCTTGGCGATCTCACCGCCCAGCCGCTCCAGCGCTTCGGCGTGCAGGGAGTCCGAACGGCCGAGACGGCTCTCCATGGCCGTGGCGATCCGGGCGACCTCGCCCCCCACCGTCTGGATGGCCTGGGCGCTATGATGTTCGGCGGTCTGGACCCGTCGGTTCAGGTTCTCGGCCATGCTGAGCACCTCCCGCCCCATCGCCTCGATCGCCTGGGCCGAGCGCTGCTCGGCGGCGCGGACGTGGTTGGTCATCTCGCCCAGCCGACGCTCCATGCGGTCGAACCGGCCATCGGCGGCTGCATGCAGCTTCTGGGTCATTTCCACCCGGGCGGCTTCGACCCGCTCGGTCAGGCGCGCAGCCATGTCCTCGAGCCGCCGGTCGATGCCGGGCGCCTCGCCGGCTTCCACAGATTGCATGCGCCCATCCAGGTGGGCGAATGAAGCGCGCAGGCTTTCCAGCGCCTCAGCCGTGCGGGTCTCGGCCTCGCTCAAGCGCTGCGATACGCGGCCGACGACCTCTTCGATCAGGCCAGGCGACTCAGAGCCCCCCTGCGCCTCAACACGATCGACCCGGGCCTCAATGGCGCCCAGGGCCTCGCGGGTGCGGGTTTCGCCGTCATAGAGATGGTTGGCGACCTTGGCGACAGCGCCCTCCAGAGCCCGCAAGGCCTCAGCCGAGCGAGGCCCGGCGGCCTCGGCCTCCATCCGGCGCAGGCGCTCGGCGATCCGCGCCTGTTCGCTGGAGACGCCCTCGACCGCGCCCTCAAACCGAGCCGCCACGGCGATATGTTCCCGCTCGGCCGCCTCGATCCGCGCCAGAGCCGCGCGCACGGAATGCTCGACGCCAGAGACGGCGAGGCCTGTACGGCTCTCAGAGACCTCAAGACGCTCGCTTAGCCGATCAAGCGCCAGGGCGATGCGGCCCATCTCATCGGCCGGATGCTCGGCGGCCTCGACCCGGGCCGGGGCGTCATCGTCCCGACGGGCGCTCTCGAAATACAGGGGGGCGGGACGACGTGCGATATCGGCTTCGGAGACGGCGTCCTCCGGGCCTTCATCATCCAGAATCATTCGATTGAGCCACTCGCCCAAGGTCATCCCCGAGCGTCGGGCGAGGTCCTTGGCGACCTCCCGAGCCTTCGGGTCAATGCCCTTGACGCTCCATGGCGTCGCCGCCGTCATTCGAATCGATCTCCTACCCCGCGATTCGACGCTAGCCACCGATCCTTGGGGTGTAAACGCAAGGTTAACGCTAGATATAGCGTTTGGCGTGATCAGCTGTGGATGACCTGCCGCGCGCAGAAACCCTTTGCCTGCAACAGGGGGCGAGGGGGTTAACCAAAGGTTAACGGGCCTGTTTGCGCCTAGCTCGCCGGTGCGCTACGGCGTCGCAGATGGAGCTTTCCGTCACTCTGGCCCTCGGGGCCGGCCTGCTCGCCCTGACCGTATTCTGCGGCTGGATGGGCGCGCGCCCGCCCGATTTCAAACGGGGCCCAAGACTGGTCCCCTACCGGTTCATCATGCTCCTGGGCGCAGCCGGATTGCTGGTGGTGCTGGTCCACCTGCTCAATCTGATGGGGGTCTCGACCGGTCCGACCGGCTTCTAGAGCCCCAGGGTCACCAGGCGCCCCGCGAGCCCTTTCCGATCTGATCGCTTCAATCAGATCGGATAAAAAGGGCTCTAAATCATAAAGTTAGAGCATTTTTCGATCCGATAACCGCATCACACTTATCGGAAAATGCTCTAGGTCGGGGCGCCCTCGCCCTCGCCCTCGGGGCGGGCGTCGGTCTTGCGGGGCCGCTTTGCGAGGCCGACCACCCCGCCGGAGGACAGAAGTCCCACATCGGCCAGCAGCAGGGGGATCGCCCACTTGTGGGGCGCGGCCAGGTAGCGGGGCTGCCACAGGGGGTCGTACTTGTCCTTGTAGCGACGCACACCCTGGAAATTGTAGATTTCCTCGCCCCGCTCATAAAGCAGCCGGCCGACCCTCGACATGATCGGCGCGAAGGGGCGGTCCTCCAGCCCAGCCAGGGGGGCCATGCCGAATTCAAACGCCTGATACCCCTGGGCCTTGCCCCAGGCGATCAGCTCCACGAACAGATAGTCCATGATGTTCTTCGGCGCGGCGTCGGAATACCGCATCAGGTCCATGGAAAACGCGGTCCGCCCGCTGGTGGTCCACAGGGTGGCGAAGGCCACGCTCTTGCCGTCCTGCCGCACCAGGGCGACGGGGAATTCCGCCACATAGGCCGGGGTGAAGGCGCCCATGGTGAAGCGCTTTTCACCGCCAGCATGGTGATCCAACCACTCGTCGGAGATCACCTGCAGGTCTTCTAGGACGGCGGGGACGTCAGCAGGGCTCAGCACTTCGAAAGTGGCCCCCTCCTCCCCAGCCTTGCGCCAGGCCCGGCGAAGATTGCCCCGCTTGCGCCCTTCGACCGAGAAGGTCTCAAGGGGCACGATGGCCGACTCCCCGATCTTCTGAAGAGAGAAGCCCAGCTCCACGACCTCGGGAAGATCATCGGCCCCCAGGGCGTAGACCCCCGGCCGCGCCGCATGGGCGTCGGCCATTTCCCGGAAGCGCCAGAGGAGCTCGAGCCGCTCGTCACGGCGTCCCACCGGCGCGCCCATGGCGATCCAGGACCGCCCCCGGACCCCGAACATCAGGAAGGACTGGCCGCTCTGGGAAAAGAGGAATCGCTTGTCCCCCAGCAGGGCGAGGTTGGAGGCCGGCTCCGCCGACTGAGCCGAGGCGAGGATGGCGCGGACCTGTTGAAAATCCTGGTCGTCGGGGCTGACCACCCGCGGGGTGGCGGCCGATGCGAACAATCGCCAGATACCGAACGCCAGCAGCCCCAGCGCTGCGCCGACCCAGGCGCGAATGGCCCGGGCGGCGTCATCCTCCACCATCACGCTGATCCAGCTGCGATGCCCATAGTCGGCGTTCTGGAACGACCAGAGGCCAAGCAGCCCCGCGCCCACCACGAGCGCGGCCGCCGAAACCAGCCAGCCCGGCGTAATCTCCATCCGCGACAGGCGGGCTTCCCGGGTGAAGGCGGCCCTGAACGGCGCCAGGACCAGGAGAAGCGCCGCCAGCCAGGCGGTCTCCTCCCAGACAATGCCCTTGAGCAGGGTGAGCGGCAAGGATGCGGCGAGGACCACCATGGTGGCGATCCAGGCTGCGTCCAGGCGAGCCCGCAGGCCAAAGGCCAGAAAGATCAGGACCAGCCCCAGGACGCTGGACAGGAAATGCGACAGCTCGATCAGGATGACCGGCGCCCGTTCGGCCAGAAAAAGGAACCGATTGGGCACCGACGGAGTCGCCGCCGAAACCACCAGCATGACCCCGGCGGCCAGGGTGAGGATGGCGCCGGTCAGCGGGGCCGCAGCCAAGCCGGCCGGCCGCAATTCGCGCATAAGCCTCATGGGGCGGGGCGTCCTGATGAAGAGTCCGCCCGTATATAGACGGGATTCGTGAAGGACCGCGCCGATGAGACTTCAAACACGTGTTCGCAAGGCGGCTTGCCCTGCGTCCGCTCGGCGCTAATGTGGCGCGCAAAATCCAGTTCCAGCATTGGGAGAAAGCCATGGCCGACTTCGGCAGCGCAGACCTCGACACCTTCCGGGCCGACGTCCGCACCTGGCTGGAGGCCAACTATCCGGCCGAGCTGCGCGACCCGGCCGCCAAGGTTGATCCCGAAGCCATGTGGGGTGGTCAGGCCTTCCTCGACTCCGACGACCTGCAGATCGCCTGGATGCGCAAGATGGGCGAAAAGGGCTGGACCGCGCCCACCTGGCCGGCCCAGTACGGCGGCGGGGGACTGACTCCCGCCCAGGCGCGCATCCTGGACCAGGAACTGACCGCCGGCCGCTATCGCACCCCCCTGGCCTCGTTCGGCGTCTGGATGTTGGGTCCTGTCCTGCTGGAATACGCCAACGAAGAGCAGAAGCAGGCGCACCTGCCCAAGATCATCAAGGGCGAGGTCCGCTGGTGCCAGGGCTATTCCGAACCCGGCGCGGGTTCTGACCTCGCCTCCCTGCAGACCCGCTGCGAAGACAAGGGCGACCACTGGCTGATCAACGGTCAGAAGATCTGGACCTCCTACGCCGATAAGGCCGACTGGTGCTTCTGCCTGGTGCGCACCGATACCTCGAAGAAGCACGAGGGGGTGTCCTTCGTGCTCATCGACATGCGCACGCCCGGGGTCGAGACCCGCCCGATCCAGCTGATCAGCGGAGAGAGCCCGTTCTGCGAGACCTTCTTCACCGATGTGAAGATCCCCAAGGGCAATCTGGTGGGCAAGGTCAATGGCGGCTGGGAGATCGCCAAGCGCCTGCTGCAGTATGAGCGCCAGAACATCTCCGGCGGCTTCGGCGGCGGCGGCGGGGCCGGCGGCACGGCCGGCGACCTGTCTGAAGTGGCCAAGACCTATCATGGCCTCGACGCCAGCGGCGCCCTGGCCGACACCGATCTGCGCAGCCGGATCACTCAGAACAAGATGAACATGCAGTGCCTGGGTCTGACCATCAGCCGCACGGCGGCAGAGGCCAAGGCCAGCAACGGCCCCAGCGCCGCGGTCTCCATCATCAAGTACGCCGCCGCCAGCTTCGCCCAGGACCGGTCGGAGCTGATGATCGAAGCCATGGGCCATCAGGGCCTGGGCTGGGGCGGTGAGGCCTACAAGTCCGGCGAGCTTCTGGCGACCCGGGGCTGGCTGCGTTCGAAGGGCAACTCCATCGAGGGCGGCACCAGCGAAGTGAACCTGAACGTCATCTCCAAGCGTGTTCTGGGGCTGCCCGACCCGAAATAGGCGGTCGCGCAAGGCCGCCGGTCGCATTTTCGGCCGGCGGACACCCCGGACGATTTTTTGCAAAGGCGGATTTCCATGGCTGATTTTGGCGGCGATCTCGAAACCTTCCGTAGCGAGGCCAAGGCCTGGCTGAGCGCGAACTTCCCTGCCGCGCTCAAGGGCGACACCGCCGCCCAGACCGCTGCGGCGGCGGGTGGCAAGGAGAGTCCCGAGGCGCGCCAGTGGCGCGAGGCCATGGGCGCCAAGGGCTGGGGCGTGCCCACCTGGCCCAAGGAACATGGCGGCGGCGGCCTGTCGCGCCAGGAGGCCCGGGTGCTGGCCGAGGAGATGGCCGCCATCGGCGCGCGCAATCCCATCGGCGGCATGGGCGTCATGATGTTCGGCCCGACCCTGCTGGAATACGGCACTGAAGCGCTGAAGAAGCAGCACATGCCAGGCATCGTCACCGGGTCGGTGCGCTGGTGCCAGGGCTATTCCGAGCCGGGCTCCGGCTCTGACCTCGCCTCCCTGCAGACCCGCGCCGAGGACAAGGGCGACCACTATCTGGTCAACGGCCAGAAGATCTGGACCTCAGGCGCCAACCTCGCCGACTGGTGCTTCTGCCTGGTGCGCACCGACACCTCGAAGAAGCACGAGGGCATCTCCTTCCTGCTGATCGACATGAAGAGCCCGGGCGTCGAGGTCCGGCCGATCCTGCTGATCAATGGCGGCTCGCCCTTCTGCGAAACCTTCTTCACCGATGTGAAGGTGCCCAAGGATCAGCTGTTTGGCCCCTTGAACGGCGGCTGGACGGTGGCCAAGCGGCTGCTGCAGTTCGAGCGCGACAACATCTCGGCGGGCCTGGGCGGCGGCAATATCGGCGCGCCCGCCGCGGTGATGAGCGTGGAGGACGCGGCCAAGAAGTATGTCGGCCTAGATGACACCGGCCGCATCGCCGACCACGACCTGCGCCGTCGGATCATCGAGCATCGGATGGAGGCCCGGGCCTTCCAGCTGACCGTTCGCCGCGCCGCCGACGAGGCCAAGTCCAACGCGGGGCCGAGCGCGGCGACCTCAATCATGAAGTACGCCGGAGCCAAGATCGCCCAGGATCGCAATGAACTGATGATCGAGGCCTTTGGTCACCAGGGTCTGGGCTGGTCAGGCGAGGCCTATGACGAAAGCGAGCTGAATCTGGTTCGCGCCTGGCTTCGGTCAAAGGGCAATTCCATCGAGGGCGGTACCTCGGAAATCAATCTGAACGTGGTCTCCAAGCGGGTGCTCGGCCTGCCGGACCCGAAGTAAGCGCACGACTCCCCGAGCCCCAAACTTCATGCTATAATGCACTATAACATAATGAATTTAAGGGAGAATATTCATGGCTGACTTTGGCGGCGCTGATCTGGACGGCTTCAGGACCCAGGCGCGTGAATGGCTCGAGGCCAATTTCCCCAAGTCGCTGGCCCATGATACCGAAGCCCAGACCCGGGCCATGGCCGGCGGCGTTGAGCTGACGGGCGACATGGCGCTGTGGCGCGATCGGATGGGCGAAAAGGGCTGGGGCGTTCCCACCTGGCCGGCCCAGTACGGCGGCGGCGGTCTCTCGCCCCAGGAAGCCCGGGTGCTGAACCAGGAAATGGCCACCATCGGCGCCTGGAATCCCATCGGCGGCATGGGCGTGGGCATGTTCGGCCCCACCCTGCTGGAATACGGCACCGAGGATCAGAAGAAGAAGTACATCCCCGACATAGCCACGGCCAAGGTGCGCTGGTGCCAGGGCTTCTCCGAACCGGGCGCTGGCTCCGACCTCGCCGCCCTGCAGACCAAGGCCGAGGACAAGGGCGATCACTGGCTGGTCAACGGCCAGAAGATCTGGACCTCCGGCGGCCAGTGGGCGGACATGATCTTCTGCCTGGTGCGCACCGATCAGACCAAGAAGCATGAAGGCATTTCCTTCGTGGTCTTCTCCATGCATCAGCCTGGGGTCGAGGTTCGCCCGATCCGCCTGATCGCCGGCTCCTCGCCCTTCTGCGAGACCTTCTTCACCGACGTGAAGGTGCCCAAGGAAAACCTGATCGGCCCGCTGAACGGCGGCTGGACGGTGGCCAAGCGTCTGCTGCAGCATGAACGCAGCGGCATGGGCGGCCGGGCCGGCGAAGGCGGCAAGCGTGAGGCGCTGGGCGTCATCGCCAAGAAGTATGTGGGTGAGGACGAGCAGGGCCGGCTGGCCGATCTCGACCTGCGCACCCGCATCGTGATGAACGACATGGACCTCAAGGCCCTGCAGCAGACCGTCAAGCGCGCGGCGCTGGAGGCCAAGGGGAATTCCGGTCCTTCGGCCACGACCTCGATCATGAAGAACGCCAACATGAAGGTGGCGCAGGACCGGGCTGAGCTGACCCTGGAGTTCATGGGTCATCAGGGTCTCGGTTGGGAGGGCGCAGACTTCACCGAGGAAGAACTGGCCGCCGTTCGCGGATGGCTGGCCGGCAAGGCGGGCTCGATTTACGGCGGGTCCAATGAGGTGCAGAACAACATCATTTCCAAGCGCATCCTCGGCCTGCCGGACGCTGCGCCTTCGAAATGAATTGAACGACTGATTTTCAAGGAGAAATTTAATGGCTGATTTTGGCGGCTCTGATCTGGACGCCTTCCGCACGGAAGCACGCGACTGGATCGAAGCCAACTTCCCCAAGTCCCTGAAGGGCAAGGGGAGCATGATGATGCGCGAGGAGCGGTCCGAGCCGACCCCCGACATGGACGCCTGGCGCAAGGCCATGGGTGAAAAGGGCTGGGGCGTTCCCACCTGGCCGGCCCAGTACGGCGGCGGTGGTCTGACCCCGGCGCATGCGCGCATCATCCAGCAGGAGCTGGGCCGCGTGGGGGCCTACAACCCCATCGGCGGCATGGGCGTCATGATGTTCGGCCCCACCCTGCTGGAATACGGCACCGAGGCCCAGAAGCAGCAGCACATCCCGCCGATCGTGAAGGGCGAACTGCAATGGTGCCAGGGCTTCTCCGAGCCGGGCGCCGGTTCTGACCTGGCCTCGCTGCAGACCCGCGCCGAGGACAAGGGCGATCATTACATCGTCAATGGCCAGAAGATCTGGACCTCGGGCGCCCAGTGGGCCCAGTGGTGCTTCTGCCTGGTGCGCACCGACACCACCAAGAAGCATGAGGGCATTTCCTTCGTGCTGTTCCCCATGGACACCCCCGGGGTGGAAGTCCGCCCGATCCCGCTGATCGCCGGCAACTCGCCGTTCTGCGAGACCTTCCTGACCGACGTCCGCGTCGAAAAGGACCAGGTGGTCGGCCCGGTCAACGGCGGCTGGACGGTGGCCAAGCGCCTTCTGCAGCATGAGCGTTCGGGCCTGTCGGGCGCCGGCGGCGGCGGCGGCGGCGGTCGTTCGTTGGTCAAGCTGGCCAAGGACTATGTGGGCGCCGATGAGTCGGGCCGCCTGTCGGACTCTGACCTGCGCACCCGCGTGATCATGAACGAGATCGACGGTCGCGCCTTCCAGCTGACCGCCATGCGCGCCATGGCGGAATCGAAGGCCAATTCCGGGCCTTCGGCGGCGACTTCGATCATGAAGAACGCCGGCACCCGCTGGATGCAGGACCGCGCCGAACTGACCATCGAGCTCATGGGCCATCAGGGCCTGGGCTGGGAAGGCGACGACTTCACCGCCGAAGAGCTGGGCGCCGTGCGCTCCTGGCTGGGTGGTAAGGCGACGACCATCTATGGCGGTTCGCAGGAGGTGCAGAACAACATCATCTCCAAGCGTATCCTCGGCCTGCCCGACCCGAAATAAGCACTCACTCGAATTTTATAGGGATTACAATAAGATGGCCGTTCTCAACGAAGAACAGACGATGCTTCGCGACGCTGCGAAGAGCTGGGTGCAGGAAAAGTCCCCCGTCACCGCCTTCCGCAAGATGCGCGATAGCGGGGTCGAGCTGGGCTACGACGCCAACGCCTGGAACGAAATGGCCGAGATGGGCTGGGCCGGGGTGATCATCCCGGAAGAATACGGCGGCTCGGACTTCGGCTACCTCTCCATGGGCCTGATCCTGGAGGAAACCGGCCGTACCCTGACCGCCTCTCCGCTGCTGGCCTCTGGCCTGGCTGCGGCCTCGGCCCTGGTGCTGGGCGGCTCCGACGCCCAGAAGTCTGAATGGCTGCCGAAGATCGCCGGCGGTGAAGTCGTCGGCGCCCTGGCGGTCGACGAAGGTGCGCACCACGCCCCGGAAAAGGTGGCCCTGAAGGCTGAAAAGTCCGGTTCGGGCTACAAGCTGTCGGGCTCCAAGTCCTTCGTGCTGGAAGGCATGGCGGCTGGTCTGCTGATCGTCTCGGCCCGCACATCGGGCAAGCCGGGCGACACCGACGGGATCACCCTGTTCCTGGTCGC
>DJWR01000030.1:4580-13712 GCA_002441055.1 Caulobacteraceae bacterium UBA6225 | reverse complement strand
CGCGCGGCCAAGATGTTCACCGATCTCGAACTGGCCCGCTCGGCCGTCGAAGCCGCGCTTCAGGCCATCGACGCCGACACCCCGGACGTTCCGGAACTGGTCAGCCTGGCCAAGGCCAAGATGGGCGACGTCTTCCACCTCGTGTCCAACGAGATGGTTCAGATGCATGGCGGCATCGGCATGACCGACGCCCACGACGCGGGCTTCTACATGAAGCGCGCCCGTGCGGCCGAGGCGGCCTTCGGCAACCAGGCCTATCACCGCGACCGCTACGCCCGCATCCAGGGCTACTAAGACGCTGTCCCGGCTTCGGCCGGGATCGCCGAACCACATGGACCCCCGGCCGCGAGGCCGGGGGTTTTCATTTGGTCGAAGCCTGCGCCGCCTCGGCCTGAATCCGGTCGATGTGCTGGCGGATATGGGCGGCTTCGGCTGGGGTTCGCGCCAGGGCGATGGCCCGGTCAAAGGCCTCCCGGGCTTCGGCCGATCGCCCCAGGTCCAGCAACATGGCGCCCCGGACTCCGTGGAAGTGGAAATAGGCCGACAGACGCTCGCCCAGGGGTTCAATCAGGGCCAGGGCTGCATCGGCCCCCTCGGTCTTGGACACCGCGACCGCCCGATTCAACGTCACCACCGGCGAGGGCATGTGATGTTCCAGGGCCCGGTAGAGCTCGGCGATCTGCGGCCAGTCGGTGTCGGCCGCCCGGGGTGATCGCGCATGAAGGGCTGCAATCGCGGCCTGGATCTGATGGGCGCCGGGCTGACGATGCCGAACCGCCTTGTCGATCAGGGCCAGGCCCTCGGCGATCATCGGCCCGTTCCAGCGGGTCCGATCCTGATCCTCCATCAGGACGATGGCGCCCTCAGCGTCAAAGCGGGCCTGGGCGCGGGCGTGCTGCAACAGCATCAGGGCGGTCAGCCCCATCACCTCCGGCTCGGCGGGAAACAGGCGCAGCAACAGCCGGCCCAGGCGGATCGCCTCATCGCAGAGCGCGCTACGCAAGGGGGCTTCCCCGCCGCTGGCCGAATAGCCCTCGTTGAACAGCAGGTAGATCATGGCCATCACCGCGGCCAGGCGCTCGGCCCGCTCGGCTGCGCCGGGGGTCTCAAACGGAGCGCCGGCCCTGGCCACCCTGACCTTGGCCCGGGTGATCCGCTGTTCCATGGCGCTTTCGCCGACCAGGAACGCCCGCGCGATCTCGCCAACGCTCAGCCCACAGACGATACGGAGAGCCAACGCGATCTGCTGGGTGGCAGGCAGGTCGGGATGACAGCAGATGAACAACAGACGGAGCACGTCGTCACGATAATCGGCGCCGTCCAGCCGTTCCGCCAGGTCGGCCTCGGCGTCCTCCAGATCGGAGATGAGCACCTCCTGCGGGAGGGGCGCCTCCCTGGCCTTACGCCGAACCGAGTCCAGGGCCGCATTGCGCCCGACCAGGATCAGCCAGGCGGCGGGATCGCGGGGTGGTCCCTTTTCAGGCCAGTTGCGCAGAGCCCGAAGGCTAGCCTCCTGAAACGCCTCTTCGGCGATATTCAGATCTCGGAAGTAGCGCAGCAGCGCCGCCATGGCCTGGGGCCGTGCGGCGGCGAGCGCCCCATGGAGCCAGGCCAGGTCGCTCACGGATTGGCGTCAATCGGCAGGGTGCTGGAATGGTAGACGCCGATCGGCCGCAGCTCATAGGCGCCGCCGGGGTTAGCCTGGCCCAGCTCCCTTGCGACCTCGAGCGCCTGATCGAGATCGTCGCAATCGACGATGTAGAAGCCGAGCAGCTGCTCCTTGGTCTCGGCGAAGGGGCCGTCCAGCACCAGGGGCGGATCGCTGTCCTTGCGCAGGGTGGTGGCCGCCGAGGTGGGCAACAGGCGCGCCACCGGCCCCAGACGCCCCTGAGCGGCCAGCTTCTGGTGGACCACGTCCAGCTTCTCCATCACCGCGTCGTCCTGGGCCTTGGACCAGCCGCCGACGATGGCTTCGGAATGGTAGCAGAGGATGGTGTAGAGCATGGGCGGTCTTCCTGTTGGTCAAAGGACGGACGAAAACCCCCCGGCCCGACACGGTCTTGGTGGAATATGCATCCTGTCGCAGCCGTGGGCGCCAGCCCGTCTCGCCAAAGGGCGTGATTTTCGCTATCGCAGCCCAGCCATAAGCGGGGGACGCCTTGGACCAGAATTCTCTCATCAGCGTCATCATCCTCGGGATCATTGAGGGGCTGACCGAGTTTCTGCCCGTTTCGTCCACCGGCCACCTCATTCTCGCCGCCGAGCTTCTGGGCTTCAAGGGACCGGCCGAGACGACCTTCAAGATCGTCGTGCAGCTGGGCGCCATCCTGGCGGTGCTGGTCGTGTACGCTCAGCGGTTCATCGGGGTCGGATTGGGGGCCTTGCAGGCGAAGCCCGCTGACCTCGCCTTTGTGCGAAACCTCGCGCTCGCGGTGTTGCCCGCCATGGTCATCGGGGTGTTCGCCTATGACGCCATCAAGCTGATGCTGGAAAACCCCACCATCGTGGCGGTGATGCTGATCGTCGGCGGGGTGGCCATCCTGATCATCGAGAAAATCGCCCCCCCGCCAGTGATCCACGGGATCGAAGAGCTGTCCTGGCGCAACGCCCTGCTGATCGGTCTCTTCCAGTGCATCGCGATGATCCCTGGGGTTTCCAGGTCCGGCGCGACAATCATGGGCTCGCTGATGCTGGGGGTGGAGCGCAAGACCGCGGCGGAGTTCACCTTCTTCCTGGCCGCGCCGACCATGGTGGCGGCCACCGCCTATGACCTGGTGAAAACCTGGGACCAGCTCAACTTCGAGGACTTGGCAGGCATCGCCATCGGGTTTGGCGTTGCCTTCCTGACTGCCTTGTTGGTGGTCAAGAGCCTGATCGCCGTCGTCGGACGGTACGGCTTTGCGCCCTTCGCCTGGTACCGCATCGCCCTGGGCGCAGGCGCCCTCGCCTTCCTCTATCTGGTCTGATCTGGCCGGTTCAGAGCGGAAAGTCGAGCTGGGCGGTCAGACCACCCGTGGGGGCTGGCAATAGCGACAAGTCCCCACGCACCTGAGCCGTCAGGCTTCTGGCCAGCCAGAGGCCAAAGCGTTCGCGGGGCTCTGACCGGTCGGCAGGCAGGCCAGGCCCCCTGTCGTTGACGCTCAACCGCGCGCGATCGCCGAATTCACGCAGGTCGATGTCGATCCGCCCCGCCGCCCCATCCTCCAACCCATGGGTCAGGGCGTTGGCCATCAGTTCATTGAGGATAAGGGCCAGGGTCGAGGCTGCCTGATCCCGGACAAAGACCGGGTCGAGACGAACCAGCACCTCCACCGCCTGCCCAGCCTGACGGCGGCTCCAGACCGGCGCCATCTCCTCGATATAGCCGGCGAAATCGATGCCCTCAAGTGTGCGCCTGCGCTCCAGGGCGCCCAGGGCGCCGATGGCCTCAGCCATCCAGATCATCTGGCGGCGGATCTCCGCGTCGGCGGCCTTCTGACCGCGCATCCGGGCCAGGGTGGCCAGAAGTTGGAGGGTGTTGGCCGTCCGATGCCGGACCTCCGAGGCCTGCTCCCCCGCCGGGCCATCCGCGCGATCTGACATGTGATCCCATCCCCTCATGCCTGCCGGTGAACATGGCCAAGCCAGAGGCGTTTGTCACATGGCGATGCGAGTCGTCCCACTGTGGGGCGCGCCCGCTGGCGGCGTCCGTTTCGGCGCGCGCGCCGTAGATCTGAAGCATGAGAAGAAGGACGACCCATGGATAGCGCTCATCTTGGACGGCGACTGGCTGTGGCCTTCGCCGTGGCCTTCGCCATCCTGGTACCCACGATCCAGGCCCTGACGGGCTGGGGGCAGAGCGCCGCGGAATTCTCCGCCGATGGAAATGGCACGCTCCGGGCCGCCGGCTACGCTTTTTCGATCTGGAGCGTGATCTATCTGGGTCTGATCATTTATGCCGCCTACCAGTTCCAGGCGCAGCGGGCCGAGCCGCAACTTCTGGCGGCTGTCGGCTGGCCCTCGGTGATCGCCAGCCTAGGATGCGGACTTTGGATCATCGCCTCGGCCGCCGACCTGGACTGGGCCTCGGTCGTCATCATCCTGACCTCGGCCACCGCCATGATCCTGGGCCTGATACGGGCCCGACGCCGAGGTCTTGGCCAGACCGGCTGGCCGCGTCGTCTGGTGATCTGGCCCCTGGGCCTTCTGGCGGGATGGCTGACAGCGGCCTCGGCCCTGAACATCCTCACAGTGCTCACCGCTGAGGGAATCATCACCCCGGCCATGGCCGAAGGGGCCGCCCTGGCGGGCGTCGCCGCGGTGGTGCTGGCAGGCCTTTGGGCGGGCGCGGCTGTGGGCGTGGTCACCTATGGGGTGGCCGTCAGCTGGGGCCTTCTGGCCGTCGCGGTCGCTGAGTCCGCCTCGAAGACGCCAGTCGCAGCCGCGGCCCTGGCTGGCGCGGTGGCGGTCCTGGCCTTCGCCATCGTCCTGGCCCTGCGCCGCGCGCGCCCGCGGCAGACATAGAAAAGGCGGCCTGGAGCATCTGCCCCAGGCCGCCTGATCTGTCGTCCGAGCCGACGAACCGGTCGGGCTTAGCCGAACTGGTTCATCGTGTTGTGGACGCCGCCAGCCTTCAGCGCGGCTTCGCCGGCGAAGTACTCCTTGTGATCATCACCGATGTCCGAACCGGACATGTTCTGGTGCTTCACGCAGGCGATGCCCTGGCGGATTTCCTGGCGCTGGACGCCGAGGACGTAGCCCAGCATGCCCTGGGTCCCGAAGTATTCCTTGGCCAGGTTGTCGGTGGACAGGGCCGCGGTGTGGTAGGTCGGCAGGGTGATCAGGTGGTGGAAGATGCCGGCCCGCTTGGCGCCATCGGCCTGGAAGGTGCGGATCTTCTCGTCGGCTTCGGCGGCCAGCTCAGTGCCGTCGTAGTCCACGCTCATCAGCTTGTCGCGGTCATAGGCCGAGACGTCCTTACCGGCCGCCTTGTAGGCGTCATAGACCTGCTGGCGGAAGTTCAGGGTCCAGTTGAAGGACGGGCTGTTGTTGTAAACCAGCTTGGCATTGGGGACGACTTCGCGGATCCGGTCCATCATCGAGGCGATCTGCTCGACGTGCGGCTTCTCGGTTTCGATCCAGAGCAGATCGGCGCCGTTCTGCAGCGAGGTGATGGAGTCCAGGACGCAGCGGTCGGCGCCGGTGCCTTCGCGGAATTGGAACAGGTTGGACGGCAGGCGCTTGGGACGCAGCAGCTTGCCATTGCGGCTGATGATGACGTCGCCGTTGCCCACTTGCGAGGCGTCGACTTCGTCGCAGTCCAGGAAGCTGTTGTACTGGTCGCCCAGGTCGCCCGGCTCATGGCTGACGGCGATCTGCTTGGTCAGGCCAGCGCCGAGGGAGTCGGTGCGGGTGACGATGATGCCGTCCTCGACGCCCAGCTCCAGGAAGGCGTAGCGGCAGGCGCGGACCTTCTGGATGAAGTCCTCGTGCGGCACGGTGACCTTGCCGTCCTGGTGACCGCACTGCTTTTCGTCGGAAACCTGGTTTTCGATCTGCAGGGCGCAGGCGCCGGCCTCGATCATCTTCTTGGCCAGCAGATAGGTCGCCTCGGCGTTGCCGAAGCCCGCATCGATGTCGGCGATGATCGGAACCACGTGGGTCTGATAGTTGTCGACGGCGTCGAGCAGGGCCTTTTCCTTGGCCTTGTCGCCGGCGGCGCGGGCGGCGTCGATGTCGCGGAACATCATGCCCAGCTCGCGGGCGTCAGCCTGGCGCAGGAAGGTGTAGAGTTCTTCGATCAGGGCCGGGACCGAGGTCTTCTCGTGCATCGACTGGTCGGGCAGCGGGCCGAATTCCGAACGCAGGGCCGCAACCATCCAGCCCGACAGGTAGAGGTAGCGACGGTCGGTGTTGCCGAAGTGCTTCTTGATGGAGATCATCTTCTGCTGGCCGATGAAGCCATGCCAGCAGCCGAGCGACTGGGTGTACTTGGACGGGTCGGCGTCATAGGCCGCCATGTCCTTGCGCATGATCGCCGCGGTGTAGCGGGCGATGTCCAGGCCGGTCTGGAAGCGGTTCTGCAGCCGCATCCGGGCCACGGATTCGGCGTTGATGCCGTCCCAGGTGCCGTTCTTGCTCTTGATGAGCTCGCTCATCTTGGTGGTGTGTTCTTGATAGGCCATTTCGCTTCTCCTCGAAATCCGCCGGGGATTTGAGGCGCTGCCTACAGGGTCGGGCGGGGGAGGCGAAACCCCCTGCGCGGTTGGGATGTCAAACTTTACACAAGTTGCTTGTAATGTTGTAAGCACGCCACTGTAAGGGAGGTCCCAGCATGTCGAGCGAGCGCCGCCTCTATGTGGGGGCCAATCTCCGGCGGATGCGCCGGGACCTTGGCCTGACCCAGGCCGACATGGCCTCAGACCTTGAGGTGTCGGCCTCCTATATCGCGCTCCTGGAACGCAACCACCGGCCGCTCAGCGCCGAGATGCTGCTGCGCCTGGCGCAGACCTATCGCATCGATGTGGCCGCCCTGGCCGGCAACGCCGATTCCGATGACGCGGCCCGGCTGCAGGCGGTGCTCAAGGATCCGATGTTCGCCGACATCGATCTGCCTGCCCTGGAGACGGCGGACGCCGCCACCAACTTTCCAGGCGTCACCGAAGCGCTGTTGCGGCTCTACACCGCCTATCGCGAGGAACAGCTGGCCCTGGCCGACCGCAGCGCCGAGGCCAACGCCACAGGATCTGGCGCGGCCTTCGACGCCCCCGACCCCGTGGCGGAATCCCGCCGTTTCCTGGCGGCCCGGCGCAACAATTTCCCAACCCTGGATGATGCGGCTGAGCGTCTGGCCCAGAACGTGGCCAGTCATGATGGCCTGGCTGGCTATCTGAAGGCCCGCCATGGCCTGCGGGTGCGCCGTCTGCCAGCCAATGTGATGGTCGGCTCGGTGCGCAGGCTCGACCAGCATCGCAAGGAAATCCTCCTCGACGATTCCCTCGACACCGCCAGCCAGACGTTCCAGCTGACCCTGCAGCTCGCCTATCTGGAAATGCGCCCTGAGGTCGCCGCGGTCCTCGCCGAAGGCGGGTTCGCCACCGAGAGCGGTGAGCGCCTGACGCGGCGGGCGCTCACCAGCTATGCGGCCGCCGCCATTCTCATGCCCTACACCGCCTTCGCCCGGGCGGTGGAGGCCAGACGCTATGACGTGGAGGCCCTGGCCCGCCAGTTCGCCGCCAGCTTCGAACAGACCGCCCACCGGATGACCACCCTGCAGAAGCCCGGCCAGGAGCGGGTGCCCTTCTTCTTCATCCGCGTCGATGAGGCGGGCAATGTCTCCAAGCGCCTGGACGGGGCGGGCTTCCCCTTCGCCCGGCACGGGGGCGGCTGTCCCCTCTGGTCGGTGCATCATGCTTTTCGCACCCCCCGCCAGATCGTCACCCAGTGGCTGGAGCTGCCCGACGGGCACCGCTTCTTCTCCATCGCCCGCACGGTCAGCGCCGGCGGTGGAGCCTATGGCGCCCAACGGGTGGAACGGGCCATTGCGCTGGGCTGTGCGGCTGAGCACGCCGACCGGCTGATCTACACCCAGGGCCGGCCTGGACTTGGAGCGGACGACGCCACGCCGATCGGGGTGACCTGCCGGCTCTGCCACCGGACCGACTGCACGGCCCGCTCGGCGCCGCCCATTGGCCGGCAGATCCTGGTGGACGATATCCGCCGGACCAGCGCGCCGTTTGGATTCTCCGACAACTAGGTCTTCAGGGCGGGACCTTCCTGTCAGCCTCAAGGAGGCGCAAGGAATTGCGCCAGCCTCGCTGATCGCGCGCAAGCTTCATCCCGCCTGACGGGCGCCTGCCNNAAACTTGTTCGCATTTGGGGCTTCAAAGCGCGGCGCTTCCGTGCAGTAAAGCGGCCCAGCAGGAGCGCCCCGCCGCCGGGTGCGTCTCCCCGAACGCATATCGAGAGCCTGGTTAAGCGCATGGACATCAGCAACACCCTTTCGGTCGACGATCTTCTGCACGCCTTTGTTGAGGGCGAGCTGCTGCCGGGCACGGGCGTAGAGCCAAAGGCCTTCTGGGCGGCGCTGGAGAAAATCCTGGCCGACTTCACCCCGCGCAACGCCGAGCTGCTCAAGCGCCGGGATGAGCTGCAGACCGCCATCGACGCCTGGTGGCGCGAGCGCCGCGGCAAGGATGTCAGCGTCGCTGAACAGACCGCTTTCCTGCGTGAGATCGGTTACCTGCTGCCGGCCCCGCCAGCCTTCAAGATCGACACCCAGAACGTCGATCCAGAGATCGCCAAGCTAGCTGGCCCGCAGCTCGTGGTGCCGGTGTCCAACGCCCGCTACGCTCTGAACGCGGCCAACGCCCGCTGGGGCAGCCTCTATGACGCCCTCTACGGCACCGACGCCCTGGAGCCGCCGACAGGCGGAAAGGGCTATGATCCCGAGCGCGGCGGCAAGGTCATCGCTTACGCCCGTCAGTTGCTGGACCAGGTCGCCCCGCTGTCGAGCGGCTCCCACGCCGACTCGGTCGGCTACGCCATCAAGGGCCAGGACCTGGTGGTCAGCCTGAACGACGGGACCGAGGCCAAGCTCGCCACCGACGGCCAGCTGGCCGGCTGGCGCGGGGCCAAGGACGCCCCCGAAGGCGTGCTGCTGCGCCACAACGGCCTGCACCTGGAGATTCTGGTCGATCGGTCCAGCAACATCGGTAAGGACGATGCGGCTGGCGTCGCCGACGTGCTGGTGGAAGCCGCCCTCACCGCCATCCAGGACTGCGAGGACTCCGTCGCCGCCGTGGACGCCGAAGACAAGACGGGCGTCTATCGCAACTGGCTGGGCCTGATGCGCGGCGATCTGGAGGCGAGCTTCCCCAAGGGCGGCCGCACCGAGACCCGCCGGCTGGAGGCCGACCGGGTTTATACCGCCCCGGATGGCTCGGATCTGATCCTGCGGGGCCGCAGCCTGCTGCTGGTGCGCAATGTCGGCCACCACATGACCACCGACATGGTGCGCTTCGGCGGCCAGGACGCCTATGAGACCGCCGTCGACGCCCTGATTACCGTGGCGGCCGCCCTGCACGACCTTAAGGGCAAGAAGGCCAACAGCCCGTCCGGCTCCATCTATGTGGTGAAGCCCAAGATGCACGG
>DJWR01000030.1:0-4527 GCA_002441055.1 Caulobacteraceae bacterium UBA6225 | reverse complement strand
TCGACCGCACCGGCGATGAGATCCACACCGCCATGGAGGCCGGCCCCATGGTCCGCAAGGACGCCATGAAGGCCGAGCCCTGGCTGCCGGCCTATGAGAAGCGCAATGTGGAGATCGGCCTGGCCACCGGCTTCCCCGGCCGCGCCCANNGCCCAGATCGGCAAGGGCATGTGGGCCGCGCCCGACATGATGAAGGACATGCTGGCCGCCAAGATCGGCCACCCCAAAGCCGGCGCCAACACCGCCTGGGTCCCATCACCCACAGCGGCGGCCCTGCACGCCCTGCACTATCATCATGTGGATGTGGCCGCCCTGCAGGCCTCGATGGACGCGAGCGAGCCCACGGGCCTCGACGACCTGCTGACTGTGCCGCTGGCCAAGTCCAACTGGAACGCCGCCGACGTGGCCCAGGAGCTGGACAACAATGTCCAGGGCATCCTCGGCTATGTGGTCCGCTGGATCGACCAGGGGGTGGGCTGCTCCAAGGTGCCGGACATNNCAGCACATCGCCAACTGGCTGCACCACGGAGTCTGCACCGAGGCCCAGGTGCGCGAGACCTTCGCGCGCATGGCCAAGGTGGTCGACGGCCAGAACGCCGACGATCCGCTCTACCAGCCGATGAGTCCCGATCTCGACGCCAGCGTCGCCTATCAGGCGGCTCTGGAGCTGGTGTTCGAAGGCCGCGCTCAGCCCAACGGCTATACCGAGCACATCCTGACCCGTCGTCGCCGGGAGCGGAAGGCGCAGGTCGCCGGCTGATCCACAGTTGCAGTAGCACCGTATGCAGCCGCAGGTCCCGCGACCGGCGGCCGCATGGGGGTTAGGGCGCCCTTAAGTGCGACATGAGATTGTTCCGTGAGGGAATGGAATGATCATGTCGCCTCGGGACATCGAAGATATCGCCACCGTTCTGCGCGAACGACACCGCACCAGCGGGGCCCGCATCATCGCGGCCTTTGTCATTGCGGTGATGTTCGGGGCCTTTGTCGGCTGGGGCCTCATCGCCGCCTGGCTCACAGCGGTCGTCCTGCTGCAGCTCTATGAGCGGTACGCCTTTCCCATCGCCCAGCCCCTGACGCCGAAATCTGTCCGGCTTCTCTTGTGGACCACGGCCCTGAACGGCGCGGTCTTCGCCTCCATTGCCCTGGTCGGTCCCCTGGTGGACGGGCCCTGGGGCGCTGCGGGCGGCGCATGGATGCTGGCGGGCGCCACCTGCTACGTGGTTCTCGCCAATATCGCCTCCCGGGCCATGTTCCGGGCCGCACTGGCGCCGTTCGCCGCCTTGATGGTCCTGCTGCTGATCGAGGCGCGATGGGTGGGCGCCCCGTGGAGCAGCGTCTTCTCCATGGCCGCCGCGGGCCTGATGGTCTTAGGGGTCGCCGGCGCCCTCTGGCGCGCTGGCGCGCTGGCCCGAGCGCGGGAGACCGCAGCCCGTGACGAGAGCGAACGCCGCCGCCTGGAAGCCGAGAGCGCCGTGGCGGCGAAATCCGCCTTCATCGCCGTGGTCAGCCACGAACTGCGCACGCCGATCAGCGCCATCCTGGCCGGCGCCGAGGACCTTCGCCGCAGCGCCCACGGGCCTGAGGCGGCCAAGGCTGAACTGATCGCCGAGGCCGGCGTGATGATGCGCACCCTGCTCAACGACCTGCTGGATCAGGCGAAGCTGCAGGCTGGCCGCATGAGCGTGGAGACCATCCCCTTCGATCTGCGCCACCTCCTGGCCCAGCAACTGATCTTCTGGCGCGCCGAGGCGCGTCGCAAAGGTCTGCGCCTGAAACTGGAAGGCGGACGGTCATCCCCCCACTGGGTGTCGGGCGACCCCACCCGGCTGCGACAGATCCTCAACAACCTGCTGTCGAACGCCATCAAGTTCACCGAGGCTGGCGGCGTCACCCTTTGCATCAGCGCTGACCCGGACGGTCGCGTCGTCCTGTCGGTGCAGGACACCGGCCGTGGGCTCGACGCCGAGGCCCTGGAACGCCTGTTCACGCCTTTCGAACAGGCAAACACAGGGGTGGCGCGAACCCACGGGGGCACTGGGCTTGGCCTGGCCATCAGCCGTGATCTGGCCCGCCTGATGGACGGGGACCTGACCGCAGAGTCCCCCCCGGGACAAGGCGCGCGCTTCACCCTTGTCCTGCCGCTGACGCCCACTGAGCCGCCGGTCGCCACCGAACACACCGCCATTCAACCGGATCTCCCACCTGTCGCCGTGCTGGTGGTGGATGATCATGAGATCAATCGGCGGGCGGTTGGCCTGATGCTGCGCGACCTTGACGTCAGTCTGACAGAGGCGTCCTCCGGCTTTGAAGCCCTGAGCCTGTTGGAGCGCCAGCCCTTCGACCTGGTGCTGATGGACTGCCACATGCCCGGCATGGACGGGATGTCGGTCACCCGTGAATTGCGCCGGCGCATGGGGCCCAATCGGCAGACCCCGGTCATCGCCGTCACCGGGGCCGGCGAGCCCGCCCACATCGCCGCCTGCCACGAGGCCGGCATGACCGACCACGTCCTGAAACCGATCGACGCCGCCAGGCTGATCGAGGCCATGGGCCGGGCGCTGACGCAGCCTGAGGACTCCTCAACACAGGCGCCAGCTGACGCCTATTCTGCCGGGGCTGTAACCCCGTAGCCTCCCGGCTCGAAGGCTGGCAGATAGCCGCTGAAGCTTGGAGACACACCCCACATGACCGTCATGGGACTGGACAACGCCCGCACCTATTACGGTGAGGTGCTGACAAGCTCCGGCGACTTGCGCACCGACGCCTGCGCCACGGCCGAGGCGCCGCCCCTGGCCATTCGCCAGGCCCTGGCCCAGGTCCATGACGAAGTTCGGGACCGCTACTATGGCTGCGGTCTCGTGGCGCCTGAGGCCCTGGAGGGCGCGCGCATCCTCGACCTGGGCTGTGGCTCAGGCCAGGACGTCTATGTACTGGCGCAACTGACCGGGCCTTCGGGCCATGTGGTCGGCGTCGACGCTACGCCCCAACAGCTGGAGGTCGCTCAGCGTCATGTGGCCTGGCATACCGAGCGGTTTGGATACCCAGCCTCCAACGTCGCCTTCTTGGAGGGCGACATCGCCAGGCTCGAAGACCTGAACCTGGCGCCCGGCAGTTTCGACGTCATCGTCTCCAACTGCGTGATCAACCTGGTGGAGGACAAGGCGGCTGTCTTCGCCGCGGCCTGGCGGCTGCTGAAGCCCGGCGGAGAGCTCTATTTCTCCGATGTCTATGCCGATCGCCGGGTTCCCGAGGCCCTGCGGCGCGATCCTGTCCTGCATGGGGAGTGCCTGGCCGGGGCCCTCTATTGGGGGGACTTCCTCAGTCTCGCCAAGGCCGCGGGCTTCGGCGATCCGCGCCTGGTGTCAGACCGGCCGCTCGGCCTCAATGACCTACGGGTGAAGGAGATGGTCGCCCCCATCGCCTTCTTTTCGGCCACCTATCGCCTGTTCAAGCTCGAAGGCCTGGAGCCGGCCTGCGAGGACTATGGCCAAGCGGTCCGCTATCTCGGGACGATCCCCGGCGCCCCAGAGGTCTTCACCCTCGACAAGCACCACGCCATCGAAACCGGGCGGATGTTCCCCGTCTGCGGCAATACCTGGCGGATGCTGGCCGAGAGCCGGCTGGCGCCCCACTTCGAATTCATGGGCGACCGCAGCCGACACTTCGGCGTTTTCAAGGGCTGCGGCCTGGACCTGCCCTTCAGTCCCCCCACCGAGGCTGGGGCGGCGGGGGGCTGCTGCTAGAGCATTTTCCGATCAGTGTGATGCGGTTATCGGATCGAAAAATGCTCTAACTTTATGATTTAGAGCCCTCTGGTTCAGGGCTGGAAGTCGCGGACGAAACGCTCCAGCAGGCGCACGCTGTAGCCAGCCGACCCGGCCGGCTTGGTGTCATTGGCCGCCCCATAGGCGACGCCGGCGATATCCAGGTGGGCCCAGGGGATGTCAGGGCTGATGAACTCGCCGATGAAGTGCGCCCCGGTTCCAGCGCCCGCGCCCTCGCCGCCGCCGTTCTTCAGATCGGCGATGGTGGAGCTGATATCGGCACCATAGCTGGGATGCAGGGGCAGGCGCCACAGGGGCTCGCCCACCTTCTCGCCGGCGGCGGCCAGCTGGTCGGCCAGGGCGTCATGACGGCTGAACAGCCCAGCATAGTCGTCCGACAGCGCCACACGCACCGCCCCGGTCAGGGTGGCCACATCGACCACGGCGGCCGGCTGCAGATTGGCGTCGATCCAGGACAGGGCGTCGGCCAGGACCAACCGGCCCTCGGCGTCGGTGGAGACGATCTCGATGGTCTTGCCGTTCATGGCGGTGAGCACGTCCGCCGGGCGGATAGAGCGGCCATCGGGCATGTTCTCGGCCAGGGCGGCGACCGCCACCACATTGACCGGCGCCCCGGACTTGGCCAGGGCCATGAGCGCGCCCGTCACGCTGGCGGCCCCGGACATGTCCATCTTCATATTGCCCATATTGGTGCTGGGCTTGATGGAGATGCCCCCGGTGTCGAAGGTGATCCCCTTGC
>DJWR01000154.1:13257-28090 GCA_002441055.1 Caulobacteraceae bacterium UBA6225 | reverse complement strand
TCGAGCTTGAAGGGCTTGATGATGGCTTCGATCTTTTTCATGGGCCTACTCCTCGGGCGGTTCAGCATGCCGTGGGTTTGCGTGTATCCTTGGGCCTCTAACAGCACTTTCGCCCTGTCCCGACAATTGGCTAGGCTGAGGTGGCGCGGGCCGCGCCGGGATTCCGGGGCGCGCCTGCCTGAAATTTGTGCAATCCGCCCATCTGGCGGGCGGTTTGTGAAAAACGGGGGCGATTTCGATGACCGAACTGCTGACCGCCGCGCAGATGCGGGCCATCGAGGCGGCTGCGATTGCGTCCGGCGAGGTGACGGGGCTGGAACTGATGGAGCGCGCCGGGCGGGGCGTGGTCGAGGCGATCTTCGAGGAGTGGCCGGAGTTGGCGGGCGTCAGTGGGGGCGCTGCCCCCACACCCCCGGGATATTTGGGCCAAGATGAAAGCACGAGGCGCGCGGTCGTTTTGTGCGGGCCGGGGAACAATGGCGGCGACGGGTTCGTGGTGGCGCGGCTTTTGAAAGAGCGCGGCTGGGAGGTGGAGGTTTTCCTTTATGGGGAGCCGGAAAGGCTGCCGCCGGACGCGCGGGTGAATTACGAGACGTGGCGGGGAATCGGGGAGGTGTGTCCCTTCCATCAAAGATTCGTTCAATATTGTTTTCAGGCGGATCTGCTTGTCGACGCGCTGTTTGGAACCGGACTGACGCGGCCGGTTGACGGTCTGCCGGGGGTATTCGATTCGATACGGGAGGCCTGCAACAATCTGTTTTGCGGGCCATCCCACCCGAATGTGGACCGTGTGGTCTCGGTGGATATCGCCAGCGGCCACTGTGCGGACAGTGGGCGGTGGATGGGGCCGGGAGATGAATTCGAGCTTTGCCCCGATCTGACCGTCACCTTCCATCGGCCGAAGATCGGGCATTATCTGTGCAATCCCTTTGGCAAGCTGGTGGTCGTGGATATCGGCCTGCAGCATCCTGCAGAAAAGTGCAGTCGGCTGCTGGGATGGCTGGATCGGGAGCGCGTCACAAAGAAGGCGGGTCATAAATACGACTACGGCCATGTCCTGATACTGGCTGGTTCTTCCGGGCACGGCGGTGCGGCCCGCCTTGCCGCGCGGGGCGCGCTGCGGATCGGGGCGGGGCTGGTGACGGTGGGGTGTCCGACCGAGGCGATCCCCGAGAACGCCGCGCGGCTGGATGCGGTGATGCTGAAGCCGGTGGCGGATGCGGCGGGTTTGGCGGCTGTGCTGGAGGATCGGCGGATCAACGCGCTGTGCCTGGGGCCGGGAATGGGGACTGGTGAGCGGGAGGCGGGGCTTCTGGCTGCGGCGCTGAAGCTGGGGGCAGAAAGCGCGACTTCTAGGGGAGCGGGCGGCGCAGGTCCGGCGTCAGGCGCTGCCCGGCGGGTCGACGGGCGGTCGCTCATCCTCGACGCGGATGCGCTGACGCTTCTCGCCGGTCGCCCGGAGCTGTTCGCGGCGCTGCACCCGCGGTGTGTCCTGACGCCGCACGCGGGGGAGTTCGGGCGGCTGTTTCCGGACATCGCGGCAAAACTCGAGGCGCCCGCCACCAAAGGCCCGGCCTATTCCAAGGTTGACGCCACCCGTGAGGCGGCGGCGCGGGCGGGGTGCGTGGTGCTGTTCAAGGGGCCGGATACGGTGATTGCGGACCCTTCGGGGCGCTGTTCGATCAACTCGGCCCATTACGACCGGGCGGCGCCCTGGTTGGCGACGGCCGGATCGGGGGACGTGCTTTCGGGGTTCATCGCGGGGCTTCTGGCGCGGGGGTTCGAGCCGATGGCGGCCGCCGAAACCGCCGCCTGGCTGCATGTGGAATGTGCGCGAAGCTTCGGCCCCGGCCTGATCGCCGAGGACCTGCCCGAGGAATTGCCGAAGGTCTTCCGGGCGCTTGGGGTCTAGAGGCCCTGTTCCGCCAGCGTTTCGGGCGCGGGCGGCGCGGTGTAAAGGTCGGGGGTGATCTCGCCGCAGCCGAACTCCATCCCGTTGGCGTAGATCACCTGGGGGGCATCGAAGGACAATTCGAAGACCTGCAGATCGGCGACTTCGGTATTGCGGATGAATTCGTCGTCGACCAGCCAGCCCACGGCGACCATCGCCTGATCCTGGCCGAACATCGCCTGGGCCCGCCAGTCGCGGACCAGCACCTGCGCGGCCTCGGGCAGGATCATGTCGCGTTCGGGGTGGTCGGGGCCAAGGGCATGGGCGCTGACCCGGATCGCCGCGCCGCTGTAGCGGGTCATGCGGATGCCGCGCAGGACGCGCATTCCGGCGCGGGTCACGACGCGGTCGCCCGCCTGCAGGAATTCGACCGGCAGTTGGCCATCCGCTGTTGCCACCAGAATGCCCGCCGCAAGTCCGGTCAGGACCGGCGCGTCGGTGGCGGGCCGGGCCGCTTCGGGTTTGACGATTTCCGCGATGAGCGACATTCCGATCCCCCTTCCAGTCCGGCGCATCGCGCCTGCTTGCGGAAATTTCGCCTTGGTTTGCGGCGGAAATGTGGAAGGCGCGGGCCTATTCGACGGCTCTTTTTCCTCTCGCATCGCGCAAAGAGAGTTGCTAGAAGGACGCGGATTTCTGAGCGTTCTGCCGGAGGAATTGGCGGGGCGCTCTTTGTACATGCGGGTGTGGCGAAATTGGCAGACGCACCAGATTTAGGTTCTGGCGCCGCAAGGCGTGGGGGTTCAAGTCCCTCCACCCGCACCACGAGGAAAAAGGACGAACGAATGCAGGTCACCGAGACCCTGAAAGACGGTCTGAAGCGCGGCTACACGATCACCCTTCCGGGGGCGGAGCTGGATGCGAAGGTCGAAGCCAAGCTTCTGGAAGCGCAGCCCGAAGTCGAAATGAAGGGCTTCCGCAAGGGCAAGGTCCCGATGGCGATGCTGCGCAAGACCTTTGGCGACCGGGTTCTGGGCGATGCCATGCAGGAAGCCATCGATGGCGCCATGCAGGCGCACTTCGATGCCACGGGCGAGCGTCCGGCGATGCAGCCCAAGGTCGAGATGAAGGACGGCGAAGCCTGGAAGAAGGGCGACGACGTCGTGGTCGAGATGTCCTATGAGGCCCTGCCGGAGATCCCGGAGGTCGACCTGACCTCGATCGCGCTGGAAAAGCTGGTGGTCAAGGCCGACGAGAAATCCGTGACCGAGGCGCTGGAAAACCTGGCCAAGACCGCGCAGTCCTACGAGGACCGTAAGAAGGGCTCGAAAGCCAAGAAGGACGATCAGGTGATGATCGACTTCGTGGGCAAGGTCGATGACGTGGCCTTCGAGGGCGGCACCGGCACCGATTTCCCGCTGGTGCTGGGATCGGGCCAGTTCATCCCCGGCTTCGAAGACCAGCTGATCGGCGCCAAGGACGGCGAGGAAGTCGCCGTGAAGGTGACCTTCCCGGAAAACTACGGCGCCACCCATCTGGCGGGCAAGGAAGCCACCTTCGACTGCACCGTGAAGGCCGTGCGCGCGCCCAAGGCCGCCGAGATCGACGACGAGCTGGCCAAGCAGTTCGGCGCCGAAAGCCTTGACGCGCTGAAAGGCCAGGTGTCCGAGCGTCTGGAGGCGGAATATGCCGGTGCGAGCCGCGCCGTGCTGAAGCGCGGTCTGCTGGACCAGCTGGATGCGCTCGTGAAGTTCGACCTGCCGCCGAGCCTGGTTGAAGCCGAGGCGCACCAGATCGCCCACCAGCTGTGGCACGAGGAAAACCCGGACGTCCACGACCACAACCACGGTTCGGTCGAGCCGACGGACGAGCACAAGAAGCTGGCCGAGCGTCGCGTGCGCCTTGGGCTTCTGCTGGCCGAAGTGGGCCGCAAGGCCGAAGTGCAGGTGTCGGATGCCGAGATGACGCAGGCCGTCCTGAACCAGGCGCGCCAGTATCCGGGCCAGGAACGCGCCTTCTTCGAATTCGTCCAGAAGAACCCGCAGATGCAGCAGCAGTTGCGCGCGCCGATCTTCGAAGACAAGGTTGTCGATCACATCGTGGCCGGCGCCAAGCTGTCCGAAAAGGAAGTGTCGAAGGAAGACCTTGAGAAAGCCATCGAGGCGCTCGACGAGCTTTGATCCCGGGGTAAACCCGAACCGGAAAACCGCGTCCTCCGGGGCGCGGTTTTTCGTTTTGTGGTCAGGTGTGGATGTCCGCCTGATGTTCGACCTCTGCGTTCAGTTCGGCGCCCACTAGGACGATCGCCGCCGAAAGCCAGAGCCATGTCAGAAAGCCGATCACCGCGCCAAGCGAGCCATAGGTCTTGTCGAAGTCGGTGAAATGCGTGGCGTACAGCGAAAACCCCATCGAAAAGATCATAAGTCCCGCCGAGGCCAGCACCGCCCCGGGCGTGATCCAGCGCCATTTCGCAGTCGGGTTGCAGGTGCCCCAGCGGTAAAGCACCGAAAGCGCGGTCAGCAGAACGATGAAAATCAGCGGCCAGCGCAGGACCAGCGTGACGAGTTCGGCGGAGCGGCCGAGGGGCAGATAGTCGAGCACGACAGGCAGGACAGCCGAAGCTGCGACCAGCGCCACCATCAGGACGATGATGCCGATGGTGGAGAGCATCGCCACGAGGTTCAGCCGCAGGAAGGATCGGGATTCGGTCCTGTCATAGGCGACGTTGAGCGATTCGATCAGCGCCTTTGCGCCGCCGTTCGCGCTCCAGATCGCGAGGAGGATCGAGAAGATCGAGGCGAAGGTCAGCGCCGCGCCCCCGGCCGAGATCAGGCGCATCGCCTGCTCGCCCACCACCTGCACCGCGCCGGCGGGCAGGATGGTGCTGAGGTCGTTCAGATGGGTGGCGATCATCGACGGGTCGGCCACCAGCCCGTAGATCGAGATGAAGGCGGTGACCGTGGGAAAGACCGCCAGCAGGACGAAGAACGCGACCCCGCCCGCGACCGACAGCACCCTGTCCTGGCTGATTTCGCGGAAGGTGCGGCGCAGGATCTCTTTCCAGCCGCGGGCCGGGATCTGGGCGGGGGTGGCCGTCAACCCGTTTGGTGATAGCGCCACGTCCGATAGACCGGCAAGAAAGCCCGCCAGCACATCGCGGACGGTCCGTCCCGCAGAACGGGCCCCGATCCGGGCCCCTTTGGCGGCGGCGGCGCGGTTTTGCCAGAGTGCATAGCCCGCGCCGAAGCCTGCCAGTGCGAAGGGCCAGAAGAGAAGTCGTTTCCGTGGCATCGCGGGCCTCCGTCGTCCTGTGCAGGAAGTTAATAAGGAAGCCGGGGCGGCGGTTCCCGTGCAGGGGCGCCAAAAGCGAAAACCGCGCCGGTTGCCCGGCGCGGTTTCCAAGAAAGACATCGCGCATGTCCGCGCCCGAGGATTATTCCTCGTCGCTGGCGGCGCTGCCCATTTCGTCGAACAGTTCGGCGATTTCGAATTCGGCCGCGGCTTCGGCTTCTGCGGCAAGTTCCTGAATGGACTTGCCCGAGGCTTGCAGCTCGGCTTCTTCGACCGAACGGGCGACGTTCATGGTGATGGTCGCGGTCACTTCCGGGTGCAGCACGACGGACACGTCATGCAGGCCCAGTTCCTTGATCGGGTCGATCAGGACGACCTGCTTGCGGTCGACCGAGAAGCCCGCTTCGGTGGCGGCTTCGGCGGCGTCACGCGGGGTGACCGAGCCATAAAGCGCGCCGGCGTCCGAGGCCGAGCGGATCACGATGAACTTCTGGCCGTTCAGTTTTTCGGCCAGGACCTCGGCTTCCTTGCGGGTTTCGAGGTTGCGGGCTTCCAACTGGGCCTTCTGGTTCTCGAAGGACTTGATGTTGGCCTCCGACGCACGAAGCGCCTTGCCCTGGGGCAGAAGGAAGTTCCGGGCGTAGCCGTCCTTGACCTTCACGACTTCGCCCATCTGGCCCAGCTTGGCCACGCGCTGAAGAAGAATGACTTGCATGTGCCTTGCTCCTTACTTCACGGCATAGGGCAGCAGGGCAAGGAAGCGGGCGCGCTTGATGGCCGCGGCCAGTTCGCGCTGCTTCTTCGCCGAGACGGCGGTGATGCGGGCCGGGACGATCTTGCCGCGTTCAGAGATGTAACGCTGCAGCAGACGGACGTCCTTGTAGTCGATCTTCGGCGCGCCGGCGCCCGAGAACGGGCAAACCTTGCGGCGACGGAAGAACGGGCGGCGGGGCGCGGCGCCGGCGGTGTCGTTGGTGTCAGTCATGGTTCCAGATCCTCCCCTTAAGCGTCGTCGCGGCGCGGTTCATCGCGGCGGCCTTCGCCGTCACGACGGGGGCCGTCTTCACGGCGCGGCTCGCGCTCGCGGTCGCGGCGGGCCAGGACCGGCGACAGCTCGAGGTCGAGCTCTTCGACGCGGACGGTCATGTAGCGCAGGACGTCTTCGTTGAGGGAGAGCTGGCGCTCCATCTCCTTGACGGCCTCAGGCTTCGCATCGATGGCCAGCAGGGAATAGTGACCCTTGCGGTTCTTCTTGATGCGGTAGGTGAGGTTGCGGAGGCCCCAGTATTCGATCTTGGCCACGGCGCCGCCGCTTTCCTCGATCATCGACTTGAGCTGGTCATTGAGGGCTTCGGCCTGTTGCGGCGAGATATCCTGCCGCGAAATGACCACGTGTTCGTAGAGCGCCATTTTTCCTCTTCCGTTGTGGGAGGCGGCGTGAGCGACGGCGGAAGTCCGTCGGGCACGATGGATCTCTGGCGCGGCGGTCGAGCTCGCCCCGACCTGTTCGCGTTCCGGCAAGAGACCGCCTTCCGTGAAGAGGCGGGCTACTACGCGAAAAATAGGGGCAGGGCAAGCTTGGCCTGGTTGGGGCGCAGCCGGAAAACCTCTATTAATTGAACGCAGGTAAGGATGACGGCTCGGAGTCCCATTGCTCCGCAAAGGAGGAAGAGATGTCTTCCGTCAGAAGTTCGTCCTACCGTCGGGTGGTATCGGACCATTTCGAACCCCAGGATGAGAGCGATCCGGCCGCCCATCGGCGCCTGCGGGGTCTTCTCGAACAGATCGATTACACAGCTTTCGCCTCGAACCGGGAAGTGGTCGCCCAGATGCTGGGGCCGGTCGACGTGGCCAAGTTCCAGCGGCTGGCCCTGGCCGCGGCCCACGCCCGTGCGGCCTGGGTGGCGGAGGGCCTGGCCCTGGCTGGCCGCTCACATCTCCTCAGTCCGGAACAGACCAGCCGCCTGGCTCAGTTGCGCGCCACATTTGAGGAGTTGACCGAGGTCTATGAGGCCATGCGGCGAATGGTTGAGCGCGGCTATCTGCATTGCAGCCCGACAGGCCCCGCCTGACCGGACCTTGGCTTAGTGAACCGGTCGGCCGATCCAGTCGACCAGCACGGGCAGAACCTGCTCGGCCGGCGCGAAGCCGCGCGTCACGATCCCGTATTTTCCGGTGTCGTCAGGGCCGCCCACCAGGGTTGGAAAGCCCGTGACGCCTGACTTCTGCGAGATGGCGTAGTCCGCCCAGGTCTCATTCTCCGCGTCTTCGCTGCGCCAGTTGATGCGGAACGCTTCCATATCGGCGCCAGGGACAACCTCTCCCAGGACCTCGGCCAGCACATCTTCCTGGGTGATGTCTCGGCCCTCGCCATAGAAGGCGCGCTGCAGGGCGCCCAGATAGTCCAGGGCGAGATCAGGCCGCTCGCGCCGGATCACCACCACCGCCCGGGCCGCTGGATCAGTGTCATAGATGAACCCTTCGCCGGCCATGGCGGTGTCGCTGAAGGCTTGGCCGGACGCTGCGGCCACCTCCGCCCAATGACCGCGCAGCTTGGCCTTGGCCTCTTCGGTCATGGGCTCGGTGGTCCCGGGCCGTAGACCTCCCATCACCAGTCGGACAGGTAGGGTGTCGCCGAACGCTGCCCGCACCGCGCTGATCACCGGCCAGAAGCCGTAGCACCATGAGCACATGGGATCGGCGAAATAGATCAGATGGCGGTCGGTCACGGCGGGCTCCGGCAGGTCAGGGGGCGAACCCTGTCGGCCAAAGTCTGACTCATCGCGCCGCCCCCGTCACCCCGGGCAGGGGCGCTGATGGCGCCTACGCTTGCCGCCCGGGGTCTAATCCCCTAACCCTCGCGGCTCGGAATCGACAGAGCGCGCGCCGGCTTCCGGACGCCGCCAGCCAGGGAGCGCAACCCATGAGCCTCGCCTTCATCTTTCCTGGCCAGGGCAGCCAGGCCGTCGGCATGGGCGTGGATCTGGCCGAGACCTTCTCGGCGGCCCGCGAGGTTTTCCAGGAGGTCGATGACGCCCTGGGACAGAAGCTGTTCGCCCTGATGCGAGATGGCCCGGAGACCGACCTTACGCTGACTGAGAACGCCCAGCCCGCTCTGATGGCTGTCAGCCTCGCGGTGAGCCGCGTCCTGGAAAAGGAGTTCGGCGTCGGGGTCGATCGCGCGGCCTTCGTGGCTGGCCATAGCCTGGGCGAATATTCCGCCCTGGCCGCGGCGGGCGCCATCAGCCTGGCTGACACCGCCCGTCTGCTGAAGTTGCGCGGTCAGGCCATGCAGCGGGCTGTTCCGGTGGGCGAGGGGGCCATGGCCTCCCTGATTGGCCCCAAGACTGACGTGGCTCTGGCCGAGGCTGCGGCCGCAGCCGGCGCCGAGGTCGGCGTCTGCGTCGTGGCCAACGACAACAACCAGGGAAATGTGGTGATCTCCGGGGCCAAGGCTGCGGTTGACCGGGCCATTGAGAAGGCCAAGGAGCTGGGCGCCCGCGCCATCCCGCTGAACGTCTCGGCGCCCTTCCACTGTCCCCTGATGCAGCCGGCCGCCGACGAGATGGCCGAAGCCCTGGCCGCGGCGACCATCATCGCGCCCCGTTCGCCCCTCGTGGCCAATGTCACGGCGCGCCCGGTGCACGAGCCTGAAGAGATCCGTCGCCTGCTGGTGGAGCAGGTGACCGGCCGGGTGCGCTGGCGCGAAAGCATCGCCTGGCTGGTGGAGAGCGGTGGGGTGACCCGCTTTGCAGAAGCCGGCGCGGGCAAGGTTCTCTCAGGTATGGCCAAACGCATCGCCCCGGACGCCGAGGCCTCGCCCCTGAACACGCCGGCTGATCTGGAAGCCTTCGCCAAGTCTCTCTAGAGTTTCAATCGCCGCTGGAGGCGCTGACATGTTTGATCTTTCGGGAAAGACCGCCCTGGTCACCGGCGCGACGGGCGGTATCGGCGCCGCCCTCGCGAAGGCGCTGCACGCCCAGGGCGCCCACGTCGTGCTGTCCGGCACCCGGCAGGCCGTGCTTGACGAGATGGCGGGCGAATTGAAGGACCGGGTCAGCGTCGCAGCGGCCAACCTATCGGATCCGGAGTCCGTCGATGGGCTGGTGGGCGCCGCCGAAGCTGCGGCTGGAGCCCCTCTGGACATCCTGGTGGCGAATGCTGGCATCACCCGCGACGGCCTCCTGATGCGTATGAAGGATGACGATTGGGACGCCGTGATCCGTGTGAACCTGGAGTCCTACTTCCGCCTAAGCCGTTCTGCGGTGAAGGGCATGATGAAGCGCCGCTCAGGCCGAATCATCGGCATCACCTCGGTGGTCGGTGTCATGGGCAATCCCGGCCAGACCAATTACGCCGCCTCCAAGGCCGGCATGATCGGCTTCTCCAAGGCGCTGGCCCAGGAGGTCGGCAGCCGGGGAATCACCGTCAACTGCATCGCCCCTGGCTTTATCGAAAGCCCCATGACCGACGCGCTGAATGAAGCCCAGAAGACGCAGATCCTTTCCACCATCCCGGCTGGCCGGCTGGGAAGTGGTGACGAGATCGCCGCCGCCTGCGTCTATCTCGCCAGTTCGGAGGCCGCCTATGTCACTGGCCAGACCCTGCACGTGAATGGCGGGATGGCGATGATCTGACCGGGCCTGCTGGCCGCTGGCCTCGCCGATAGGAACATGCTACGGCGCTCGACGATTAAACTGGCCCGGACTGCCTGGGACCACCTGAGAGGTCTCAAACCCAATACCGCCGAAGGTTGACAATGCGTCTTCCGTCGCGGATGCATCAGTTGAATTTAGAGGGACTAAAAGCGAATGTCCGACATTCTGGAACGCGTGCGCAAGATCGTCATCGAGCACCTCGACGCCGATCCCGAGAAGGTCACTGAAAAGGCCAGCTTCATCGACGACCTGGGTGCCGACAGCCTCGACAATGTCGAGCTGGTCATGGCCTTCGAGGAAGAATTCGATATCGAGATCCCGGATGACGCCGCTGAGCATATCCAGACGGTCGGCGACGCCGTGAAGTTCATCCAGGAGCGTCTGGGCGCCTGACGCCCTGGCGTCACGCCTGACGTCTGACACATGACCGCCGCGTCCCTTAGGCCCCTGCGCCGGAGAGGCGCGGCGGTTTTGTTTTGGGGCCAGCCCCGGGAGTAAAATCGCCATGTCCACCGCCAATACCCGCCGCGTCGTCGTCACCGGCCTAGGTCTGGTCACCCCTCTGGGGTCCGGCGTTGAGGTCACCTGGAAGGCGATCTTGGCCGGCAAGTCCGGCGCCGGAAACATCACCACCTTTGACGCCTCGACCTATGCCTGCAACGTCGCCTGCGAGGTTCCGCGGGTTGACGGGCGGGGCGGCGGCGGCCCGGAGGTGGAGGGCGCCTTCGACCCCGATGGCGTGATGTCCCAGAAGGACCAGCGCCGGATCGACGACTTCATCCTCTACGCCATCGCCGCGGCCGACGAGGCGGTGAAGGACTCTGGGTGGGCGCCCGAGGATGACGAGGGGCGCGAGCGGACCGGCGTCATCATCGGCTCGGGAATCGGCGGTCTGGCCACCATCGAAAAGACCAGCGTTGAGCTGCACGAGAAGGGGCCCCGCCGGGTCAGCCCCTTCTTTATCCCCTCCGCCCTGATCAATCTTGCCTCTGGTCAGGTCTCCATTCGCCATGGCTTCAAGGGCCCGAACCACTCGGTCGTGACCGCCTGCGCCACTGGCGCCCATGCGGTGGGCGACGCCGCCCGGATGATCAAGTACGGGGACGCCGATGTCATGGTCGCAGGCGGCGCCGAGGCGGCCATATGTCCAGTGGGCATCGCCGGTTTCATCGCCTGCCGCGCCATGTCGACGGGCTTCAATGATGACCCCACCAAGGCCAGCCGCCCCTATGACAAGGACCGCGACGGCTTCGTGATGGGCGAGGGCGCTGGCGTCCTGGTGCTGGAAGAATACGAGCACGCCAAGGCTCGCGGCGCGAAAATCTATGCTGAAGTCGCAGGCTACGGCCTGGCAGGCGACGCCTATCACATCACCGCACCGGCTGAGGACGGCGACGGCGGCTTCCGCGCCATGCAGGCTGCCATCAAGGACGCCGGCATTTCGCCGGCCGACATCGACTACATCAACGCTCACGGCACCTCGACTCCCCTCGGCGACGAAATCGAACTGGGCGCCGTCGAGCGGGTGCTGGGCAATGCGGCGTCGAAGGTGACCATGTCGTCGACCAAGTCGGCCACCGGCCATCTGCTGGGCGCGGCCGGGGCCATTGAGGCGGCGTTCACCTGCCTTGCTATTCGCGATCAGATCGCCCCGCCGACCATCAATCTCGACAATCCGTCCGTCGAGACGCCGNNGGCACCAACGCCTCCGTGGTGTTCAAACAGGTCTGATTCATGGCTCGCGCGCCTCGCCCCCGACCGGCCAAAAGGGGCGCCGGCGTCTCCCCCTTGCGCCGCCTGCTGGTGACCCTGGCCAGCGCGGCGGTCACCTTTTCCCTGGTCCTGGCCTTGGCGGGCCTCTGGGCGCTCTGGATGTTTCAGGGGCCCGGCCCAGAGGCCGAGGGTGAAACCACCACCGTCATCCTGCGCCGAGGCGCTGGCTTGCCGGAGATCGCCTCGAGTCTTGAAGGCGCAGGCGTCATTTCCTCTGCGCCCATTTTCCTGGCCGCCGCCCAGGCGACCGGCGCGGCCCGCAGCCTGAAGGCGGGCGAGTATGAGTTCCCCGCCCGCCAGTCGATGGCCCGGGTGCTGGACGATATTCGGGCGGGTCGGGTGGTCCGCCATTTTGTGACCATTCCAGAGGGCGTGACCTCAGAGATGGTCGTCGAGATTCTGGCCGAAAACCCACTCTTGACCGGTGTGGCGCCGTCGCCGCCAGAGGGCGCCTTGCTGCCTGAAACCTATCAGATCGAGCGGGGCGAAGACCGGGCCGCGGTCCTGCAGCGGATGATGGACGCCCATGACGAGGTGCTCGCCCTGCTATGGTCCAAGCGGCAGCCCGGTCTGCCCATCAGCAGCCCGCAGGAGGCGGTGATCCTGGCCTCGGTTGTGGAGAAGGAGACCGGCCTGGGCGCCGAGCGGCCGCAGGTGGCCTCGGTCTTCATCAATCGGCTGCGGCGGGGAATGCGCCTGGAGAGTGATCCGACCATCATCTATGGCCTGACCAAGGGCCGCCCCCTTGGGCGGGGCATCCGACAGTCAGAGCTCAATCGCCAGACCCCCTACAACACCTACCAGATCGATGGCCTTCCCCCGACGCCGATCTGTAACCCAGGGCGCGCGGCCTTGGCCGCCGTGCTCGATCCGCCGCAGACCGATTATCTGTTCTTTGTGGCCGACGGCAGCGGCGGTCACGCCTTCGCCGCCACCTATGACGAACATCGGCGCAATGTGGAGCGCTGGCGCCGGATCGAACGGGCCAGGGCGCCGGCGAGCCAGGGCGCCACAGATCCGCCGGCTGATGCGCCGCTGACCGCCGAGCCATGATCGGCGGCTCAGCGAGATCCTCGACCGCCTATCTGGGAGACTGATCATGGGCCTTTCGGGCATGACCGGCTTTGGCCGGGTTGAGGGCGCTCAGGATGACTGGACCTGGGCGGTTGAGGCGCGCTCGGTCAACGGNNCTCCAGGCCAAGCGTGCCGAAAGCCAGGCGCAGGTGCGCATCAATCTCGAGCAGGTGGAGCGTTATCTCGACGCCACTCAGGACCTGGTGCGGCAAGGCCGGGCGGCGCCGCCATCGCTGGACGGTCTGCTGGCCCTACGCGGCGTGATCGAGGTGGCCGAAGCCGAGCCTGATCTTGAGGCGATGGCGCGCGTCGAAGCCGCCATGGTGGCCTCCATTGGCGCGGCCCTGGACGACCTGAAGCTCGCCCGCGACGCCGAGGGTGTCGCCCTGAGCGGCGTGCTTGGGGGGCTGACCGAGAGGATCGCAGTCCTCACCGGGCAGGCTGAGGCCCTGGCTGGCGAGCAGCCAGAGGTGTTGAAGGCCAGGTTCGCCCGCCGCATGGCGGAGTTGATCGGTGATCCGGCCGGTCTTGAGGAGCGGATCGTGCAGGAAGCCGCCGCCATGGCGGTGAAGGCCGATGTCCGTGAGGAACTCGACCGCTTGGGCGGGCATGTCGAGTCCGCCCGCGGCCTGCTCAGCGGTGAAGGGCCAGTGGGACGGCGCATGGACTTCCTGACCCAGGAATTCATGCGCGAGGCCAATACGCTTTGTTCCAAGTCGGCCCTCTCGGCCCTGACGGCTGTGGGACTGGAGCTGAAGGCTGTGATCGAGCAGCTTCGCGAGCAGGTTCAGAATGTGGAATAGACAACCCGCTCCTACCCGCCCTGACCAGACCCGAGACCGATGACCCAAAGTTCCATTCCCCGCCGCGGCCTGATGCTGCTGATCTCCAGTCCGTCTGGCGCGGGCAAGACCTCCCTGTCGCGGCGGCTGGTGGCCGACCATGCCGAGCTGGAGCTATCGGTGTCGGCGACCACCCGGGACCCGCGTCCCGGGGAGGAAGATGGCCGCGAATACCACTTTGTCGATCGCGCAGCCTTTGATCAGATGATCGCCGGTGACGCCTTCCTCGAGTGGGCCAATGTCCATGAGCATCGCTACGGCAGTCCAGCCCAGCCCGTCATGGACGCCCTGGGCATGGGGCGAGACGTCCTGTTCGATATCGACTGGCAGGGCGCCGCGCAGATCGCCCAGAAAGCCCCGGACGACGTAGTTCGCGTCTTCATCCTGCCGCCCAGCATGGCCGAGCTTTCCCGTCGCCTACATGCCCGCGCCCAGGACCGCGAGGATGTGATTCAGCGGCGGCTGGGCCGCGCCTATGGGGAGATCGAGCGGGCGGTCGACTACGACTACGTCATCATAAATGACGACTATGATCGAGCCTATTCTGACCTGGCCCACATCTATCACGCAGAGCGGCAGAAGCGGGTGCGCAACCCCGGTCTGGGGGACTTCGTGCAGCGGCTCTTGGACGAACGCCTCTAGCCGACCTCGCTGGCTCGCAGAGCCTCGCCCAGGCCGCGCATGTCCCGCCCGGTGGGAGCCTGGAACAGTCTCAGGTCGAACTCCGGCAGGATCGAGAGGACGTGGTCAAAGATGTCGCTCTGGATCGCCTCATACGCCTCCCATTGGACGGTGTTGGCGAAGGCGTAGATCTCCAGCGGCAGGCCCTCGGGCGTCGGGTCCCGCTGACGGACCATCAGGGTCTTTTCCTTGGCGATCCCCGGATGGACCTTCAAATAGGCCTGCACATAGGCCCGGAATGTGCCGACATTGGTCAGCCGCCGGGTGTTGACCGGATCACGGCCTGACTTGACCAGGGACTCGTTCCAGGCCTCCAGCTCCCGGTCTTTCTGCGCCAGATAGACATCGAGCAGGGCGAAGCGCTTGAGGCTTTCCCGCTCCTCCGGCGTCAGGAAACGAATGGCCGTCTGATCCAGCAGGATGGCCCGCATGATCCGGCGACCGCCAGACTCCTGCATGCCGCGCCAGTTGACGAAGGACTCGTTGATCAGCCGCCAGGTGGGGATGGTGGTGATGGTCTTGTCGAAGTTCTGGATCTTCACCGTATGCAGCGCCAGGTCGATGACATCGCCATTGGCGTTGAGCTGCGGCATCTCGATCCAGTCGCCCACCCGGATCATGTC
>DJWR01000154.1:12848-13249 GCA_002441055.1 Caulobacteraceae bacterium UBA6225 | reverse complement strand
AGGGGCGAGCGGTCCAGCAGGGTGGCCACCACCAGGATGGCGGCCGCCGCATAGAGGACGATCTTGCCGACCTGGATGTAGCCCTTGATCGGTCGCTGCCTGCTCTCAGGTCGGCGGGAATAGAGGGCGTTGACGAGATTGAGCGCCCCGGTGATCGCCAGGATCACAGTCAGGATCATGAAGGCCGCGGCGACATTGCGCACGACGGTCTGCGCGGCCTCAGGCAGGTGCGGCACCACCAGCACGGCCTGATAGACCACGATCGCCGGGGCCACATTGGCCAGCCTGGCGATCACCTCCCGGAAGAAGAGCTCGGCCTCGTCCTTCAGGGACAGGCTCAAGGCGCGGCGCACGATCCGCAGCAGAACGTGCTGGGTCAGCCAATTGACCACTACCGCCAG
>DJWR01000154.1:0-12775 GCA_002441055.1 Caulobacteraceae bacterium UBA6225 | reverse complement strand
GCAAGACGCGCTCAAGTTTTTGAGTTTGGAGCCTGATTCACGACCAGACGGTTCCGTCTGATCGCATCAGGCTCCAGAGGAGGGGGATTGGTGCGGGCAACCCCGTCGGGGCCTAGTATGCGCTGCTAGACGTCCTGCAGGGCCTCTGCCAGCCCCATGAATTCTGCGAGCGACAGGGTTTCCGCCCGTCGGACGGGATCTATGCCTGCGGCCTCGCACAGATCGGCGCCCCCCAGCACCTTGAGGCTGGAGCGGAGCATCTTGCGGCGCTGTCCAAATGCGGCCTGGCTCACCCGCTCCAGGGCCGCGATCAGGGCCTCCGGGGGGCGGTCAGGCAGGGGATCGAGGCGGACCACCGCGGAGTCCACTTTCGGCGGCGGGGTGAACGCCCGGGCCGGCGCTTCCATGACGATTTTCGCCTGGGACGTGGCCTGGGCGATGACGGCGAGCCGGCCATAGGCGTCATCGCCAGGACGCGCCACGATCCGTTGGGCCACCTCTTTCTGAAACATCAGGGTCATCGCCGCTGGTCGGTAGGGGCCGGTGAGCCACTTGATGAGCAGGGCGGTGCCGATGTTGTAAGGCAGGTTGGACACGATCGCGACTGGTGCGCCGTCCGTCAGAGCGGCCTCATCCACCTTGAGCGCATCGGCCATCTCGATGGTTAAGTGATCCTCAGAAACTGCTTCTAATTCGTTGAGAAGGGGAAGAAATCTGACGTCCTTCTCAATGGCCGTCACATGCGCGCCCGCTTCCAGCAGAGCTCGCGTAAGTCCCCCAGGCCCAGGGCCGATTTCAAGCACCCGCGCTCCCTCAAGGGGACCGGCCAGGCGGGCGATCTTGCGGGTGATGTTGAGGTCGAGGAGAAAGTGCTGCCCAAGCCCCTTGTCAGCCATCAAGCCGTGCGCTTCGAGGCTTTGGCGCAGGGGCGGCAGATCATTGAGCGCGCTCACGGGCGTCGTTCGGCGATGTCTTGGGCCATGCGGATGGCCGCAATCATGCTGTCAGGTCGCGCCTGACCCCGTCCGGCGATATCAAACGCCGTGCCGTGGTCGGGGGAGGTGCGGACGATCGGTAGGCCGAGCGTGATGTTCACTCCGCCCCAGAAGTCGAGCATCTTCACAGGGATCAGGGCCTGATCGTGATAGAGGCACAGCACGGCGTCGTACTTGGCGCGCGCGGCCTCGTGGAAGAGACTGTCAGCGGGGCTCGGCCCCAGGGCATTGACCCCCAGGTCGCGCAGAGCCCGGACCGCGGGCCCCACCACCTGCAGCTCCTCGCGACCGATGGTTCCGCCCTCGCCCGCATGGGGGTTGAGACCGGCTACGGCCAGCCGCGGTTGCTCAATGCCGAAGTCGCGACGCAGGGCCTGGGCCGTGACCAGGCCGGCGTTGACGATTTTTTCCACTGTCAGGCTGCCGGGGACCTCCGCCAGCGGAGTGTGCACGGTGACCAGGGACACCCGCAGTCCAGGCGCCGCCAACATCATCACCGGGCCCCGGGCCCCGTCATAGCGATGGGAAAGGGTCAGCTCGCCCAGGAACTCCGTGTGCCCGGGGAAGGCGAAGCCAGCGCCATACAGGCTCTCCTTGGCGATAGGGGCGGTCACCACCCCCCCCACGGCGCCTGACAGGGCAAGTCCCACAGCCGTCTCGATCCAGGCGATCACCGCTTTGGCCGCCCGTGGCGACGGTACGCCGGCCACAACAGGCTCCAGAAGAGGGATGTCGATGACGGGCAGGGCCTGGGAAAAGGTCCTGGCCGCATCCTCGGCGGTGCTGATCCGTCGCACGAGGCCGCTGGCCCCCCCGGGGGCGGCGATCACCTGGTTCAGATCACCGACCACGAGGAAGGGCGGACCGGTATGGCGAAGCGCGCTCCAGGCCTTGACGACAATCTCAGGGCCTATCCCGGCGGGATCTCCAAGGCTGACGGCGAGGGGACGGTTCTTCACCGGGTCTCAATGGTGGCTGCGTTCCGAAGATCACGCATATAGCGACGGGCGATCAGGCCGAGCTGCTCGAAGAACAGCCGGCGCTCGACCATCTGCGGCGACAGCTCGGGACCGCCGGAAGCGCGCTTGCCGCAGACCGCGACGATATGCATGCCCGCCTCGGTGCGGATCGGCTCGGAGAGCGCGCCCACCTCGAGGGTCTCGGCCGCCGAGCGGAACGCCGGGGCCAGGTCGCTGATCTCAGCCTCGCCGAGGTCGCCGGCGATAACCCCGGTCTCCTGACCGGCAACAGCCTCCAGGTCTTCGCATCCGGTGATCCGGGCTCGCAGAGCCATCAGCCGTTGGCGGGCGGCGTCGACTTGGGTCGCTGACGCATCCGCCGGGACGCCGATGGCCGCCTGCTTCAGATTGACGACCGTCGCCCCCGCGCCTGAGCGCTTGTCCCGCAGATAGACGATATAGACGCCGTCGCTCACAGGAATGGGCCGCGAAAGCTGACCTGGGCGCATCTGCTCCAGGGCCTGCTCGACCTCCCGCGGCATTTCACCCGGGCCGACCCAACCGGCGTCCCCGCCAGAGGCCGCTGTCGGGGCGGCCGAGAATTGGCGAGCGACCGCCTGGAACGGCGCGCCCTGCTGCATCTGACCGACCAGCTGCTCGGCGCCGCGCAGGGCCACATCCATGCCGCCCACGCGGGCGCTGTCTATGAAGACCTCGCTCACCTGAAATTGAGGCTTCGAAGCCTGAGCCAGCTGCTGCTCAAGGACTGCACTGACCTGGTCTTCACCGATGCGAAGGCGCGAACCGTAACGACCCTGGATCCACCGCTGCCAGCTGGCCTGGGCGCGGAGCTGCTCGCGAAGCGAGTCGAGCACGCCTTGATTGCGAAGCGTGGCGGCGAACTGTTCGGGCGTCATCTCATTGCCGCTGGCCAGTTCGGCCAGTTCCTCGTCGACGTCTTCGTCGCTGGCGATGATGCTGAACTTCTGCTCGCGCTCGACCCGCCGCAATTCCTGGAGCTGCAGGGTCTCATCCACCAGGGAGATCAGGGCCTCCTGCTGGATCTGCGGAAGGTTCTGCTCAGAAGGCTGGACGCCGGTTGTGGCGATGAGCAGGCGCATACGCTGGGCCAGATCATAGGTGGTGATGATCTCATCATTCACCACGGCGGCGGCATATTCTGACAACCCGGCCGGCGGCGCAGCGCGGGCCGGCGCGGCCTCTTCCTGAGCGAGCGTGACGCTGGGTGCGGCGCCAATCGCCAGAAACGCCACGAGGGCGGCGCCGCAGGCCGCTCGGCCGCGGACTGAACGCGCAGACAACATCGCTTGAGTCATTCCTTCGTGGCGGCGAGGCGCGCCGCTGATGCTAGTTGGCATAGATAGGTTCGCCCAATGTGGCGAGGGTTAGGCGCACGGCCACCGACTCGCTGGGGCCCAGACGACCAACGATGGTGTCCTCGCGCCGATAAATCACTTCGATCCGTGTGCACTCATCCCGATAGACTACGCCGAGGTCGCGCACCACCCAGGCGTTCTGAACCATATCACGGTTGCCATAGGCGGTGAGGCCCCAGTTCTGGGTCAGGAAGACCTCCCCCCCCACATCCAGGTTCTCGCGCTTGGCGCCATTGATGTCGAGATCATCCCACAGGTAGCGGAAGAAGCCGGAGCCCCGACCCAGGGCGACATTCGCACCGGCCTCGGCCCGCCGCACCTCGCCGCTATCCCCGTCCAGTCTGGCCCGACCAAAGGCTGAGACCCCCCTGATCGGCTGAGCCTGGGCCGCGACGATCCAGTCTGAGGCGGTGTCTCTCAGGCCGGTGCGATCGGGGAAGGCGGGTTCTTCCTCGTCTCGGAAGCTGCGTCCCACAAGCAAGGTCGCCCGGCGGCCATCGTCCCACAGCAGGCTGCCCCGGGCGGCGACATTGGCCCGAAGGCCGCCTTCCATGAGGTCGAACCCCGGGAAGCGGTCCGCCATCAGCAGATTGGTCTCGTCAAACTCGAAGGCCAGGCTGTCTTCGTCCAGATAGACGGCCTCGCCGGCCGCCGTGATTCCTGTCTGGATCTGCTCAGGGCGAGGCGAAGCCATCACTTGAACTAGCGGCTCAATTACCGCCGTCATCCCATTGAAACGACGATAAAATGGCCAGCTGACATCGGTGCCCACTGTGGCCATGGCGCGGGTCTCAGTTCGCCCGCCATAGCCCTCAAGGGGAACGTCGCTGAGACTGTAGGCGTCGGCCCGCAGATTGACGAAGGGCTCCAACCGCATGCCGGTGGCCGTGGTGAATGTGCGCCGCCAGTCGGCCTGGGCGACCACCCGGCGGCTATCTAGACCAGGAACATAGACCGCTGGGGTGTTGTTCGGGGACAGGTCCCGCTCCAAGGCTACTGCATTGGCCCGCAGTCGAACCCGCCCGCCGGCGAGGCGGTAGTCAGGGCTCCAGCGACCCTCGATCAAGGGGGCGACGGTCGGGAAGGTCCGGTCATCGTCACTGGGGCGCAGTCCCTGGATGTCAAAGGCCGCCATGGAGAGATACGACTGCTCGTCCTGCCGCACGGCGTAAATCTGCGAGATCAGCCTGCGATCGTCGGCGATGTAGGGGCCGCGAGACTGATAGACGTCGCCGATCTCGTACTTGTCGAACAGGAGGTCATCGGACGCCCGCTCGGCGGTGAATCCCCATTCCCAGTTCTCGTCGATCGCAAAGGCGCCCCGCGCCAGTATGTAGCTGCGAGAGGTCGCCTCGCCGAACTGACCGGTGGAATCGAAGTCCTCGGCATAGGTGTAGCCGCCCCGAACATCGATCTCGCCCGAATAGAAACGCTTGCGGTAGCGCGCGTTCAGGAAGGGCTCGACCTTGGCGTTGATCTGCGGGCTGAGCGTCAGGTCGGAATAATCCGAGATCACAAACAGATAGGGCTGTTCGTAGGAAAAGCCGCGGCGGTCGGAGGCGGAAATGTCCGGCGTCAGAAGCCCCGACTTGCGCTCGGCCTGAGGGTCGGGGTGCCAGAAGAGCGGGGCGTAGAACACAGGCACGCCAAACAGGCGGAACACCACGTGCCGATAGGTGACCAGCTGGCGTTCGCGGTCCTGCACAACCTTGTCGGCTTGGATCGACCAGGTCGGCGTCTTGGCCTCGCTGTCGGCGCAGATATCGCAAGGGGTGTAGATGGCGCGGTTGAGCTCGTTGACGTTCTCGTTGCGTCGCACCGCGCTTGAGGCGGCGAGCTTCACATTCTGCGGCAGGCGGGCGGCGAACCCTCGGGCGACCCCGGCTCGCATCTGATCGTCCAGGACGATCTCACGGGCGAACTCTACGCTGCCATCAGGGTTGAGGATCTCGACGTTGGACGCCTCCAGCACACCTTGCGCCTCGTCATAGACGAGGGTGTCGGCGCGCAGGTTGCGGCGGTCGTAGCGGGCCTCGACGTCGCCTGCCGCGGTCGTCTTGGGCTTGCGGTCGTCACGCAGGACGGAGTCTGCTTCGAGATAGATGGCGCCAGGGGTCAGGCCGTCCGCGCCAGCTACAGGGGCCGCCGACGGCGGAGTCTGGGCGAGGGCGGTCCCCGCGCAAAGGCTCGCCAGCGCAACCCCCGCAAGGAGGCTGCGCTTGACCGAGGCGAGAGAGCTGCGCCGAGGTGACGTCTTCAAGCGGGATTCCCTTCTTGCCGCCGGCCCGAGTGAACGGAATAGCGGCATGGCGGCGGCTTTCAACCGTCTTCGGTGTAGCAGAGCAGGGTGAGGCCCGACAGAAGGGCGATGAGAGGCGGGGCCCAGGCCGCCGCCACAAGGGGAATGATGTCAGCGTTGGCCAGGGCGCCGGCGAACTCATTCAGGAAAAAGAACACAAACCCGAGCGCCACGCCGCCGCCTGCCAGGCCAGCGAGGCCTCCCAGGCGTGCGAGGCGGAGGGAAAAGGCCGCCGCCAACACGGTCATGGCCGCGAAAAGCAACGGGGTTGCCAGCAGTTGCTGGAATCGCAGCTGATAGCGGCTGGCGCTGAAGCCCGCCTGCTCGGTGGTGCGGATGGCCGCCGGCAGGCGCCAGAAAGCGATCGCCTGGGGGGAGGCGAAGCGCTCGAGGGCCGATTCGCTGTCCAGGCTTGAGCGGAGTGACAGGCTTTCGGAGCGCACGGAACTCTCGCCTGCGGCCGCCTCGCGGACATCGGTCAGGCGCCAGAAGCCCGGCAGCAGGCGCGCCTCGGCGGCCTCCAGCCGGCGACGGAACTCAGGAACCCCGTCCTCATTCTTCTGGTAAATGAACAGGGACACCCCGCGCAGCACCACCGTGCCGTCCACCATGTCGCGATCCTTGGCGTGGATCACGATCTGGCTGCGCTCGTCGCCCTGCCGCAGCCAGATATCCTCCGGGGCGTCCACCAGATAGTTGTCCATGATCTGCGCGCGTTCGACGCCGAACCGGGCGTTGGAGGCCGCCGCCAGGGGATTGAGCAAGGTGACGGAGATCAGGCCGAAGAGGGCCGCCGCCGCCGCGGTGGGAAAGATGAAGCGCCAGGCTGAAACCCCCGCCGCGCGCATGGCGACCAGTTCACTGCGGCGGTTCAGGCTCACATAGGCGGCCATGCTCCCGAACAGGAAGATGAAGGGCAGCAGGACCAAGACCAGGCTGGGTGCCCCAAGCGCGGTCAGGCGGAAGAGTTCAGCGACGCTGACCTCGGTGCGCACGCCTACGGAACGGGACAGCTCCACGAACTGAACGAGTACGATCACCGCCGTGATCACGGCCAGGGCGACGCCGACGCTCAGCAGGCTGCGTGACAGCACATAGGCTTCGATCCGACCAAACCTCATGCCGCCGCTCCGGCGCGGGCGATCCGGACGGGACGCTTTCGCATGTCGATGAACCGCGAAACCCTCTGACGGAACACCACCTGCAGAGCCACGGCGATCGTCGCCAGAGGAACCACATACTGCAACAGGTTGACCCAGGCGGCGGACTCCGAGGCGGCCTGGACCACAAAGCCCAGGATGCGGGTCAGGGCCGCTGCCGCCCCCGCCCAGGCGATCCGACGGCCATAGCCCATCCGGTCGTATCCGCCCCCCAGAATGGCCGCCAGGGCCAGGGCCATGAAGGCGATGTTATAGAGCGGGGTCGCCAACCGGGCGTGGCCTTCAGCCAGCATCTCCAGCTGATTTCGCTGTTCCCAATCCTGCTCCAGATCCGGGAAGAACAGCTCGTGCAGGTAGCGATCTGAAGGCTTGTAGTGGACCAGCTCGTCGGAGGTCACCAGCGGCCCCAGGTCGAAGATGTACTCGTCAAAGGTCAGGTAGTTGAGCACGCCCGTCGCACTGAATTCCTGTGTCGAACCGCGGGCCATGACGAGAACCGGCGTTCCCGCCCGGGTAGCCATGCGACCTTCATCAGCGGTGTAGGTGGTGGCCGACCCATCACTTTCGGCGACGTGGATGAACAGGTTGCCCATACGTCCCCGGCTGTCGACGCTCTGGGCGTAGACGGTCAGGCCTGGGGCCGGTTCGGTGAACTCGCCCTCTCGCACAAGGGTCGCGGCCAGGTCGGTTCGGACATTGAACAGGGTGTCGCGTAGCTCGCGATAGGCCACCGGCTGAATGAAGAGATTCATCACGAGCGCCAGCAGGGCGATGATGACCGCCAGGCGCATGGGCGGGGCGATCACTCTCCAACGGCTCATGCCGCCAGCGAAGCAGACCACTAGCTCCTGCTCGCTCTGCAGCCGGTTCAGGGCCACCAGGGCGGCGACGAACAGGGCCAGCGGCAGAACCATGTTGATCAGCTGTGGCATGGCCAACAGGGTGATCTTGAGGAACACACCAGCGCTCTGCCGCTGATTGATGATGACGTCGAGCGCCGACAGGCTCTGGCTCAGCAGGGCCACAGCTGTGAGGGCGAGCGTCGCCAGCAGGGTGGGACCCAGCAGTTGGCGAAGCAGATATCGATCGATCAGGCGCATGGAAAAAAGGCGTCGCCGGGCTGATTTGGCGCGCCCTGGGCGCGAAGCTGTTCTAAACCATGCGTCGCCGCGCCACACAACCGCCGCAGGTGACGCCAGTCTGGGCGACCTGACGGTGGAGCGCCTTCAGCTTTGCTATGGTTGAGATATCGCATGGACATTCAATTCGTCACGGCCGCCACAGACCTCGCCGAAAAATCGGCCCTGGCCATCATCGTCTTCGAAGGCGCCGCCGCCGAGGCCGACAGCCTGACCGGAGGTGTGGTGGGCAAGGCTCTGGCGCAAGGCCGCTTTACCGGCGCCAAGGGGCAGGTTCTTGATCTCGGCGCGCCGGCCGGTCATCCGGCGGGCCGCCTGCTTCTGGTCGGCGCCGGCAAGCGCGAGGCCTTTGACGCTGTCGGCGCCGAGCACGCGGCAGCCAGCGCCTATGGCGCGGTGAAGCTCTCGGGTCTGGCGACGCTTCGGGTGACCTTCGCCGATGCGGGCCTCGCCCAACCTGACCGCGCCGCCCTGGGGGTTCGCCTAGCCGCCTACCGCTTCGACCGTTACCGGACCAAGGAGCCGGCGGACAAGAAGCCGTCCATCCAGACGGTCGAGATCGTTTGCGCCGATGTTGATGCCGCCAAGGGGGCCTTCGTCGCCCAGTCCGCCCTGGCGGACGCCATTTCCTTCGCCCGAGATCTGGTCTCTGAGCCGCCGAATGTCCTCTATCCGGCCGAGTTCGCCCGGCGGGTGAAGGGGCTGGAGACCCTGGGGCTCGAGGTCGAGATTCTCGGCGAGGCCGAAATGGAAAAGCTCGGCATGGGGTCGTTGCTGGGCGTCGGCCGCGGCAGCGCCCGGGAAAGCCAGCTGGCCATCATGCGCTGGAACGGGGCCGCCGATCCGGCCGCCCAGCCGGTCGCCTTTGTGGGCAAGGGGGTCTGCTTCGACACCGGCGGCATCTCGCTAAAGCCGGCTGACGGCATGGAAGATATGAAGTGGGACATGGGCGGCGCCGCCGCCGTGGCCGGCCTGATGCACGTGCTGGCCGGCCGTAAGGCCAAGGTCAACGCCGTCGGCATCCTCGGCCTTGTTGAGAACATGCCGGACGGCGACGCCCAGCGTCCTGGCGACGTGGTGACCTCGATGTCGGGCCAGACCATTGAGATCATCAACACCGACGCCGAGGGTCGCCTCGTCCTCGCTGACGCTCTCTGGTACTGCCAGGAGCGCTTCAAGCCGAAGTTCATGGTCGATCTGGCGACGTTGACGGGCGCCATCATCATCAGCCTCGGCAACGACTATGCCGGCGTTTTCTCCAATAACGACGAGCTGTCCGACAACCTGCTGGCCGCTTCCAAAGCTGAAGCCGAACCCCTGTGGCGGATGCCGTTGCCGGCCGCCTACGACAAGCAGATCGACAGCATGATCGCCGATATGAAGAACACCGGCGGCCGGCCCGGCGGCTCGATCACCGCGGCCCTGTTCCTGCAGCGCTTCGTCAACGACCTGCCCTGGGCCCATATGGATATCGCCTCCACCGCCTGGAAGAAGCCGTCCAGCGTGCCGACCATTCCGGAAGGCGCCACCGGCTATGGCGTGCGTCTGCTGAACCGCATGGTGGCGGACAAGTACGAAGGCTGACGCCAAACGATCCGGAAGGCCCGCGGTGCGTTTCGTCCTCCTGCACAGTCCGTTGCTCGGCCCGCTGACCTGGAAGGCCGCAGCGGCGGACCTGCGTGGCCGAGGCGCCCGGGCCGAGGCGCCAGCCTGGCGGCCCCTGACGCAGATCGAGGGGGGCTTCTACCACGCCCTTGCCAATGACATGGCGCAGCTGGTGGACAGGGCAGGGGGTGATCCCGTCATCCTGGTGGCCCACAGTGGCGCTGGCGCCCTCGTTCCGGCCCTCAGCGCCGCCCTGTCGGCCCCAGTGGCCGCGACCATTCTGGTGGACGCCATTCTGCCCCATCCAGGTCAATCCTGGTTCGACACCGCGCCGCCAGCCCTTCGCCAGGAGCTGACCCTCGGATCCCAGGGGGGCGAGCTTCCCTCATGGGATGGCTGGTGGCCGCCGGGCGCCCTGGAGCGACTGGTTCCAGATCCCAGCCTTCGGGAGCCGCTCCTGGCGGAGCTTACGCCCCTTCCGCTGGCCTTTTTCGAGGAAGTCGCCCCCCTCGGCGACCTGCAGGGCGCTGGGGCCTATGTGCAGCTGAGCGGCGCCTATGAGGATCAGGCTCAGGCGGCCCGCACCCTCGGGTGGCGCGCCCGCCGACTTCAGCTCAATCACCTGTCCCCCCTCACCGCGCCGCGGGAGGTGGCCGCCTCGGTCTTCGCCCTGGGACAGGAGTTATCGGAGCGCGCGGGTGGCTGATGCGGCGTGCGATGTGTGGTTTTACCACATGGAGCGTTCCAGTCTTGAGCAGGTGCTGCCTGACCTGCTGGAGCGCACCTTGGCGCGAAGCTGGAAGGCCCTGGTTCGGACGCGACTGCCGGAACGCCTGGAGAAGCTGGACACCCACCTGTGGACCTATCGAGACGACAGCTTTCTCGCCCATGGCTTGTCAGACGAGCCCCATGCCGCCCAGCAACCGGTTCTCCTCACCACAGGCATGGAGAACCCCAATGGGGCCAATGTGGTTTTTCTGTTGGACGGGGCCGAGGCAGGGCCCCTTGACGGCTTCACCCGATGCATCGTCCTGTTTGATGGACGGGACGAGGCGGCGCTCGCCACAGCACGGGCGCAATGGCGCGCGATCAAGGCGAGCGGGCTGCCGGTGAGTTATTGGAAGCAAATGGCCCGCGGTTGGGAAAAACAGGCATGACACGCAAGCTCGCACTGATCCTGGGGGCCGGCCTTTTTCTGTTGGGCGCCTGCGCCAGCGAACCCTCGGGGCCGCCCCCGACAACAGAGCGTCCGACGCCCCCGCGGCCTGATCCCGCGCCTCCGGCCGATCAGTGCGGGGCGGCGCAGGCTCAGCGGCTCGTTGGCCGCAATCGCAGCGAGATACCTGTGCCGGTCAATCCGGGGCTGCAGCGGGTGGCTTGCACGACCTGTCCTGTCACCATGGACTTCCATCCCCGGCGTTTGAACTTCTTCTACGACGCCGAAACGGGGATCATCAAAGAGGTCCGCTGTGGTTAGCATCGGGGTTGCTGGCGCGCGGTCAGTCTCGCGGCGGCCGTCGTCTGATCCAGCGGGCGATGATGGCCAGGGCGGCCGGAGCCACCAGAACGGCGGCGAGCAGCAGGTAGATTACGCGCGCCCATTCCGGCATCGACAGATCTCCCTCTCGCTCCTGCGGTTCAGGATGGGGCGCCAGCCAACACCGTGTCCAGGGCGCTCAGGAGCCGTTCCAGCTCAATGGGCTTTGGGGTCAGGGCATCCATGCCCGCTTCCAGGTATTCCCGCTCATGATGGGACATGGCGTTGGCCGTCAGGGCGATGATCGGCGTGCGGGGGCGCCCCTCCGTCTCTTCGCGAGCCCGGATATGACGGGCGGCGGTCGGCCCGTCCATGCGGGGCATCTGCACATCCATCAGGATGACGTCCCACTGCCCATCTGACCATGCGTCAACGGCCTCCTCGCCATCGGCGACGATGTGCAGGTCGATCTGAAGAGGGGCCAGCAGGGTCTTCAGGACCAGCTGGTTCATGAGGTTGTCTTCGGCAGCGAGGATCCTGATGGGTGCCAGGATTGTTTGGCTCGTGTCGATCGCCTGCGCCTGCGCCTGCCCCGGGGTTGCTGGGCCCTGGGTGATCGGCTTCAGGGGCAGACAAACTGTGAAGACCGAGCCTTCACCCAATTGGCTCTCGACGTCGATACGTCCGCCCATGAGGCTGGCGAGTTCCCTGCAGATCGCCAGACCAAGGCCTGATCCGCCGAACTTGCGCGTCGTGCTGGCGTCAGCCTGAACGAACTTGTTGAAGAGCGCGCCCAGGCGGTCGGGGGCGATGCCAGGACCGGTGTCGGCGACAACGAGCTGAAGCTCGCTTCCAACCACGTCGGCGCGGATTTCCACGACCCCGCGAGAGGTGAACTTCACCGCATTGGAGACAAGGTTATAGAGAATCTGACGAACGCGGGTGGGGTCCCCCCGCCACAGGCCTCGGGCGGCCGGATCAATCCTGAGGTCGAACGAGACGTCCTTCTCCGAGGCCAGGGTCGTGAAGGTCGATTTCGCGCTCGCCACGATCTTCACGATGTCGACGACCCCATCCTCAAGTTCGAGGCGGCCGGCCTCGATCCGGGAGAGGTCCAGCAGGTCGTTCAGCAGAGACAACAGGGTCTCGCCGGCCTGCCGGATCACCGTCAGGCGCTCACGCTGCACCGGAGGAAGTTCGTCGCGGGCCATGGCCTGGGCCATGCCCAGCACGCCGTTGAGCGGCGTGCGGATCTCGTGGCTCATGGTCGCCAGAAAGGCGCTCTTGGCGACATTGGCTGCGTCCGCCTGATTGCGGGCCCGCTGCAGGCGCTGGTTCAAATCCCGGAGGCGACGTTCGGACCGCTTCAGGTCAGCCACAGACTGGGTGAACAGAACCGCCCGGGGGGGGCCATCGCCGTGAAAGCGTGAAGCGCTGAGGCGGAACCATTCGCCGCTCTTCGACTCATAGGCGCGGATGAAGGTGTCGACTTCCCCTGCAAGGACCTTGCGGATGCCACGCTCAAGGGCGCGACCATGCTGTCGCGGGAGTCTGCTGAAGACCTCGAACATGTTGAGGTCCGCCGGCGGCGCGCCGCCGCCTCTGGCGATCTGGCTGGCCTGGCGAAAGGACGCGTTGGACTCGATCAGGAAGCCGTCATTGTCGATCACGACGACCATGGCGGCGATGCCGTCAATGACGCCGCGAACAAACCCCTCCGACGCGCGCACGTCGGCGAGGACCT
>DJWR01000134.1 GCA_002441055.1 Caulobacteraceae bacterium UBA6225 | reverse complement strand
GTGCACTCCGGCGCGCTGGGCTGGGTCGGCTTCATCAGCTTCGGCGCCATGTACTGCATGGTTCCCTGGTTGTGGAAGAAGGACCGGCTGTATTCGAACCAACTGGTGGAATGGCACTTCTGGATCGCGACCACTGGCATCCTGCTCTACATCTGCGCCATGTGGGTGTCGGGCATCATGGAAGGTCTGATGTGGCGCGAATACACGCCGCAAGGGTTCCTCGCCAACGCCTTTGTTGAGACGGTGGCAGCCAAGCACGTCGAAAACGTCATCCGGATGCTGGGCGGCCTCATGTACCTCTCGGGCGCCGTCATCATGTCCTACAACCTGTGGCGTACGGTCCGCCTGCCGAGCCCTGTCTCGACGGCCGCGACCCCCGCCCCTGCCTTGATCCCGGCCGAGTAAGGGGGCTTCGATGAAGACTATCTGGAACAAGCACGTCGTCCTGGAACGCCGCTCCATCCTCCTGACCGTGGCCATCCTGCTGGTGGTCTCGGTCGGGGGCCTGGTGGAGATCGCCCCGCTCTTCTACCTCGAGAGCACAATCGAGAAGGTGAAGGGCGTTCGTCCCTACACCCCCCTCGAGCTGGCTGGCCGGGACATCTACATCCGCGAGGGCTGCTACAACTGCCATTCGCAGATGATCCGCCCCCTCCGCGACGAGGTGGAGCGCTACGGTCACTACAGCCTCGCGGCCGAGAGCATGTACGACCACCCCTTCCAGTGGGGGTCCAAGCGCACGGGACCTGACCTGGCCCGGGTCGGCGGCAAGTATTCCGACGACTGGCACCGCGACCACCTGATCGATCCTCGCTCGGTGGTGCCGGAGTCGGTGATGCCGCCCTACGCCTTCCTGTCTGGGCGCGAGCTCGAGCTGGATGACGTCCAGGCCAAGCTGGCGGCCATGACCAAGGTGGGCGTGCCCTACACCCAGGACATGATCGACAACGCAAGGACCGACCTGATGACCCAGGCCGATCCCTTCGCCCCGGCCCGCGACCTGAAAGGGCGCTATGGCGAGGCGGTGCTGCAGCGGGATTTCGATGGCGACCCGGCTCGTCTGACCGAGATGGACGCCCTGATCGCCTACATGCAGATGCTCGGCACCCTCGTCGATTTCTCCACCTATGAGGCCGAAGCCCCGGAGAACCTGCGATGAGCAATCTGACCTACGAAACCGTGGCCATGTTCGCCCAACAGGGCGGCACCCTCTACTTCGCCGCCATCTTCGCCGCAGGCGTAGCCTACGCCCTGTGGCCCCGCAATGGCGAGGCCTTCCGCCGCGCCGCGATGCTGCCCCTCGAAAAGGATGAGGACGACAATGTCCAAGCGTGAGACCGACGAAATCACAGGCGTCGAGACCACGGGCCATGAGTGGGACGGCATCAAGGAACTCGACAACCCCCTGCCCCGCTGGTGGCTGTGGATGTTCTGGGCCGGCGTCGCCTACGCCATCGTCTATTGGGTGCTGATGCCGGCCTGGCCCGGGGTCAGCGGCTACACCAAGGGCATGATGGGCCACTCCGACCGCGCCCAGGTCGCCCAGCAGCTGGAAGCCCTGCAGCAGGTGCGGGGTGAAGGCGCGGCGCAACTGACTAACGCCACCCTGCAAGAGATCGAGGCCGACCCCGACCTGCAGCAATACGCCCTGGCCGTCGGCCAGTCGGTGTTCGGCGACAACTGCGCCACCTGCCACGGGATCGGCGGCGCCGGCGCCAAGGGCTATCCCAACCTGCTGGACGATATCTGGCTGTGGGACGGCACCCTCGATGGCATCCATCACACCCTGCAGGTGGGGGTGCGTTCAGGGGCCGAGGGCGCGCGCTTCTCAAAAATGCCCGCCTTTGGTCGGGACCAACTGCTGACCTCGGCCCAGATCAATGATCTGACCGAGCTGGTGCTGGTTCTGTCCCGGCAAGACGGCGATCGGGAAGCCGCCGACCGCGCCCGCCCGATCTTCGCCGAGCAGTGCGTGTCCTGCCATGGTCCTGCCGGCCTGGGTGACCAGACCCAAGGGGCGCCGAACCTGACGGACGGCGAATGGCTCTATGGGGCCTCGCGCGAAGAAATCCGGACGCAGATCTGGTCTGGCCGTAACGGCGTCATGCCCGCCTGGGCCGGACGTTTTGACGACGAGACCCTCAAGGCGCTGGCCGTCTACGTCCACGCCAATGCTGGCGGGCGATAGGGGGCTCCCATGACTGTCGTCATCGATCGCACCAAGCCGCCCGAGGGCGACCAGGCCCATAAGGGGCCGCAGTCAGCCGCCGAGCGCGCGAGGAAAAAAGGTGACGCAGGCGGGGGGCTCTACAAGCCTCGCGCGCCGATCTATCCGAAACTGGTCCAGGGGCGCTGGCGGAACATCAAATGGGTTCTGCTGGTCCTCACCCTGGCCACCTACTACGTCACCCCCTGGATCCGCTGGGAGCGCCCTGGCGACCTGCCGGACCAGGCGGTGCTCGTCGACTTCGCCGGGCGGCGCTTCTACTTCTTCTTCATCCAGCTCTGGCCCCAGGAGGTGTATTTCATCACCGGCCTGCTGGTGATCGCCGCCCTGGCGCTCTTCCTGACCTCGGCCCTGTTTGGCCGCCTGTGGTGCGGCTACGCCTGCCCGCAGACGGTCTGGACAGACCTCTTCATCTATATCGAGCGGATGTTCGAGGGCGACCGTAACGCCCGCATGAAGCTCGACGCCTCGCCAATGTCGTTCAACAAGGCCTGGCGAAAGGGTGGCAAGCACGTCACCTGGCTGGCCGTGGCGTTTGCCACCGGCGGCGCCTGGATCTTCTATTTCCACGATGCGCCCAGCCTGCTGCGGGACTTCTGGATCGGCCAGGCCCCGGTCACCGCCTATGTCTCCTGCGCCATCCTGACCTTCACCACCTACACTCTGGCGGGCACGATGCGGGAGCAGGTTTGTATCTATATGTGTCCCTGGCCGCGCATTCAGGGCGCCATGCTCGACCAGCACTCCTTGCAGGTCACCTACCGCTTCGACCGCGGCGAACCCCGCGGGCCGCACAAGAAGGGCGCGTCCTGGGAAGGGCGTGGAGATTGCATCGACTGCAACGCCTGTGTGGTGGTCTGCCCCATGGGCATCGACATCCGCGACGGTTCTCAACTGGAGTGCATCAACTGCGGCCTCTGCGTCGACGCCTGTAATGAGATCATGGTCAAGGTGGGCCGACCTAAGGGTTTGATCGCCTATGACACCGATGCGGCCGTGGCGGCCCGGGCCTGTGGAGAGAAGCCGGCCTATAAGTTGGTCCGGTCGCGCACGCTCTACTATGCTGGCGCCTTGACCCTTGTTGGCGGGCTGACTCTCTGGGGCCTCTCCACCCGCAGCCCTATGGACGTCCATGTCCTGCGCGACCGCAATCCGACATTCGTCCGTATGCAGGACGGCGACATCCGCAACAGCTACACCCTGAAGATCGCCAACCGGACCTTCGAGCCCTTCACCGCCCAGGTGGCCTTCGCAGGCGTGGCTGGCGCCCAGCTCAAGACCCCAGGCGCCGAGGTGACCACAGGGCCCGTGGCCCTCACTGTGGAGCCTAACCAGGTGCGCGCTGTCCGTGTCTTCGTCACCGCCCCCCGCGAGGCGCTGCCTGAGGCCAACATGCCCGCCACATTCTCCGTCGAGGCCGCCGGCGCGACCCAGGCGGTCACCACTTCCTTCCTGTCTGGAGCGGCGAACGCGCGATGAGCCTCACCGAAAGCAGCGACGGGTTCCGCATTCGCGGCTGGCATGTGCTGGTCGCCATGGTCCTGTTCTTTGGCGTGATCACAGCGGTCAATGCGGTGTTCATCAGCGCCGCCCTGCGGACCTATCCGGGCGAGGTTTCGGTGACGCCCTATGAGGACGGCCTCGCCTACAACGCCAAACTGGCCCGGCAGGCCGCTCAGGCGAAGCTGGGTTGGCGGGCGAGCGCAGCCGCTGAGCCGGAAGCCGTAGCCGTGCGCATCCTCGACGCCGAGGGCGCGCCGGTGCGCGACCTGTCGTTCAGCGGCAAGCTGCAGCGGCCAGCCACCGGCGCCGGCGCCCTGACGCCCAGGTTCTCTGAAACTGAGCCGGGCCTCTATGTCGCCCGCCTGGGCGGCGTCACCGGCGCGTGGGATCTCACCTTCCAGGCCCAGGACGCCAAGGGCCAGCTGTTTGAAGCCGAGCGTCGACTGACATGGCCCTGACCTACGATCTGGCGCGCGCCCCCGATCTGTCGGCCTTCCTGCGCAAGGACAAGGACGGGTCGGCCAGTCTGGACCTGCTGGTGAAGGGCGCCCGGTGCGCGGCCTGCATGTCCAAGATCGAGTCGGCGGTGACCGCCCTGCCAGACGTGGCCGCCGCCCGCCTGAACCTCACCGAGGGTCGACTGTCGGTGCGCTTCACCTCCCCCCGGGGCGACGCCGCCCGGGTTGTGGCCGCCCTGGATAAGCTGGGCTATCCCGCCACCCCGTTCGATCCGGCCAAGGCGGCGCAGGCCCATGACCAGGAAAGCCGGCGGCTGATCCTCGCCCTGGCCGTGGCCGGCTTCGGCGCCGGCAACGCCATGATGTTCTCCGTGCCGGTTTGGGCTGGCCTTTTTGGCCAGGAGCTCGGCCCGGCCACACGCAGCATCATGCTCTGGCTCTCGGCCATCGTGGCTACCCCCTGCGCCATCTATGCGGGCCTGCCCTTCTTTGAGTCTGCCTGGCGGTCGCTGAAGGCCGGCAAGGCCAATATGGACGTGCCGATCTCGGTCGGGGTGATCCTGACCCTGTTCATCAGCTTCGTTGAGACCTTCCTCAATGGTCGCGACGCCTATTTCGACGCTGCGGTCTCGCTGCTGTTCCTGCTGCTTATCGGCCGTTGGCTCGATCACCGGCTGCGCGCCCGGGCCCGCAGCGCCGCGGCCGACCTGCTGGCGCTTCAGGCGCCCGCCGCCACCGTGCTCGGTCTAGACGGCTTGGAGCGCGTGAAGCCGCTGAGCGAAGTGGCCGTCGGAGAGCGCATTCTGGTCCGCCCCGGGGAGCGAATCCCCGTCGATGGCTTTGTGGAGGACGGCGTCTCCGAACTCGACAACGCCCTGCTCACCGGCGAGACCGCGCCGGTTGACGTGCGACCAGGCGACACCTGCCGGGCCGGCGCGGTGAACCTGACCGGCCAACTGCGCATCCTGGCGATCGCCAAGTCCGAAGACTCCGCCGTCGCCGCCATTGCGCGACTGGTTGAGGCCGGGGCTCAGAACAAGTCGCTCTATGTCCGCCTCGCCGACAAGGCTGCGTCCGTCTATGTGCCGGTCATCCATTCCGTGGCCGCCCTCACCTTCTTCGGCGGCCTGGCCTTTGGGCTAGGGCCGCGGGAAGCCCTGCTGCGGGCCGTCGCCCTGCTGATCATCACCTGCCCCTGCGCCCTGGGTCTGGCGGTCCCCGCCGTTCAGATCACCGCCTCGGCGCGGCTCTTCCGCAAGGGCGTGCTGGTCAAGTCCGGGGCCGCTCTGGAGCGGCTTTCGGAGGTTGATCATGTGGTGTTCGACAAGACCGGCGTGCTCACCGAGGGCCGGTCCCGCCTGATCGAAGCTCCTGCCGAAGCCCTCGCCCTGGCCGCGCCGCTTGCCCGGGCTTCAGCCCATCCCCTGGCGCGGGCCCTGGCTGCGGAGGCCGGGCCAGGCCCCCGGGCCACAGAGGTCGTCGAGACGGCCGGACAAGGGGTAGAGGGGCTGGTCGAGGGGCGGTCGGCGCGCCTGGGCCGGGCGAGCTTCGTCGGCCTGGAGGGGGTTCGCGGCGGAGAGACCGAGCTCTGGTTCGCCATCCAGGGCGAGACGCCGATCCGGTTCCGGTTCTCAGATCAACTCCGCGCCGACGCCGCAGCGACGGTGGCGGAGCTGCGGGCCCTTGGACTGGGCGTGGAAATCCTCTCCGGCGACCTGGAGGGCCCCGTCGCCCGGGCCGCCCAGACCCTCCACATCGACCATTGGCGCTCTGGCCAGAGCCCTCAGGACAAGGCGGCCGTCATCGACGCCCTGACCGCTGAGGGGCGTAAGGTCTTGATGGTCGGCGACGGCCTCAACGACACCGCCGCCCTGGCCAAGGCCCACGCGGCCATGGCGCCTGGGGCGGCCTTGGACGCCAGCCAGAATGCGGCTGATCTGGTCTTCTCGGGCGAGGCGCTGGGGGCGGTGGCCGACTCCATTCGCGTGGCCCGCGCCGCCCGCAGCCGAGCCCTGGAGAATTTCGGCTTCTCGGCCCTCTACAACCTGGGCGCCATCCCGCTCGCCATGCTGGGCTTCGTCAATCCGCTGATCGCAGCCCTGGCCATGTCAGGCTCCTCCCTGGTGGTCACCCTCAACGCCCTGCGCATGCATGGAGCCGGAAAAGCCTGATGGGTATCATTCTTATCCTCGCGCCGATCTCGATGGCCCTGGGTCTGGCGGGCCTCGGGGCCTTCTGGTGGACCCTGCGGAGCGGGCAGTATGACGACCCGGCCGGAGACGCCGCGCGCATCCTGATCGACGACACCGACAATCGGATCAGCTGATCACCAGCGTAGAACCCGCGCGCCCGCCACAGCGCCCAGCACGGTCGTCGCCAGGACGCCCAGCCCATACCAGATGACGAGGAAGCTGACGGCCGTCTCTGCGCAGTGAAGGCCGTAGGCGGTGGCCGATAGCCCGCCCGCCAACAGTCCCGCGGCGGCGCCGGCTGCGGAGGGCCGCAAAGGCGCCAGCCGCCTGGCCGCCACAAGGGCCGGCGGCAGGGTCAGGGCCCCAAGCGCCAGGATCGCCAGCGGACAGGTCATCGCCGAACGGCCCATAACCAGGGCGGTCCATGCGTCAGCCGGGCTCTGCGCCAGTTCCAGCCCGACGGCGACGCCCCCCCCGATCAGCAACAGAAGAAGCGCTGACACAGCCCGCCAGGGCGAGGCTCCCGGACGCCCCAGACGGTCCAGCAGCCAGAAGCCCGCGACAGCCAAACTCAAGGTATAGGCGGCCTTTCCAAGGAAGGAGGTCAGGCCTGTCCACTGGGTCAGGTCTGGCCGCGCGCCCATGGCGACTACGGCCACGACGGCGGCGACCAGGGCCCCAGATCCGCTCCACAGGCCGATCCGGGAGTTCAGGCGCGCAGGGTTCGTCGGGCCTGGCTCCAGGGCCAGGACGGCGATCAGGTCATCAGTCTTCATCGGCGGCCACACTGGCGGACAGGGACTTCATGGTTCGATGCAGGGCGACCTTGGCGGCGCCCTCCGTATAGCCGTGTCGCGGCGCGGCCTCGGCGATGGTCAGGCCGCGCAGCCGCACATCCTCCAGCAGCCCTCGCTGACGGGCCGGAAGCTGCGACAGCAGCCGATCCAGATCTGACCGGACGGCGCCCGCCTCGGTATCGGTTTCAGCAAACAGCACACCGGCCTCCTCAAGGGGGACGTGTCGGCGAACCCCCCGACGCCGGTAATGGTCGATGAGCTTGTAGCGCGCGATCCCATAGACCCAAGGGGCGAAGGCCAGGGTCGGATCGTAGGTGGCGCGTTTCGTATGAATGGCGATCAGGGTCTCCTGCACCAGATCCTCCGCGTCAGCGCCGTCGGAGAGACGCCGACTGAAATAGGCCCGTAGTCGCGGCGCCAGCAGGGTGAGAAGCCGACCATAGGCCGCGCCATCACCCGCCAGACTGAGTGCGATGAGAGCCTGGATCTGCAGGTCGAAGTCTTCCACGCCATGGTTTCCTGTGACTTCGCAGCGGCTCGGCGATGGTTACACACCCAAGCTTTGGGAGTGAGCAAATTTCCCCAGGCGGCCCGGTCGTCGTGGAGCATCACGATGCGGAGCCTTGGCTTGTCGGCCCCTGGGGCTGCTGATCATGACCCTGGCGGATCCAGGTCTTCGTCGATCCCTACGCCTGGGGCGCGCAACTCGGCTAGGCGGCTCTCGCCCCTGATCGGATGATCGTCATTCGGTGAGGGGTGGACCCCAGCCGCGCCGCAGACCAAGGTTGCACGCCTAAGCCCTAGGGACCGCCGTGCGCCGACTGACCATCACACTCCTCGCCTTGACCCTCGCGGGCGCCTGCACCGCAGGCTCCGAGGAGGCCTTTGTCGGATTTGGCGCAGACCCGAAGATCCCGGCGCCCGAGGACGATCTTCTGCCCCGGGTCAATCCCGCCAAGGCGGTGGGATGGGCCGGGGGCGCAGCGCCCGTGGCGCCTGCCGGGTTCGTCGTCACCCGTTTCGCCGGCGATCTCAGCCATCCCCGTTGGCTGCTCGTCTTGCCCAATGGGGACATGCTGGTGTCAGAGGCCAGCTCCGAGCCCAAGCCGCCGGAAGGCCTGATGGATCGCATCGCCCAGCGGGTTCAGGCCTATGCCGGTGCGCTGAAGCCCAGCCCCAACCGGATCATGCTGCTGCGGGACGCTGACGGCGACGGACTGGCCGAAATCCGGGAGGTTTTCGCCGGCGGCCTCAACCGCCCCCAGGGCATGGCCC
>DJWR01000045.1:29337-36209 GCA_002441055.1 Caulobacteraceae bacterium UBA6225 | reverse complement strand
TTTTGGTCCGATAACCGGTTCCCACTTATCGGAACGCGCTCCAGGGTGCTTTAGCGCCCAAGGGCGTAGGGGCCGCCGCGCGCGATGGCGGCCTGGTAGGCCGGCCGGGCGTGCAGGCGGTCGAGCCAGGCCTCGGCGTTGGGATATTTGGGCAACAGGCCAAAGGCCCGGGCGACCTCGCCCACAAAGCTCATCTGGATGTCCGCCCCTGTCAGGGCCTGGCCCATCAGATAGTCCCGCCCCGCCAGGGCCTGGTCCAGATAGGACATGTGGTTGTCGATCTCGCTGGCGATCCGTCCGTGCAGTGGTCCGCCGGCCTCGCCCAGGCGCATGACGTACATCTGCAGCATCAGGGGCAGCATGGCCGAGCCCTCGGCATAGTGCAGCCACTGGAGATAGTCCTCGTACTCCCGCGCCCCCACCGGCGGCTGCAGCCGCCCGGCGCCATGGCGGCGGATCAGATAGTCGATGATGGCGCCCGACTCATGGACCGTCGCATCCCCATCGGTGATGACCGGCGACTTACCCAGGGGATGGACCGCGCGCAGGTCGTCCGGGGCCAGGCGGGTGGTCGCATCGCGGGCGTAGGCCTTGATCTCATAGTCCGCCCCCAACTCCTCCAGCAGCCAGAGAATGCGCTGCGAACGGGACTCATTGAGATGGTGAACGGTGATCATGGCGGCTCCCAGGTTTGGCTTACATCGTATAGGGGTCAGGATCGAACGTCGACAGGCCGGGCGGAGCGCGATCCATGACCCCTGAACTTCCGACCGATCCCGTAGGGCGGCTGCATGCCGCCGCCGAGGCCGCCGAGGTCTGCCTCGTCCAGGCCAAGGGGGCCCTCGCCACCCGGTTCTCGCCCGGGGGCCGCCTCGATCGCAGCGCCCTGGACGCAGGGCAACACGCCGCCCACGGCCTGGCCTGGGCGGCGGCCTATGCCGAAACCCTGCGCCAGACCGCGGCCTGGGCCGGCGAGCTCGCCGCGGCGGGCGTCCTGGATGAGGCGAGCCTTCGGCCCGCCCTGCTGCTGGCGCACGAATATCTCAGCCAGCTGGCCGGCGGCCTGCCCATGAGCCAGGGCGAAATGGTCCGTCCTGCGGACCTGGGCTTTGACGCTGCGCGCCTCGTTCCGCTGATCGCCGAGCTGGCGCCCCACGCCACCTCCCCGGCCAAGGCCCGCATCGTGGCGCTGCTGGAGGCCGCCCGGGGTCAACCGTCGCTGGAGGCCAGCGGACTGGACGAGACTCATCAGGCGATCAGCCAGCAGTTCTGCGACTTCACCCGCGACAGGATCGCCCCCTTCGCCCACGGCTGGCACCTGCGCGACGAGCTCATCCCCCTACCCCTGATCGAGGAGTTGGCGGCCCTGGGGGTGTTCGGCCTGACCCTGCCGGAGGCCTATGGCGGGGCTGGCCTTGGCAAGGTGGCCATGTGCGTGGTCTCCGAGGCCCTGTCCCGGGGCTATATCGGCGTAGGCTCCCTAGGCACCCGCTCGGAAATCGCCGCCGAACTGATCCTGGCCCACGGGACGGAAGACCAGAAGACGCAGCTTCTGCCGGCCATCGCCTCGGGCGCCACATTGCCCACGGCGGTCTTCACCGAGCCGGAGGCGGGGTCGGATCTGGCCTCCTTGCGCACCCGGGCGGTGCGGCAGGATGGGCAATGGCGGGTCACGGGCGCCAAGACCTGGATCACCCATGCGGCCCGGGCCGACCTGATGACCCTGCTGGTGCGCACCGATCCCGACAGCCGCGACCACCGGGGCCTGTCCATGTTGCTGGCGGGCAAGCCGCGCGGCGACGACCGGGAGCCCTTTCCAGCCCAGGGCATGAGCGGCGGCGAAATCGCCGTGATCGGCTATCGCGGGATGAAGGAATACGAGGTCGCCTTTGACGGGTTTGCGGTCCCGGAGACCGCGCTGCTTGGCGGGCGGGAGGGCCAGGGCTTCAATCAGCTCATGGCGACCTTTGAATCGGCCCGCATCCAGACCGCAGCCCGCGCCATCGGCGTGGCCCAGAACGCCCTGGACCTGGCCCTGGACTATGGGCTGAGCCGGCGGCAGTTCGGCCAATCTCTGACGCAGTTTCCCCGGGTCGCCGACAAGCTCGCCATGATGGCTGCAGAGATCCTGGGCGCGCGCCGCCTGGCCTGGTTCTCGGCCCGGGCCAAGGATGCGGGACGGCGTTGCGACCTGGAGGCCGGGATGGCCAAGCTGACGGCGGCCCGCATCGCCTGGGCCTGCGCCGACAACGCCCTGCAGATTCACGGGGGAACGGGATTCGCCGTGGAGCAGCCGGTCAGCCGGTTACTGGCCGACGCGCGTATCCTCAACATCTTTGAAGGCGCTGGAGAAATTCAGGCCCAGGTGATCGCGCGACGCCTGCTGGAAGGCGCCAACTGAGCCGCGCTCTGGAGCCTCAGGCGGCGGCTGCGGCCGGGGTGAAGCCCTGGGCGACCAGGGCGATCTGCTGCTCCATGATGGCGCTCAGCCGGTCTGGCCCCGCCTGCTCCCAAGCCGCCAACCGGTAGTTCCAGGCATAGGCGGCCATGAGGGTGTCGACGATCAGCGAGATGTCGGCCTCGTCCGAAACCTCGCCGCGGCCCCGCCCGTCGGCGATGCAGTCGTGGATCATGCCCCGAAGCCGTGGGTTGCGGCCGTAGGGCACGGAGTCTGACCCCGGGCGCCAGTTATAGGCGGCGGCGATGTGGGCGAGGAACAATGGCGTCCGCCGCGTCTCGAAGGCGTAGTGCAGGGCGAAGATCGAGGACAGCCGATCCACCACCGTACCGCGCAGGTGCGGAGTTATGAGATCGAGTTCGGCATACAGATCGTCGAGCCGGTCCAGCATGACCTGACTGAGCACCTCGGCCTTGGAGGCGAAGCAGGTGAAGACGCTGCCCACCGCCACCCCGGCCCGGGTGGCGATCTCGCGCACCGTGGTTTCTTCGTAGCCGACCGTCTCGAACAGGTCCCGGGCGGCGTCGAGCACGCGTCTGCGCGTCGCCTCCTTCTGCGTCTGGCGTAGATTCAATTTCCCCCCAAGCGCGCTCTGACGGCGCGTCCTGTCGTGTGTTCCCCCGACAGGAGACCCGGCATGGCCGCCGGTAGCAAGCCACTTTCCCTTGGGGGAGGTCATCTGACCCTTGGAGGCGGCCATCTGGCCTGGTCCTAGCCGCGACGGGCGCCGGCCAGAATGACGCGAATCTGGTCCCGCGACCGGGCCTGCAGAGCCTCAAGGCTCCAGCCGCCGAACACCGCCTGGGGGTAGTTGGCCAGATAGTTGTCGAACAGCATCTGGCTGCGCAGCTTGATCTCGCACTCCTGAGACAGTTCGCCCCGCTCGACCCCCAGGGCCAACTGCTGGGCGAACAGATCAATCGTGTCCTGCATGGCCGGCAGGGCGCGAAGCGCCTGTCCGTCCTCGCAGGACCAGGACAGTCCCAGGGCTGCGCGCACCAGCGGCATCTGGCCACGATAGAAGGCGTAGCCGGCGCTGAACGCCTTCAGCAGGGCGTCATCCACCGTCCGGCCACGGGTGGCGGCCTCGGTCATGGCGGTGAGCACGGCCTCGATGTCCGAGGCCATGATTTCGCGAAACAGCTCGGACTTGTCGGCGAAGTTGGCGAAGACTGCGCCTGTGGACATGCCCGCCGCCGCGGCGATGTCGCGGATGGTCGCGCCTTCATAGCCCTGCGCGCCGAACAGCTCCCGGGCGGCGGCCAGCACCTTGGCCCGGGTCTGCTGCTTGGCCAGCGCCCGACGGGTCGGCATGCGGATGCGGGTTTCAGCTTGGCCCTCGACCTCGGCGACGTGCTTCATAGGTATAAACTCCGGCTTGCCGTGGCGGGGGAGACCATCGGCGCATACGCCCCAACGCCGCAAAATCACGGGCCCGGGGCGCTGTAACGGGGTCAAACGCCCCCGACCGCCTGTAAGGCGGTTCGGTGAATGCGTTCAACAACCCTTGGTTCATATTCTCAGGTCGAGGGGATAGCGGAAATATGTCGACCATGGGGCGCGACGGGTTGTCGCAAGGGAAATGCGTGCAATATCGGCATGTTAAGCATGATTTTTCCGCTTCTGCGGCGCGCCGGGAATTGAACCAGATTCGCTGAATCTGATCAATCAGTTTCGCGACTGCAAGGCGAAATCAGGTTCGTGCAATTCTGGGCCGACGCCCTACATTTCCATCAAGCTCAAGCACTTCGATGACAGGCCATGACACAGATCTTCACCCTGCTGATCCCCGCGAGCCTGCTCGCCGTCACCCTCACCCTGGGGGTCGGCATCTACGCCCTCTTCCGCGGGGGCGACTTTGGACGCTCCTATTCCAACAAGCTGATGCGTCTTCGCGTGGTGTTGCAGGCCGCAGCCGTCCTGATCCTTGTGACCGCCGTGTGGTGGCGCAACACCTACGGCGGGTAAGCCGGCCATGGTTCTGTTGAACAAGATCTACACCCGCACTGGCGACGGCGGGGCGACCCGGCTCGCCAACGGGGCGGAGGTGTCCAAGACCGACCTGCGTGTTGAGGCCTATGGATCGGTGGACGAGACCAACGCCTGCCTGGGTCTGGTCCGGCTGCACACGGCAGAGGATGATCTGCTCCACCCCATGCTGGAGCGCATTCAGAATGATCTGTTCGACCTGGGGGCGGACCTCGCCAATCCGCCAAAGGCTGACGAAGACCCTGCGCGGGTCCTGAGGGTCACTGACGGGCAGGTGGCGCGTCTGGAACACGAGATCGACCAGATCAATGACGCCCTGTCGCCCCTGACCTCGTTCGTGCTGCCAGGCGGAACTCCGGCGGCCGCAGCCCTCCATCAGGCCCGGACGGTCTGCCGGCGAGCCGAACGGGCGGCGGTCAGGCTGGCGCAATCGGCTCAGGTGGCCGATCCGGCGCTCAAATACCTCAACCGACTGTCAGACCTGCTGTTCGTGGCGGCCAGGCGGGCCAATGGCCAGGGAGCGTTGGACGTCCTGTGGCGCCCTGGGGCGACCCGTGGCTGACGTCGCCCTACTGGGCCGGGGCGACTTTTTCAGCCTCAGCCTTCGCCGCGGCGGCGGCCTGTTCTGCGGCCTTCCGCTCGGGGATGGTTCGCCCGGTGATGTCGGAAATCAACACGGGTCGGGCGCAGACCCGGCCATCGGGGTCCCACCAGTCGCCCTGCGCCTCGCACCGCTCAGCGGGCCAGACCACATAGGCCTGGTAAGCGAAGATCGCGACCAGGGAGAGGACGAACACGCCGAGGAAGGCGAGTTTCAGGCGATCGATGATGCGGCTCATCGGATGGCTCATATTCGGGCTTTTTCTCCCTGGCTAGGCTGGACATTGGCGCAAAATGCCCCATGTCGGTGACTTGCAAACCGCGCGGGAACCGTTATGCCCCGTGCGTCCCATTCTTCCCCAATGCGAATTTGAGGCTTTCATGAAGGTATTGGTCCCGGTCAAACGGGTGATCGATTACAACGTTAAGCCCCGGGTGAAGTCCGACGAAACCGGCGTGGACCTCGCCAACGTCAAGATGTCCATGAACCCTTTCTGCGAGATCGCCGTCGAAGAGGCGGTCCGTCTGAAGGAAAAGGGCGTGGTCACTGAGGTGGTCGCGGTTTCGATCGGTCCGGCTCAGGCCCAGGAAACCCTGCGTACGGCGCTCGCCATGGGCGCTGACCGCGCCATCCTGGTGCAGACCGACGCCGACCTGGAGCCCCTGGCGGTCGCCAAGGTGCTGAAGGCGGTCATCGACGAAGAGTCCCCGAACCTGGTGGTGATGGGCAAGCAGGCCATCGACGGCGACAACAACGCCACCGGCCAGATGCTTTCGGCCCTGCTCGGCTGGCCCCAGGCCAGCTTCGCCTCCAAGCTGGAAGTGTCCGGCGACAAGGCGACCGTGACCCGCGAAGTCGACGGCGGTCTGCAGACCATCGAGGCGCCGCTGCCGGTCATCGTCACCGCCGACCTGCGCCTGAACGAGCCGCGCTATGCGTCTCTGCCCAACATCATGAAGGCCAAGAAAAAGCCCCTCGACACCAAGGACATCGCGTCCTTCGGCATCGATACGGCGCCGCGCCTGAAGGTGGTCAAGGTGGCCGAGCCGCCGAAGCGTGGCGGCGGCATCAAGGTCGAAACCGCGGCCGATCTGGTCGCCAAGCTCAAGAATGAAGCGGGGGTGCTCTAATGGCCGTACTTGTCATCGCCGACCTGAACGCCGGCGCGCTCAGCGACAACACCCATAAGACCGTCTCAGCCGCCAAGGCCATCGGCGGCGACATCGACATCCTGGTCGTCGGCAAGGACGCCAAGTCCGCCGCCGAGGCCGCCGCCAAGATCGAAGGCGTCCGCAAGGTCCTGTTGGCCCAGAGCGACGACCTCGGCCATGGCCTGGCCGAAGCCGTCGAAGCCGTGGTGGTTCCGCTGATGTCCGGCTACGACGCCGTGCTGACGCCCGCCACCTCGCAGGGCAAGAACTTCTCCCCCCGCATTGCGGCCAAGCTCGACGTTTCGCACATCTCCGACGTGGTCGAAGTGGTCGACGCCTCGACCTTCGTGCGCCCGATCTATGCCGGTAATGCGCTGGAGACTGTGCAGTCGTCTGAAGCCAAGAAGGTCATCACCGTCCGCACCACCGCCTTCAAGGCGGCCGGTGAAGGCGGCTCGGCCTCGGTGGAGGATATCGATGCGGGCGCCGGCGCCGGTGGAACCAAGTTCGTCGGCGAAGAGATCGTGAAGTCGGAACGTCCGGAACTGACCGGCGCCAAGATCGTGGTCTCTGGCGGTCGCGCCATGGGCTCGGCCGAGGAGTTCCAGAAGGTGATCGAGCCCCTGGCCGACAAGCTGGGCGCCGCCGTCGGCGCGAGCCGCGCGGCCGTGGA
>DJWR01000045.1:28793-29279 GCA_002441055.1 Caulobacteraceae bacterium UBA6225 | reverse complement strand
CGCCGACTATGGCCTGGTGGCCGACTACAAGGCCGCTGTGCCTGAACTGATGTCAGCCCTGGGCTGAGCCGGACCACCGGTACGCGACTGACGAGGCGGCGCCCCTGGGCGCCGCCTCGTTTCGTTTGCGGGTGCGTCTTTTCCGCCACAAGGGACGCCCCCTCTACATTGCGGCGCAGCATAAAGACCTTGGCGAGGCCGCCATCGCCCATGTTAGAAAGCCGTCACAGACCAGAGGCGGCCCTGAAGGCGGCCCGCAGATTTGGGGCGAGTGGACATGGTTGAGATCAGATCGGTGGGCGTGATCGGCGCCGGCCAGATGGGCTCCGGCATCGCGCATGTCTGCGCCCTGGGCGGTTATGACGTGCTGCTGCACGATGTCAGCCCCGAGCGTATTGAGGCGGGCCTGGCCCATATCGACCAGGCCTTGGCCCGGCAAGTGTCCCGCGGCCTGATCGACGCCGCCGCCAAGGACGCGGCCCTGGC
>DJWR01000045.1:28520-28677 GCA_002441055.1 Caulobacteraceae bacterium UBA6225 | reverse complement strand
GGTTCATCGGCCTGCACTTCATGAACCCGGTGCCGCGCATGAACCTCGTGGAAATCATCCGCGGGATCGCCACCGATGCGGTCACCTACGAGGCGGCGGTCAATTTCGCCCGCTCGCTGGGCAAGACCACCGCCAACGCCGAGGACTTCCCCGCCTT
>DJWR01000045.1:0-28499 GCA_002441055.1 Caulobacteraceae bacterium UBA6225 | reverse complement strand
TGGGCGCCAATCACCCCATGGGCCCCCTGGAGCTGGGGGACTTCATCGGCCTGGACACCGTCCTGTCGATCATGAACGTCCTCTATGACGGCCTGGCCGACTCCAAATACCGCCCCTGCCCGCNNTGCTGGTGAAATATGTCGAGGCCGGTTGGCTGGGCCGCAAGGCGGGCCGCGGCTTCTACGATTATCGCGGCGAGACCCCCGTCCCCACTCGCTAAGGCGGCCAGCCCTGCGGCCATTCGGCGCCCAGCCTGGGGGAAATCGTTAATCTGTTCGACTTGCGCCCCCGGCGTGACCGATACTGGCAGGCGATTCGAACAGGCGGGTTCATGCGAAGGCTGACGCTTGCGCTGCTCTGCGGCGCCTATCTCTGTCTGGCGCTGATCATCGCCCTTTCCCTCTGGCGGAACGGCGGCGGTTGGGGCGCGGGCGTGGCGGCCCTGGTGGGCGGCCTGGGCCTGGCCTTTGCCTTCCACGGCCTGATCGAGCACGCGCTGACCGCCACAGGCCTGCGCAGCGAGATCGCCGCCCTGCGCGACGCCCATCGGATCCTCATTGATCAGGTCGAGAAGGTGGACGCCCGCCTCTCCCAGGTGGTGGAGACCGTCACCGACGACGCCCTGCGCCGCTCCGAAGAGTTGTCCAGTGAAGTCCACATGCTGGAGGACCTGGTTCAGCGTATGGGCCAGCGGCTGGAAGAACGGGTCGCGGCCCCGCCGGTCCACACACGTCCCGGGCATGACCATCGGCGCGAAGCCGCCCTGCTGGAGACCGTCCGCGGCGCATTGGCCGATAACCGGGTGGACCTCTATCTGCAGCCGGTGGTGGCCCTGCCCCAGCGCAAGACCATCTTCTACGAAAGCTTCTCGCGCCTGCGCGACGAGAGCGGCCGAGTGCTGATGCCCGCCGAATATATCAGCGTGGCCGAGGCCGAGGGTCTGATGACGGCCATCGACAATTTGCTGCTGTTCCGCTGCGTGCAGATCGTGCGCCGCCTGGCCAAGCAGGACCGCAAGGTCGGCATCTTCTGCAATGTCGCCGCCACCAGCCTGGGGGATGAGAGCTTCTTCCCGCAGTTCCTGGACATGCTGGCGGCCAATCGCGACCTGGCCGGCGCCCTGATCTTCGAACTGGGCCAGAGCGCCTTCGAAGCCCGCGGCTCGGTCGAGGCGCGCAACATGGCCAAGCTGGCCGATCTCGGCTTCCGCTTCTCCCTCGACAAGGTCACCGATCTGGATTTCGACCTGCAGGACCTGTCGCGCGCCGATGTGAAGTTCGTCCGGGTCGGCGCCCAGATGCTGCTGGACGAGATGATCGAGCTGGATGGTCGGCTCGTGCTGAAATCCCTGCCTGACCTCGCCGCCGAGGACTTCTGCCAGCTGACCCGCCGCTATGGGGTCGAGGTGATCGTCGAGAAGGTGGAGAGCGAGCGGCAGATCGTCGACCTGCTGGAGCTCGAAGTCGGCTACGGCCAGGGCCATCTGTTTGGCGAGCCGCGCCCCATCCGCGAGGCCGTCCTGGCCGAGGCCGATCCCCCCGCCGACTTCCTGCGCCAGGGACTTCGCCGTCGCGCTGGCGGCCGGGGCTGAAGCCACCACAAAGCCTCCGATTGACCGCGGCCCCGGCGACCTTTACCGCCGCAGGCCATGAGCAAGCCGCAGACGCCCCAGGGCCTTTCCGACCTTATCGACCACTATGACGTCCTGCTGAGCGACGTCTGGGGCGTGATCCACAATGGCCGTGAGAGCTTTCCGGCCGCCTGCGCAGCCCTGGCCCGCTGGCGGGCCGAACGGGGGCCGGTGATCTTGATCTCCAACTCGCCGCGCCCGTCTGCCGATGTGGTCGCCCAGCTCGACGCCCTGGGCGTGCCCCGTGACTCCTGGTCTGCCTTTGTCACCTCCGGCGACGCCACCCGCCTGCTGCTGGCCGAGCGGGCGCCGGGCCCTGCCTGGCGCCTCGGCCCCGACCGGGACGCCCCGCTCTATGAGGGTCTGGGCCTGTCCTTCGAGAGCCTGGATAAGGCCGCCTTCATCGCCTGCACCGGCCCGATCGATGATGAGACCGAAGGCCCCGGCGACTATAAGGACCGGTTCGAGGGCGCTGCGGCCCGCGGGCTGGAGATGGTCTGCGCCAATCCGGACATCGTCGTCCAGCGGGGGGACAAGCTGATCTATTGCGGCGGCGCCCTGGCGCAGCTTTACGAAACCCTCGGCGGCAAGGTGGTCATGGCCGGCAAGCCGCATGCGCCGATCTACGAGCTGTGCGTCGCAGAAGCCGAGCGTCTGACGGGCGCTCCAGTGGCCCGGCCCCGGATGCTGTGCATTGGCGATGGGGTCGCCACGGACGTGAAGGGCGCCAACGGCCAGGGCCTGGACGTCCTGTTCATCGCCGCCGGCATCCATGGAGGCGAGACCATCACCCCTGAAGGCCTGGACGCCGCCGCCGTCGAAGCCCTGCTGCGTCAGGAAGGGGCCCAGGCGCGCTGGGCGATGGCTGACCTGATCTGGTGATCGCTCGACGTCAGGAAGCGCTCTGAACCACCGGCGTCTGCGGTGGCGGCGGGACCGGATCAGCCGGCGTCTGGTCGCAGGCGGCCAGCAGGATCAGGGCCGTGGCGGCGCCGATCAGCGTCTTGCACATTTCCATCGCTCTCCCCATTGGAAGCCGGTCGGAGCCATTTTCGGCGCAGATCGCAGCCCCCGTCCAACTCAAGCGCCTTCGCATTGGGCAGGGTTGCGTCTATTCAGGGCCAAAAAGGGGGGGACGTTTCCTTGCCGGGACTATTCTTCGAGGACCTCAGTCTGGACCAGAGCGCACAGATCGCCCGTACCGTGAGCGCCGCCGATGTCGAGGCCTTCGCCGCGGTGTCCGGCGACGACAATCCCCTGCACCTGGACGAGGCCTATGCGCAGACCACGCCGTTCAAGCGGCGGATCGCCCACGGCATGCTGACCGGCGCCTATGTTTCGGCGGTCCTCGGCTCACGCCTGCCGGGCCCAGGCTCGGTCTATGTGTCCCAAACCCTGCGCTTCCGCCGCCCCGTGGGAATTGGCGATGAAGTGACCACCACGGTCACGGTTCGCGACCTGGATGCAAAAAAGGGTCACGCTACCTTCGCCACCGTTTGCACCGTGAACGGCAAGACTGTGGCCGACGGCGAGGCCGTGGTCCTCGTACCGAAGCGGGACGCCTGAACGATGCGTGTGATCAAGGGATGGAAGGGCCTCATGGCCCGGGATCGCGGCGCGGCTATCGCTCTGGGAAATTTCGATGGCGTCCATCGCGGCCACCAGCAGGTGATCGCCCTGGCCGCCAAGGCCGCCCACGAGGCCGGCGCGCCCCTGGGCGTTATCAGCTTCGATCCGCACCCGCGGCAGATTTTTGCGCCCAATGCGCCGGCATTTCGCCTGATGCGGCCTGGCCAGCAGGCCCGCGCCCTTGAGGCCCTGGGGGTGGACCTGTTCTACGTCCTCCCGTTCGACCAGGAAATGGCGAGCCTGACCGATCGCGACTTCGCCCAGCAGGTCCTGCATGAGGGTCTGGGGGTGCGGCACGTGGCGGTGGGTTTCGACATCTCCTTCGGCAAGGGCCGCACAGGGAGCCCCGCGACCATGAAGGACTATGGGCAGGACTTCGGCTTCGGCGTCTCGGTGGCCGCCGCCGTGGCCGATGACAGCGGCGAAAAATACTCCTCCACCGCCGTGCGCGACGCCCTGAGGGACGGCCAGCCCGAGGCCGCCGCCGCCATTCTGGGCCGCCCCTTCGCCATCGAAGGCGTTGTCCAGCGGGGTCGCCAGCTCGGCCGGGAGCTCGGCTTCCCCACGGCCAATGTGCAGGTGGACGACTATGTCCAGCCCAGGTTCGGCGTCTACGCCACCCGCACCCGCCTGCCCGACGGGCGCGAGGTGCCAGGCGTGGCCAATATCGGGGTCAACCCCACCGTCGGCGAAGTGGCCCCGGTGCTGGAGGTCTGGCTGTTCGACTTCGATGAGGACATCTACGACCAGACCATCGAGACCGACCTGATCACCTTCCTGCGGCCGGAACAGAAGTTCTCAAGCCTGGAGGTCATGGTGGACCAGATCCGCCGTGACGCCGCCCAGGCCCGACAGATCCTGATCCCCGACTTCTGAGGCCAGCCTAAAGGGCTCGCTCACGCCGCGACGGTCTGCTAGGACCGCCCCATGACGAGGGGCCGCAAATCCTTGCGAATTACGCGCCCGGCGTGACGCCGCCGGAGCCTATGATCCAGCGCGCGCCGGGACCTGTTCCGCCCTCCTCCGCCTCCGACTTGGACGAAAAATCCCATGGCCGACGACGCTGAAAAGCGCACCGCTTCCCCCGAAACTGCGGGGCGCGACTATCGCGAGACCGTCTTCCTGCCCCAGACCGACTTCCCCATGCGCGCAGGTCTGCCGCAAAAGGAACCGCAGATTCTGGCCAAGTGGGACGAGATCGGCCTCTATCACGCCGCCCGAAAGGCGCGACAGGCGCAAGGCGCGCCGCTGTTTGTGCTGCACGACGGCCCCCCCTACGCCAATGGCGCCATTCACATCGGCCACGCCCTGCAGAAGACCCTGAAGGACTTCGTGGTCCGCTCGCGCTTCGCCATGGGCTACGACGTGGACTTCGTGCCCGGCTGGGACTGCCACGGCCTGCCTATCGAGTGGAAGATCGAGGAGGAGCTGCGCAGCAAGGGCCGCCGCAAGGACGAAGTCTCCAAGGCCGAGTTCCGCGAGAAGTGCCGCGCCTATGCCGGCCAGTGGATCGACGTCCAGCGGGACGGCTTCAAGCGCCTGGGCGTCCTGGCCGACTGGGAGAACCGCTACGCCACCATGGACTATGGCAGCGAGGCGGCCATCGTTGCGGAATTCCACAAATTCGTAGCCTCGAACCAGCTCTATCGCGGCTCAAAGCCGGTGATGTGGAGCCCGGTGGAGCGCACCGCGCTGGCCGACGCCGAGGTCGAGTATCACGACCACGTCTCCCCCACGATCTGGGTGAAGTTCCCGGTCACCCAAGGCTCCGACGCCGCCCGCGGGGCCAGCGTCGTGATCTGGACCACAACCCCGTGGACCATCCCCGCCAACCGGGCCATCGCCTACAACGAGTCCATCGCCTATGGCGCCTATCAGGTCGAGGCCCTGGAAGAGGGGCTGGAGTTCGAGCCCTGGGCCAAGCCGGGCGACAAGCTGATCGTCGCCGACAAGCTTGCCGAAGAGGTCTTCAAGGCCGCCAAGATCGGCAAGTGGCGCAGGATCGAGACCATCGACTGCCAGGGCATGGTCTGCGCCCATCCGCTGGCGGCCCTGGACAGCCATTACGGCTTCTCCGTCCCCCTGCTGGCCGGCGACCATGTGACCGAAGAGGCCGGCACGGGCTTTGTTCACACCGCGCCGGGCCATGGCGCCGACGACTATGTGGTCTGGATGGCGCACGGCCATCGGGAGATCCCCGAGACGGTGGACGCCGACGGCGCCTACTATGCCCATGTGCCCCTGTTTGGCGGCCTGAAGGTCCTGGAGACCGAGGGCAAGAAGGCCGGCAAGTTTGGTCCGGCCAATCCCGCAGTGATCGAAAAGCTCATCGAGGCCGGCGGCCTGCTGGCCCGCGGCCGGCTGGAGCATTCCTATCCGCACTCCTGGCGCTCCAAGGCGCCGGTGATCTTCCGCAACACGCCTCAGTGGTTCATCCGCATGGACGAGCCCCTGGACACCCCGCAGCACGGGGGGCGCACCCTGCGCGAGACCGCGCTTGAGGCCATCGAGGCCACCGCCTTCTATCCCGAGGCCGGGCGCAACCGCATCCGCACGATGGTTGAGAGCCGCCCCGACTGGCTGATCAGCCGTCAGCGGGCCTGGGGGGCGCCCCTGGCCATGTTCGTCGACAAGGAAACGAACCAGCCCCTGCACGACGAGGCGGTCAACGCCCGCATCATCGAAGCCATAGCCAAAGAGGGCGCCGACGCCTGGTTCACCCGGCCGGTCACCGACTTCCTCGGCGCCCATGACCCCGACCGCTACGAGAAGGTCGAGGACATCCTCGATGTCTGGTTCGACTCCGGCTCCACCCATGCCTTCACCCTGGAGGGCCGCGAAAACACCCGCTGGCCTGCCGACCTCTATCTGGAAGGCTCTGACCAGCACCGCGGCTGGTTCCAGTCCTCGCTGCTGGAGAGCAGTGGGACCCGCGGTCGCGCGCCCTATAACGGCGTCCTCACCCATGGTTTCACCATGGATGAGAACGGCGAGAAGATGTCCAAGTCCAAGGGCAACACCGTCGATCCCAATCAGGTGATCAAGGAGTCCGGGGCCGAGATCATCCGCCTGTGGGCGGCTATGGTCGACTATTCGGACGATCAGCGGATCGGCAAGACGATCCTGGCCACCACCGCCGACGCCTATCGCAAGCTGCGCAACACCCTGCGCTACCTGTTGGGCGCCCTGGCGGGCTATGAGGCGGACGAGGCTGTGGCGCTCGAGGACATGCCGCCCCTGGAACGCTACATCCTGCACCGGCTGCAGGCCCTCGATGGCGAGGTCCGTGACGCCTATGCGGGCTACGCCTTCCAGGACGTGATCAGGCCGCTGATCGCCTTTTGCCAGGAAGACCTGTCGGCCCTGTTCTTCGACGTCCGCCGCGACGCGCTGTACTGCGATCAGCCCAGCGCGCTCAGTCGCCGGGCTGCGCGCACGGTGATGGATGCGGCCTTCGAGCGCCTGACCGTCTGGCTCGCCCCGCTCATGCCCTTCACCACCGAGGAAGCCTGGACGATGCGCTTCCCCGAGGCCGGCTCAAACGCCCTGCGGGTCTTCCCGGAGACGCCTTCGGCCTGGGCCTGCCCTGAAGAGGCCGCCCGCTGGGCCAAGGTGCAGGCCGTGACCGCTGTCGTCACCGGCGCCCTGGAGGTCGAGCGCCGCGAGAAGCGTCTCGGCGCCGCGCTGGAGGCCGCCCCTGTGGTCCATATCAGCGATCCGGACCTGCTGGCCGCCTTCGAGGGCCTCGACGCCGCAGAGGTGTTCCGCACCAGTCAGGCGACCCTGGTGGCCGGCGAGGGCCCTGCCGGCGCCTTCCGCCTGGCCGAGAGCCCGGCTGTGGCGGTGGAGCCCCTCCGGGCCGAGGGCCGCAAATGCGCCCGTTCCTGGCGGATCCTGCCCGAGGTGGGCCAGGACCCCCGCTATCCCGACCTGTCCCTGCGCGACGCCGAGGCCGTGGCGGCCTGGGACGCCGCCCATGGCGAAGCCTGAGGCGACCTGGACATGACCCGCGCGCCCTTCATCAACCGCCATGGTTGGACCGCCTACGGGCTGGCGCTGGCGGTTATCGTGCTGGACCAGCTATCCAAGCACTGGATCCTGTTCGTCTATGACCTGCCAGCCAGGATCAGCGAACAGGTGGCGGGCCCCTTTTTCCTGACCATGGTGTGGAACCAGGGGGTCAGTTTCGGCCTGCTGCGCGCCGACCAGGATCTGGGGCGCTGGCTGCTGGTGGCCTTCTCCGTCCTGGTGGCGATCGCTCTGGCGGTCTGGGCCAGGCGCGGAGACCGAACCCTGATGGCCTGGGCGCTGGGGCTGGTGATGGGCGGGGCCATCGGCAACGCCATCGACAGGGCCAGGTTCGGCGCGGTGGTGGATTTCATCGATGTCTCCAGGCTTTACTTCCCCTGGGTGTTCAATATCGCCGATGCGGCCATCTCCGTGGGGGTGGTCCTGTTGCTGATCGATGGGCTTCGCAGGGACTCCACGACCTAAGGACGTTGGCGCCGGCCCCGTGTTTGCGCTAATGCAATGGACTTTCCGGCCGGGGGCGGCCTTTGGGAGCGTTTCGTCATGACCCTCAACCGCGTGATCCTCGCTGGCGCCCTGGTTGCGACCGTCGGTCTGGCCGGCTGCAACTCAACCCGCTCGGCCCTTGGCATGACCAAGGTGACCCCTGACGAATTCCGAGTTGTCACCAAGGCGCCGCTGGTGGTGCCCCCCGACTACTCCCTGCGCCCGCCGGCGCCTGGCGAGCCGCAGCCCCAGGAACTGCGCCCTGAAAGCGCGGCCCGCGCAGCCCTGGTGGGCGAGCGTGAAGGCCTGAACCGCAGCCAGGGCGAACAGGCTCTGGTGGCGCAGGCGGGCCTGGCCGGCGCCGACCCGTTGATCCGCTATGTGGTTGACGACGAATTCGGCGACATCGCCCACAAGGACAAGGGTTTCGCTGATCGCGTCATGTTCTGGCGGGGGGAAGACGCCCCGGCCCAGCCTTCTGGTCCTGATCTGTCGGGGCCCATCGACGCCGAAGCCGAACAGGCGCGGATCAACGCCATCACCGGCGGCGGCGACGTGGTCATCCGTCGGGAAGCCGGCAGCCGCATCAAGCTGCCGGGCCTTTAAGGCTCAGTCTTCGGCCGGCGTCCGGATCTCGTAGCCTAGCGCGCCCAGACGATCGAGCACGCCCCCCTGCGCCAGCAGGGGGCGCAGCTGCACGACCGCGATACTGTGCCCTGGCCGCCTGAGAGCGGCGACGATGGAGGCCGTTTGATCAGCCTTCAGCCGGGCGTCCAGGTTCGCAGCCCCCGGTGCGGCGGCGATACACCGCTCATAGCTCCGCTCACCCCCCAGGGCCTCACGCACACGCCCCCAGGCCCAGGCCCGGGCCGCAGCCTCGGCTGACGCCGGGCCCGCTTCCACCGCCGCCAGAGCTTCCAGCACACAAGCCCGTTGCGCGGCGGCCGGCGTACGCACCACGGCGGCCAGAAGCGGGGCGGCGTCATAAGTCTTGGCCTCCACCCGCACACCGCGGGCCGCCGCCATCCGGCCAATCGTCTTGGCCGGATCGGCCGCCGTCAGCCGGGCCGCATCACGGTAATCGCTGACCAGAAGCAGGGCCGCGGCCATGCCATTGCGGGTCCCATAGCGATCCGCCTCCTGCCCCGCCCGGGTCCGTGCGGCCACGAACCGCGCCCGCAGGGGATCCTCCAGGGTCTCCTCAAAAGGTGTGGAGGACCGCAGGCGCAGCAGGCTGACCACCGCGCCCGGCGCGGTCAGCAGGTTCACGCTGGCGTTGTTGAAGGGCAGGATGACCAGATTGGCCCCCTCCAGACGGCGCTCCAGCACGCTGGGATCCCAGCCCGATCCCTTGGGGATCACCGAGGGCACCCCCATCACATAGACGGTGGAATCGGCGTCCGAGACCCGCCACCAGGCCGGGCCGATCTCGCGGGCGGTGACCACCAGCTCCTCCACCAGCACCGCATCGGGGTCCTGGGGCAGGCCGGATGGGGCCTGGGAGGACGCTGCAAGCGGCGTCGCCAGCAGCAGCATTCCGCAAAGGACGGCGATCAGGCGCATCATCGGTTTCCTCAGCCTTCCCGAAAGGAGGAGCCGCCCCCCGCAGCCTGAATCGTCCTATAACGCCTTTTGGACCCAGGCTTGAACATGCGCATCCATCGTCTTCCCCCCGAAACCGTCAACCGCATCGCCGCCGGCGAGGTGGTCGAGCGGCCGGCCAGCGCCATCAAGGAGCTGGTCGAGAACGCCCTGGACGCCGGGGCGCGGCAGGTCGAGGTGCAGGTGGAAGGCGGCGGCCTGACCCGCATTCTGGTGGCCGATGACGGCTTTGGCCTGTCGCCCGAGGAACTGCTGCTGGCCGTCGAGCGCCACGCTACCTCCAAGCTCCTGCCCGATGACGCCGGCGACTACGACCTGCTGCGCATCGCCACCCTGGGCTTCCGGGGCGAGGCCCTGCCATCCATTGGTTCGGTGGCCAGACTTTCCATCACCAGCCGGGCCCGGGGCGCCTCAGACGCCCACGCCCTGCGGGTGGACGGCGGGGCGATGGGCCGGGTGTCGCCTGCGGCCTTTCCCGGGCCCCACGGGGCGCGGGTGGAGGTCCGCGACCTGTTCTACGCCACGCCGGCCCGGCTGAAATTCATGAAGTCCGAACGGGCCGAGGCCATGGCCATCGCCGAGGAGATCAAGCGCCAGGCTATGGCCCATGAGGCGGTCAGCTTCAGCCTGGAGATCGATGGGCGAAAGGTCCTGCGCCTGCCCGCCGAGCCGGCGGGCGATGTAGGGCGGCTTGCGCGGCTATCGGCCATCATGGGGCGGGAGTTTTCCGACAACGCCCTGCTGATCGACCATGTCCGTGAGGGCGTGCGGCTGTCGGGCTATGCTGGCCTGCCGACCCTGAACCGGGGCAATGCGGCCCACCAGTATCTGTTCGTCAATGGGCGACCGGTCCGAGACCGGCTGCTGCAGGGCGCCCTGCGCGGCGCCTATGCCGACTTCCTCGCCCGGGACCGCCATCCGCTGACGGCCCTGTTCCTGGAGCTCGATCCGGCTCTGGTGGATGTGAACGTTCACCCGGCCAAGGCCGAGGTCCGGTTCCGCGATCCGGCCCTGGTGCGCGGCCTGATCGTTGGCGGCCTGCGCCACGCCCTGGCCGGCGCCGGGCACCGGGCCTCCACAACGGTGGCCGCTGACGCTCTGCAGGGCCTGCGGCCCGGAATGACGCCAGCGCCCGCCTATCGCCCCGGCCCCTCGGCCCAGGGCTTTTCCAGCTGGAACGGCGGGGGTTGGGGGCAGGCCCTGGCCCAGGCGATCCCAGGCCTTGGCGAAACCTCGGCCCGCCACGAGCCGACCTACGAGCCTGCGCCGGGCGTGTCTGGCTTTGCTGAGGGCGATGTAGCCCCCGCCCCGACGCCAGACCTTGTGGACTACCCCCTGGGCGCGGCCCGGGCCCAGGTGCACGAGACCTATATTGTCGCCCAGACCCGCGACGGCGTGGTCATCGTCGACCAGCACGCCGCCCATGAGCGGCTGGTCTATGAGAAGATGAAGGCCGAGATGGCGGTGGGCGCAGTCGCCCGTCAGGCCCTGCTGATCCCCGAGGTGGTCGAGCTGGACCCCGCCGAGGCCGAGCGGGTCGTGGCCCGGGCCGATGAGCTCGCAGCCCTTGGCCTCATCATCGAGCCCTTCGGCGCCGGCGCTGTGCTGGTGCGGGAGACGCCGGCCCTGCTGGGGACGACGGACGCCGCAGGCCTGGTGCGCGACATCGCTGATGATCTCGCTGAGACCGACCAGGCCCTGGCCCTGAAAGAGCGTCTGGCCGAGGTCTGCTCCACCATGGCCTGCCATGGCTCGGTGCGGGCCGGTCGACGGCTGACGGGCCCGGAGATGAACGCCCTGCTCCGGCAGATGGAGGCGACCCCCCATTCTGGCCAGTGCAACCATGGCCGTCCGACCTATGTGGAGCTCAAGCTCGCCGACATCGAGCGGCTGTTCGGCCGGCGCTGATCAGGCCGCCCGCAGTCCCTCGCGCATGGGCGGGCTCTCGAGCAACGCCGCCATGACCTCCAGCAGGCGCTCAGCCTTGATGGGCTTTTCCACCACAGCGTCCATGCCCTGAGCCAGGTAGGAGGCCGCGTCCCAGGGGTCCGCATTGGCGGTGAGGGCGATGATCGGGACGCCAGCGCAGGGACCCCCGCCAGCGCGAATTTCCTGGGTGGCGGCCACGCCGTCCAGCCGGGGCATTTTGATGTCCATCAGGATGATGTCGAAGCCCTCCAGGGCCGCCGCCTCGACGGCCGCCCGCCCATCATCCACCGCATGGGCCTCGGCGCCGAACATCTCGCAGAGGGTGGTCGCCACCAGGCGGTTGGTGGCGTTGTCGTCGGCGATCAGAACCCGGATGTGATCCCCGATGCCGGCGCCTCCACCGGATGAGGCTTCAGCCGCGGTCGCCGTGGCAGGCACGTCATAGAGGGGGATGCGGAAACAGAAGGTCGTGCCGGGTCCCTCATTGAGCCTGGCTTCAATCTGCCCGCCCATCTGCTCGATCAACTGACGACAGATGGACAGACCAAGTCCGGCGCCCCCTTCCCGGAGCCCAGCCTCTGTCTGGCTGAAGGGCTGGAATATCTGCGACAGGCGATCGGCTGGAACGCCAGAGCCCGTATCGCGCACCTCACCCTCCACCTCCAGCAGGATGTCCTCACGGACGCAGCTCAGGGTGACTTCGACACCGCCGCTCTGGGTGAATTTCAGGGCGTTGCTGATCAGGTTGTTGAACACCTGCTTGATCCGGACCGCATCGCCCAGGGCCCACTGATCCCGATCGCCGTCATAGGAGAAGGCCAGGCTCAGCCCCCGGTCCTCGGCGCGCACCGTCCACAGGGATGACACATCGTCCAGCAGGCCGGCCAGGTGGAAGGGCTCTTCGCTCAGCTCCAGACGCCCGGCCTCGGCGCGGGAAAGGTCCAGGGCGTCGGTGAGCAGGCGTAGCAGGGTCTGGCCGGAGTCCTGGATGGTGTGGACATAGGGGGCCAGTTCAGGCTGGGCGAGTTTGCGCTCCAGGATGTCGGCGATCGCCAGCACACCGTTCAGGGGGGTGCGGATCTCGTGGCTCATCACCGCGAGGAACTGAGACTTGGCGCTCAGCGCCGCCTGGGCCTGGGCCTCCGCCCGGCCCAGGGTTTCGGCGATCTGGGTCATTTCCTCGGCGTGGCGGCGGTTGGCCTCGCTGGTCGCCTGCAACAGCGACAGCGCGCTGCCAACGCCGGCATAGCGGCCGCCCGTGGTGACGATGAACCCCTGCAGAAGCTCCGAGGCCCGGTCGGCCAGGGCCTGGCCGCAGAAATCGGCCACTGTGACATCGCCCTCCACCACCAGGGGGCAGCGGTTCATCAATAAGGAGACCGGGCGAAGGGCGTAGAGGGCCCGACCATAGTGCGCAGCCATGGCGACAAAGAAGGCGTTGCGCTCGACCATGCCGATCGGCCGGCCTTCCTCATCAACGACGGCGAGGGCGAGGACGTCTGGCTCAGCCTGGAACCGCTTATAAACCTGCTCGCCCTGGGTCTCGGGACGGATCGGCGAAACCGGATCCGCCAGGTCGAAGAGGGTGGCCAGCATGGCAGGGGGATTCCAGGCGGATGACGCGCCAACCTTGCCCTGCAACCCTAAATGGACCGTGAAGCTTCACAGCGCTCAAGCGTCTGAGAACATTCATAAAAATGTCGCATTTCTCGCCCTCTCCGGCCCTGCGCTTCGACTGTCTTGTGCCCCGGCGAGATCCTGCTAGCTTCGATCGCTCTGGAAGAGGGTTTTATGTCACCCGTTGTGATGAGCCGCCGAGCCTGAACCGTCAGCAGACGTGACGCACGTCCGCAGGGTTTCAGGCGCGAACCCCGCACGCCGCGTGGCCTCTGCGCGCGGACGGCAAGGCTATGCCTGACCACCGGACGACCTTCCTTGAACATCCCCAAACCGCAGCAAAGGACGCTGCATGCCCTCGCCCAGGGGGCCATTCTTCGCCCTGTCCGCGACGACCGCGGCCATATCATCGACGTCGATTGCATCACCGGCGAGGGCTGGCGCCTGACCGATTGCGACCTGGCCGTCTTCCAGGCCCTGCGCCGGCGAGGCTTCATCGCCAGCCGCAGCGGCGGACCCTACCGGATCACCCGGGAGGGCCTCGCCAACCTGCGCAGCCGGCAGGACAACCGGACGACCTCACGCCTGTGGTGAGTATTTCAGGAAATGGACGCGCGCGGCGCCATAGTCGCGGGCGTCCAACTCCTGGAAGCCTGTGACCGTGGGGGGCGGCTCGCTCGCCCCCCGCTCCCAGACGATCAGGGCGCCGGACGCGAGCCAGCCCCCCGCCGCCAGGGAGGGCAGACAGGCCTCGCCCAGGCCCTTGCCATAGGGCGGATCGAGGAAGGCCAGGTCGAATGCCGGGCCATCTGCGCCCGGCCGGACGCCCAGCTGGGTGGCGTCGCGACGGTGGACCCGGGTGCGGCCAAACAGGCCCATGGCGTCCACATTCTCCCGGATGGCGCCGCGGGCGTCCTCGTCGGTCTCCACGAACAGACAGAACTTCGCCCCGCGGGACAGGGCCTCGAAGCCCAGGGCCCCGGACCCGGCGAACAGGTCGATGACGCGAAGGTCTCGCAGGCCCTCGGACCAGGGGGCGTGCTCCAGGATGTTGAAGATCGCCTGGCGGGCGCGATCGGAGGTGGGGCGCGTGTTCACCCCCTGCGGCGCGGCCAGACTCTTGCCGCGGAACTCTCCCGAAACGATGCGCACGGCCTAGCCCCGGGACTTAGGTCCACGGGGGCCGCCTGGCCCACGGGAAGGAGCGCCAGGGCGTGGGCCGCCGCGGGGCGGACCAGCCGGACGCTCACCCTTGCCGCCGGCGTGGGGCTTGCGCTCGGACGACGACTTGCCGCCAGGCTGACCCTTGCCAGGGGCGGGCCTTGGCCGCGGCGCGCCCGCGCCCGCCGAATGGGGACGGTCGGATGACGGGCGCTCGCCCTTGCCCCCCTGGGGACGCGGCGATGAGGAGCGCGGCCGATCAGACTTGGCCCCATCCGGTCTGGCCCTGTCAGGTCTGGCCCCGTCCGGTCTGGGTCCCTCGGTTCTGGCTGCAGCAGGCTTGGCCCGGTCCGGCCGGGGGCGATCAGCGGCCGGACGTTCTGGGCGTGCGCGGTCGGGTCGTTCGGTCCGGTCAGCCCGTTCAGCGCTGGCCGCGGTCGCCCGGGCGGCCTGGACACGGGCCCTGTTGATCATCACCCGGCCCTCGGCCAGGGCGGCGTCGCGGCCGCTGACCTTGGGCGCGGGCTTGGCCTTGGGCGCGCCCTTGGGCCGCACGGTGATCTTGGCCTTGGCCCAGCCGGGCTTGTAGGCCTTCTTTTCCACCGGCTTGACCACGACCTGCTCTACCTCGGCCGCCGCCCGGCGGGCGGCGCCGGCGGCGCGGTTGCGCTTGGGCGGCGAATAGGCCGGCCTGTCGCCCTTGGGCATGTCCTCAGGCGAGATGAAGCCCGCATACTGTTCGCGCAGCACCCGGGGCCCCACCTCCTCGATTTCGCCGGCCTCCAGCACGCCGAGCGCCAGCGGCCCGTAGGAGAGGCGGATCAGCCGGTTGACCTGCAGCCCCAGGGACTCCAGCACCCGCCGAACCTCCCGGTTCTTGCCCTCGGTCAGGGTCAGGCTGATCCAGACATTGGCGCCCTTGGCGCCTTCCCGGGCCTTATCGATGCGGGCCTCGATGGGGCCGTAGCGGACACCCTCGACGGTCACCCCATCCTTCAGCCCGTCCAGCTTGTCCTGGGTGATGCGGCCATGCGCCCGGGCGCGATAGCGGCGCTGCAGGCCGGTGGACGGCAGCTCCAGGGCCCGGGCCAGCGCCCCGTCATTGGTGAGCAGCAGCAGGCCTTCGGTGTTCAGGTCCAGCCGGCCGACGGAGATCAGGCGGGGCAGACCGTCGGGCAAGGTTTCAAACACCGTGGAGCGACCGGCCGGATCGGAATGGGTGGTCACCAGGCCCGCGGGCTTGTGATAGCGGAACAGGCGGGCCGGCTCGCGGTCGTCCACCACCTCGCCGTCCACAGTGAGGATGTCGCCGGCCTCGACCTTGACCGCGGGCGTGGTCAGCACCTGGCCGTTCAGGGCCACGCGGCCGGCCTCGATCAGGCGCTCAACCTCCCTGCGGGAGGCGACGCCAGCGCGGGCCAGGGCCTTGGCCACGCGCTCGCCGCCGCCCTCGGCCCCGTCGGGCGCGGCGGGGTCGTGGGCGTCTTGGGCTTGACCGGAGGGGGGGCGGGGAGTTCGTTGCCGTTCGTGGACCATGATCAACGCACCATGCGCATCGCCCTGCGCGCCGCGCAAGACGCCGCCGCACGCGGGGAAACCCCTGTGGGCGCCTGTGTGGTCGATCCGGCCACAGGCGAGGTGGTCGCCATCGGCGCCAACGGCCCCATCGGCGGCCATGATCCCACCGCCCACGCCGAGATCGTCGCCCTGCGCGAGGCCGCCCGCAAGCTGGGCAACTACCGGCTGACGGGCCTGACCCTGGTGGTCACGCTGGAGCCCTGCGCCATGTGCGCCGGCGCCATCAGCCATGCGCGGATCGGCCGCGTGGTGTTCGGCGCCGACGACCCCAAGGGCGGGGCCATCCTGCATGGTCCGAAATACTTCGAGCAGCCCACCTGCCACTGGCGACCGGATGTGACCGGTGGCGTCCTGGCGGCGGAAAGCGCCGACCTGCTCCGCAGCTTCTTCCGCGCCCGCCGGGGGAAGCCTGCGCCCGGAGCGCCCGAGACGGCTTAGGCGCCGCCCACCTTGCCAAGGCCCCCTGCCCGGTCGGATGATGGCTCCCATAAGAATTCGAACATTTTAGGGAGACGACCATGGGATTGCTCGACGGAAAAGTGGCCATTGTGACTGGGGCCGGCGGGGGCCTGGGGGAGGCCTATGCCAAGCTGTTCGCCAAGGAAGGCGCCAAGGTGGTGGTCAATGACCTGGGCGGGACCCGCGACGGGTCGGGCGCCGACCGCAGCGCCGCCCAGAAGGTGGTTGACGAGATCAAGGAAGCCGGCGGCGAGGCCGTGGCCAATGGGGACGATGTCTCCACCGTCGAGGGCGGCGAGAACATCCTCAAGACCGCTCTGGACGCTTACGGCAAGATCGACATCCTGGTCTGCAACGCCGGCATCCTGCGGGACAAGACCTTCGCCAACACGTCTGAAGCCGACTGGGATCTGGTGGTGAAGGTGCACCTGAAGGGCACCTATTGCTGCGCCTGGCCGGTCTGGAAGTGGATGAAGGAGAACAATCATCCCGGCGTCATGGTGCTGACCTCATCCACCTCGGGCCTCTATGGCAATTTCGGCCAGGCCAATTACGGGGCGGCCAAGGCGGGCATCTACGGCCTGATGCGCGTGCTCTCCATCGAGGGCCGCAAGTACGGTATCCGCGTCATGGGCCTGGCGCCGGGCGCCTTCACCCGCATGACCGCCGACCTGCCCGGCCGTCAGGGCAAGGAGCCCGATCCCATGAGCCTGCCGGAGAACATCGCGCCCGGCGTGCTCTACATGGTCTCCGACCTCGCCGCCGATCACTCGGGCAAGGTGCTGGGGGTNNCCGGGCAAGCCCTACACCGCCCAGGACGTGGCCAAGCATGCCGACGAGGTGTTCTTCCCGGCGGCGCCTGAACGCACCGCCGCCAGCGCTTAGCGGGACGGCCCTGCGTCCTTCGAGGCTCGCTGCCGCTCGCACCTCAGGATGAGGAAGGTGGGTGCTGGCTCAGCCCTCCCATTCCGCCCTCATCCTGAGGCGCCCGAAGGGCCTCGAAGGACGAGGGCGGCGGCAGGGCGTTCAGTACCCCGCGAGCCGCGCATCCAGGCCCGCCCGGACCGCGGGCCACTCCGCCGCCAGGATGGAGAAGACCACCGTGTCGCGGATGCGGCCGGTCCAGACGACGCGATGCTGGCGCAGGATGCCCTCCTGCACGGCGCCCAGCTTCAGGACCGCGGCGCGGGAGCGGTGATTGATGGCGTCGACATTCAGCTGCACCCGCCGGGCGCCGGACTCGAAGGCGTTGCCCAGCATCAGCCGCTTGGCCGCCGGGTTCACCGGCCCGCCGCGATGGTCGGGATGGTAGTAGGTGCCGCCGATCTCCACTGAGGCGTTGACGGGATCGGGGCCGATATAGCTGGTCATACCGATACAGACCTCGCCCACCAGGACGGCGAAGGGGATCCAGCTGCCGTCAGCGGCCTGGGCCATCATCCGAGCCCAACCGGCGTCGAAATGCTCCGGCGCCATGGAGTGGGGATAGAGGTCGCGCCACACCCGAAGATCGGCGGCGCAGGCCGCCTGCAATTCGGCGCGATGACGTTCGGCCAACGGCTCCAGCCGAACATGCTGGTTGTGCGAATTCCGGGCTTCCAGATGCATTTCACCCCCTGTGACGCAACGACGCGAAGAATCTTTCACCAACCCCCTTGCCTTTGGCCAAGGGGGGATTATCTCAGCCTGGCCCTTTTGGGCGTTTCCTCCCTATACCTTTCGAGCCGCGCCCTTCATGGACGCGGCTCTTTTTTTGCCTCAGGCCCCGACCAGGAGGCGCAGCCCCTGGACCAGGAAGCCGGCGCCCAGGGCGGTGAAAATCCAGCGGCGCCAGCGGCGGAAGTGGTCCTCTGAGATGGCGTCCAGGAACCGGCGGCCGAGCGCCGCGCCGAGCACGGCGGCGACAACCGCGCCCGCCACCAGAGCAAGGCCCAGGCCCTCCCCCTCAGCGTCGAGCGCGAACAAGGCCCCGCCATAGAAGATCAGCTTGGCCAGATGGGCGAAGACCTGGAAGGCGGCCTTGGTGCCGATCACCTCGTGGCGGTTCAGGGAGCTGCGGACCAGGAACAGCTCGCTCAAGGGACCTGACACGCCGACGGCGAGCGCCATGACGGTGGCCAGGAAGCCCCCGGCCACGGCGTGGGTGGGCCGCGCAGCGTCTAGGGGGATGAGGCGCGGCGGCAGCCAGACCAGGATGGGCAAAAGCCCCATACCGATGAACACCGCAGCCTTGGATGGCTGGAAGGCCACGAACGACAACACCCCCATGGCGCTGAGCGAACCCAGACCGAACCAGCCCACTGTGCGGTAGCGGACGTGGCGGGCGTTGAAGCCGGCGCGGGCCAGGTTGGAGGCTAGCTGCGCCGCCCCGTGCAGGGCGAGAGCCGCGCCGACTGGCAGGATCAGGGTCAGAACCGCCATCAAGAGCGAGCCGCCCGCCATGCCCAGCAGGCCCGATATGGCCGAGGCGGCGAGGACGGCGGCCAGGACCAGCCCGACGGTCAGGCTGCTCATGCGCCGAGACCCAGGAGCTGGGCGGCCTGGATCAGGTAGAGGACGCCGACGGCGGTGACGATCCAGCGGGTCCAGCGCTTGAAGTTCACATCGCTCATGCGCTCCAGGATCAGCCCGCCGCACCAGGTGCCGGCCATGGAGAGCGGTATGGCCAGGGCGAACAGCCAGAGCGGCGGCATGTCGGCGGCCTCTGGCCCACCGCCCGCCATCAGCAGCGGCGCCCCATAGACGATGATCTTGGCCAAGTGGGCGAAGACCTGGGTGGCGGCTTTGGTGGCGACGATGACGTGGCGGGTGAGCTCGGTGCGGACGAAGAAGATGTCCAGCAAGGGGCCGGCGACGCCCGCCATCAGGTTCAGGCCCGTGACCAGGAAGCCCGAAGCGAAAGCCTGAGGCGGGCGGGCGGCGTCCAGCTTCAGCCAGTTCGGCGGCAGCCAGGTGAGCCAGGGCACGAGACCCAGCATCAGGAACAGGAAGGGCTTGGACGGCGTGAAGGCGGCGAGCGAGACCAGGACCCCGGCGATCAGGGAGGCGAGCGCATACCAGCCGACAATGTCCCAGTGGACATGGCGCCTATGCAGGATCGCCCGCCAGCCATTGGCGACCAGCTGCAGGACGCCATGGGTGACGAAGGCCGCCGACACCGGCAGGACGAGCGCCAGGGCGCCCATCAGCACCAGGCCGCCGGCCATGCCGAAGACGCCGGACAGGGTGGCCGTCGCAAAGGCGGCCGCCAGGATGTAAATCGCGATGGGCAGGGTCACGTGGGGTAGCCTCCAGTAGAGCGGCCGGCCCCGAACGGCGGGCACAGGCCGCCGCCGGGAAACGGTCCGCAGCGCGTCGCGCGCGGGACGGAGCAGGCGCTGCTAGCCTCATTGGGCGAGCGCCTTGTAGAAGACGGTGGTGGCCTCGGGCCGGCCGTCTGTGGAAAGGGCGAATCCGGGGATGACGCCGACACGGGTCCAGCCGGCGCGGGCATAGAGGCGCTCGGCGTCGCCGCCAGTGACGGTGTCGAGGACCAGCAGGGTCAGCTCCATCTGGCGGGCGGCCGCCTCGGCGCCTTCCAGCAGGGCGGCGCCCAGACCCATGCGCCGGGCGCGGGGCAGGACCAGCATCTTGGCCACATCTCCGCGATGGGGCTGGTTCTCTGGCCCGGCCGGGATCACCTGGACAACGCCGCAAAGGCCCTGGCGGTCGAAGGCCGTAACCAGTCGGCGGCCGTCGTCAGCGGCCAGCTGGTCCGCCCACCAGGCCGCGGCACGATCGGCCTCAAGCCCCGCCAGGAAGGACACCGACGCCCCCTGCGCCACGCAGGCGGCCAGAAGTTCGCCCAGGGCCGGCAGATGGGACCGCGCCTGTTCGGCGGTCAGTACATCAAGGCGCGTGTCAGGGCTCATGGCTTGGCCATACACCCGGCAAGGCGACGCCGCCAGCCGGGCGCAGACCCCAAAGCAAATGACCCCGGCGCAGGCGCCGGGGTCTCTCGGAAACGAACAGGAACCTTGAGGTTCTAGTTCCGGAACACCGCCGCGGTGGAGGCGTCCTGGGGCATTTCGCGGTACTGGCGCAGCTCATTGCGGCCAACCACCATGTGGTGGACCTCGTCCGGGCCATCGGCCAGGCGCAGGGTGCGGGTGGAGGTGTACATCCGCGCCAGGGGCGTCTTCTGCGAGACGCCGGTGGCGCCGTGCATCTGGATAGCCTGGTCGATGATCTGGCAGACCCGCTCGGGCACCATGGCCTTGACCATATGGATCCAGATGCGGGCTTCCTGACGGTCCAGGACGTCCATGGCCTTGGCGGCCTTGAGCACCATCAGGCGCATGGCCTCGATCTCGATGCGGGCGCGGCTGACGATTTCGATATTGCCGCCGAGCTGGATGATCGGCTTGCCGAAGGCTTCGCGGGTCAGGCCGCGGGTGACCATCAGATCCAGCGCCTTCTCGGCCTGGCCGATGGCGCGCATGCAGTGGTGGATACGGCCAGGGCCCAGACGCAGCTGGCTGATCTCGAAGCCGCGGCCTTCGCCCAGCAGCATGTTCGAGGCCGGCACGCGGACATTGTCGAACACGATGTGCATGTGGCCGTGCGGGGCGTCAGGATCGCCGAAGACGTTCATCGGCCCGACCACCTGGACGCCGGGGGTGTCCATGGGCACCAGGATCTGCGACTGGCGCAGGTGCGGCGGGCCCTCGGGGCTCGTCTGCACCATGGTGATCATCACCTTGCAGCGCGGGTCGCCGGCGCCGGAGATGTAGTGCTTCTCGCCGTTGATCACATACTCATCGCCCACCAGGGTGGCGCGCATGCGGATGTTCTTGGCGTCGGACGAGGCCATGTCCGGCTCGGTCATGGCGAAGGCCGAGCGGATCTTGCCTTCCAGNNGGGGCGGCGCAGTTCATGGTCTCCGAGGCCATCGGATTCTTGCCGAGCTCGACGGCGATATAGGCGTAGTCGAGGTTGGACAGGCCCTCGCCGGTCTCGGCGTTGGGCAGGAAGAAGTTCCACAGGCCTTCGGCCTTGGCCTTGTCCTTGGCGGCTTCCAGGACTTCCAGCTGGCCCGGCGCATAGGACCAGATGTCGGTCTTGCCCTCGCCCAGGCGATGGAATTCCACCGACATGGGCTGGACCACCTCGGCGATGAACTTCTTGACGTGGTTCAGGAGCGGCATCGCCTTGTCGGAGATGCGGAGGTCGTTGAGCTCGTCCTGGGGGTTCAGCGCGAAGCTGGATTGGGCTTTTTCGGCGGCGACGTTCATCGTGGTCCTCCCGGGGACATGGGCGTTGAAGCGGGGCGCCGGGGGTCGGCCGCAGGGGGCCAGGACGCGCCCGGATCGATCTCTTGATCACCATTGGCGCAGAATTGCTAAAAATCAAACGCCTGTTCGTCAGGGGGGCGTAAATTGCGTTCAAACATTTGTTTGAATGGAAGGCGAGCCCCATGGATTTCGAATATTCGGCACGGCAGAAGGCTCTGATCGCCAGGGTGAACGCCTTCATGGACGAGCATGTGATCCCCGCTGTGCCGGTCTATGAGGCGCAGCAGGCTGAAGGCCCGCGGTGGAAAGTCCTCCCGGTGATCGAGGAGCTGAAGGCCAAGGCCAAGGCCGCCGGCCTCTGGAACATGTTCATGCCCCCGTCGTCCGGCGTCGCCCATGTGGATGACAGCTTCGTCTTCGAAGGCGAGCAGCTGACCAACCTGGAATATGCGCCGATCGCCGAAATCACGGGGCGGGTCGAGTTCGCCGCCGAGGTGTTCAACTGCTCGGCGCCCGATACGGGCAATATGGAAATCCTCAACCGCTATGGCAGTCTGGCGCAGAAGGAGCGCTGGCTGCGCCCGCTGATGAACGGGGACATCCGCTCAGCCTTCCTGATGACCGAGCCCCAGGTGGCTTCGTCCGACGCCACCAATATCGAGACCCGAATCGATCGTGACGGCGACCACTATGTGATCAACGGCCGCAAGTGGTGGTCATCCGGCATGGGCGATCCCCGCTGCAAGGTGGCCATCGTCATGGGCAAGACCGACATGGAGGCTCCGCGCCACCAGCAGCAGAGCCAGGTTCTGGTGCCCATGGACGCGCCTGGCGTGAAGATCGTGCGGATGTTGCCGGTGTTCGGCTTTGATGACGCACCCCACGGCCATGCCGAGGCGGTGCTGGAGAATGTCCGCGTGCCGGTCGAGGAGTCCCTGCTGCTGGGCGAGGGCCGCGGCTTCGAGATCAGCCAGGCGCGCCTGGGGCCAGGCCGGATCCACCACTGCATGCGCACCATTGGGGCGGCTGAGGTGGCCCTGGAGAAGATGTGCCGCCGACTCAAGAGCCGCACGGCTTTTGGCAAGACCATCGCAGAGCATTCGGTGTGGGAGGAGCGCATCGCCCGGGCCCGCATCGATATCGAGATGACCCGCCTGCTCTGCCTGAAGGCGGCCGACATGATGGACAAGGCCGGCAACAAGGTGGCCCGGCTGGAGATCGCCATGATCAAGGTCCAGGCCCCGACCATGGCGCTGAAGGTCATCGACGACGCCATCCAGGCCCATGGGGGCGCAGGCGTGACCAGTGATTTCGGTCTGGCCAAGGCCTATTCCGGTCAGCGCACCCTGCGCCTGGCTGACGGCCCCGACGAGGTTCACAACCGGACCATCGCGCGGATGGAGCTGTCCAAACACCCCTAGAGCATTTTCCGATAAGCGTGATGCGGCTATCGGATCGAAAAATGCTCTAACTTTATGATTTAGAGCCCTTTTTTATCCGATCTGATTGAAGCAATCAGATCGGAAAGGGCTCTACGCCCGTCAGGCGGGACACCCAGCGCGGGCCCAAGGGTGCGCGCTGGGACCTGGGCCGTGCTGGGCCACGACTGGGGGCTCAGGCCACCCAGTCGTGCTTCAGCCGCCGGGCGCCGATGACGAACAGGGCCGAGGCCACCAGATAGAAGGCCAGGCCCGAATAGATGGCGTAGCGCAGGGATTCCTCGCCAAACCTGGGAGTCAGGGCGTCAGACACCGCGCCGAAGTACCAGGTGCCCAGGCCCAGACCGATCAGGTTGTTGACGAACAGGAAGCAGGCCGAGGCCACCGAGCGCTGCGCCACCGGCACCAGGTGCTGGACCGCCGTGATCACCGGACCCAACCAGGCCAGGTTCAACCCCTGGGGGATGATGAACAGGACGAAGGCCAGGGCCAGGGACTGGGACTGAATGGCCAGGAAGAAACACGGCAGGGCGATCAGGAAGGCCCCGGCTGGCACCAGCAGATAGGCCGCCGGAAGCTTCGGCCCCAGCCGGTCGCCCAGCCAGCCCCCGGCCCAGACGCCGATCACCCCGCCCACCAGGGTGATGATCCCCAGGAAGATGGAGCGGTCCACCAGGCTCATGCCCAGGCTGCGCTCAAAGAAGGAGGGCAGCCAGAAGGCCACGCCATAGCCGCACACCGACGAGGCCGCCGCCCCAAGCGAGATCAGCCAGAAGCTGGGCTTGCGCAGCAACAGGGCCACCGCGCCGGGGGGTGGGGCGGCCGGCGCCTGTTCGGCCAGCGGCGGGACAGGATCGACCGGCGGCTCATCATAGGCGCCCCGCCGGGGCTCCTTGACGATCAGGCGGAAGATTGGGGCGAAGGCGATCCCAGCCGCCCCCACGATGGTGAAGGCCGCCCGCCAGTCGATGGCGTGGGCGATCAAACCGCCGAACAGGATGCCCAGGGCCGAGCCGATGGGGATGCCGAAGGAATAGGCCGCCAGCGCCCGGGCCCGCTGGGTCTTGGGAAAGTAGTCGGCGATCAGGGAATAGGCGGGGGCCACGCCGCCAGCCTCACCGATCCCGACCCCCATCCGGGCCAGAAACAGAGACCAGAAGCCGGTGGCGAAGCCGCTCAGGGCGGTGAAGCCGCTCCACAGGGCCAGCGCCCCGGTCATGATCCAGGTGCGGCTCCAGCGGTCGGCGAGCCAGGCCACCGGAATGCCAAGGCCGGTGTAAAAGAGGGCGAAGGCCAGCCCGCCCATGAGGCCCAGCTGGCTGTCGGTCAGCCCCAGATCGGCCTTGATGGGCCCGGCGAGGATTCCGAGGATCTGGCGATCGAGGAAGTTGAACGTATAGGCGACGATCAACACCCCAAGGACGGTGATCGGATAGCGGCCAGGCGAAATGCCCCGGGGCGGGCGGGTGGCGGCGTCAGGGGGCGTGGTCATTCGAGCTCCGCAAACAGACGAAGGCCCGGCCCCCAAGGGGAGCCGGGCCGCCAAGCTCTACTAGAACTTCGCTTCGAGGGAGAGGGTCACGGTCTGGGGCGGGCCATAATAGGCCGTGATCGAATTGGCGAAGAGGCCGCCCGGGAAGTTGTACCCCCCGATGCGATAGGTCTCATCGCCCAGGTTCTTGCCGTGCAGGCCCACCCGATAACGCTCGCTTTCGGAGGTCCACACCAGGCTGGCGTCATAGAGCCAGTAGGCGCCCTGATCGAGCCGCGAGGGGATCTCGAACATGGAGAAGGACGAACGATAGGCCGCCGAAGGGATGAAGCTGATCTTTCCCTTGTCGCCCAGGTCACGCTGGTAGGTCAGGCTGAAAGCGCCGGTCCATTCCGGGGTGTTCTGGAACACCCGGCTGTCGGCGAAGTCCTCCACCACGCCGGTGAGTGGGTTCAGGGCCCGATACTCGTCGAACTCGGCCTTGATGTAGCCCAGGGAGAAGTTGGCGCTCAGATCGGGGGTCAGATAGGCGACCCCTTCCAGCTCGACGCCCGACATGTGGGACTCGCCCACATTGAGCACCTGGCTGGCGATGGAGGCGCCCACCGGCGTCTGCAGGGTGACCTGCTGGTCCTGATACTGGGCGTAGAAGACCGCAGTGTTCAGGTTCAGACGACGATCGAAGAAGTAGCCCTTCAGGCCGGCCTCGTAGGAATCCACCGTCTCAGGCGCATAGCCATCCCGGGAGGTGGGGGTGAGGATGGCGTCGGCGCGCATGTCGAAGCCGCCGGACTTGAAGCCCTGGCTATAGGAGGCGTAGCCGGTCAGCTCGGAACTGAGATCGTAGCTGACGCTGACCCGGGGGGTGAACTTCTCGTAGCTGTCGGTGCTGGTGAAGTTCGACCGCACCAGGCCCGGCACGGCCAGCGGGTTGCCGAACAGGGGCGAACGGATGCCCGTAAAGTTCTGGCGATAGACCACGCCGGTCTTCTCATCTCGGGTGTAGCGCCCGCCCACCGACAGGGTCAGCGCCTCGGTCAGATCAAAGCTCACATCGGCGAAGGCCGACCAGCTTTCGGTGTCCACATGGCCGGCCGTGGCGATGGTCAGCGCCGCCTGGCTCAGCACCGTGTCGAAGGCGCCGGCTGCCGTGGCGTTCAGATAGAAGAGACCGCCCACCGCCTGCACCCGGTCGCCCGAATAGAGGAGCTGCAGTTCCTGGGTGAACTGGTGGTCGCTATAGCGGGCCGGGATGTCCAGATAGGGTGCCGGCAGGGTGTCGAAATCGATCTCGCCCGCAGTTTCGCCCGCGCGATAGGCCGAAATAGACTTGAAGGTCAGGGAGTCGCTGGCCGACCATTCCCCCAGCAGAGAGACGCCGCGGCTCTCCACCCGGTTCTTGTCGCCGGCCCCGGCCCGGGTGTCATAGACGTTGGGCAGGACCTCGCCGCCGGGGATCGGCAGATTGGCCGCGTTGAAGGCGGCGGCTTCGCGGTGGCCGTGACGGGGGTTGGAGCGGTCGGTGACGATGTCGCCGGCCAGACGGAAGAACAGGTCCGGCGTGGGCGAGAACTCCACCGTGGCCCGGGCCGCAGCCACGTCCTTGTTATAGTGCTCAGCCCCGGTGGTCAGGTTGTTGCCATAGCCGTCCCGGTCGAAGCTGGCCCAGGTCAGGCCGACGCCCAGGTTGTCGCTGACCATGCCCTTGGCCGAGCCGATGAAGTCGCGCTGATTGTAGGAGCCGAGCTGGCCCTTGAACCGCATCTCCGGATCGCCGTCGATCTTGGCGGTGACGTACTTGATCGCTCCACCGATGGTGTTGCGGCCATAGAGCGTGCCCTGGGGTCCACGCAGGACCTCCATGCGTTCGATGTCGAAGATGTCGAGCACCGCGCCCTGCGGACGGGCGATATAGACGTCATCCACATAGAGGCCGACCCCGGGCTCGAAGCCCCACAGGGGGTCCTGCTGGCCCACGCCGCGGATGAAGGAGATCAGGGTGGAGTTGGAGCCCCGGGCCACCTGAACGGTGAGGTTGGGGGTCGATTGCTGCAAGGTGGTGATGTCGGCGGCGCCGGTGGCCTCCAGACGTTCGGCAGAGACGGCGGTGACCGCCACGGGCACGTCCTTGAGCGACTCTTCACGTCGCCGGGCGGTGACCACAAGTTCTTCGACCACTGCGGGCCCCTGCGCGGGGGCCTGAGCGGCGGCGACGCCAGGAACGGCCGCCATCGCCGCGCTCGCCAGGAGCGCAGCCTTCAAGATGGAATTCATTTTATCCTCCCCAACGCGCCGCTTTGTGAGGTGCGACGTCGCCTAAACTCACCAGTTGGTGAATTAGCGGTGAGTGTGCCTGCAACCAGGGCCTTCGCGCCAGGGCTCAGATGGAGGGTTGTGCGAAATTTTTGGCCAGTTGGTGAATTTCCGCAACACTAGCTGCGGGGCCAGGCTCAGGCGCGACGACGCACGACGGTTTCGAGGCCCGCGGCGCAATAGGCGAACAATCGCTCGCGCACCGCCTGCAGGTCCGACGAGCGGCACAGGCCATCTGACAGCTGGTCGATCCGCCCGGTCTCCGACAGGGCCAACATCATGGCCCCGGTGAGAAACTGGTAGCACCAGTAGAGGTCGTCGATTTCGGCCTCCGGCAAGGCCGCCTTCAGGGTGTCGATCAGCTTGTGCACAACGGGATCGAAGAAGCGGTGCATGGTTTCGCCCCCCCAGGCCGGGGTGTTGTTCACCAGGGCGACCAGTCGGAAATAGTTTTTCCAGCCCGGGTCCTGGGTCATGGAGCGGTCCAGCAGCGGCCCGATGAAGGCCTCGATGACGCCTTCGACCTTCAGGTCGTTGGGATGGGCCGCTTGGTAGGCGGCCATGGCCTCCAGCCGCGCCCGGTTGAGGATCTCGGCGCGCCTGGCGAAAACCGCGTCAAACAGCTCGCGCTTGGCGCCGAAATAATAGTGGATCAGGGCGGTGTCGACGCCGGCCTCGGCGGCCACCTGGCGCACCGTAACGCCATAGAAGCCATGGCGGGAGAACAGCTCCTCGGCGGCGTTCAGGATGGCTTCGCGCAGATCCTGGCCCTGGCCCTTGGGCCGGCGCCCCCGGGTGGGCCCGGACGCGGTTTCGGATGATTTCCCCATGATCGGCGCAGTGGAGGACGCCGGCGGCCCGAAGGTCAAGCGCCGGGGCGGTGAGACGACGCAAGGCGCCTCAGAAGGTGGCCGGCCGGGTGAGGACGAACAGGCTGAGCACGCCAGCCAGGGCCATCAGGGCGGGAAGGACTTTGAAGAGCTTGACCATAGGTCACAGATAGGCACGGCCATGGCGCCTATCCAGTTAAGCTTCCGACAGAAATCCTGACGGCGAGCCCAGTCCGAATGATGACCAATCGCCGCGGCGCAGCTTGACTTCGCAGGCCGTCCTACCTAATTCCAGGCCGCGTTAGCACTCAGGGTCGGCGGCTGCTAATATGCGCCGACCGCGGGAGCTGGCCTCATCGCAATTCCAATAGTTCCGAATGGAGCAAGACCAAAATGGCGTTTCGTCCTTTGGGAGACCGCGTCCTCGTGCGGCGTGTCGAGGAAGAACAGAAGACCAAGGGCGGGATCATCATCCCCGACACCGTGAAGGAAAAGCCGCAGGAAGGCGAAATCATCGCCGTCGGCCCCGGCGCCCGTGATGAAAGCGGCAAGGTCCAGCCCCTGGACGTCAAGACCGGCGATCGCATCCTGTTCGGCAAGTGGTCGGGCACCGAGATCAAGCTCGAAGGCGAAGACCTGCTGATCATGAAGGAAAGCGACGTCCTGGGCGTCCTCGACTAAGACCCCGGCCCCTCGCCGACCTGGCCCGCCGAAAGGCGGGTTGAAGACATACGGCCAAGGCGCGCGATCCGGGATGATCCCGACACTGCCCTTCGCCATCAAGGAAAGTAGAAGAAGAAATGGCTGCGAAAGACGTCTATTTCTCCGCTGACGCCCGCGACCGCATGCTCCGCGGCGTCAACACCCTCGCCAATGCCGTGAAGGTGACCCTGGGCCCCAAGGGCCGCAACGTTGTGATCGACAAGTCGTTCGGCGCCCCGCGCATCACCAAGGACGGCGTCACCGTCGCCAAGGAGATCGAACTCACCGACAAGTTCGAGAACATGGGCGCGCAGATGGTGAAGGAAGTCG